>NZ_KB913029.1:3842876-4174332 GCF_000384115.1 Sporichthya polymorpha DSM 43042
AGCGGCACGATGGTGCTGTCCGCGACCACCGTCGCGAAGAGCCCGCGGGAGAACCTGGACTTCTTCCCGCTCACGGTGGACGTCGAGGAGCGCATGTACGCCGCGGGCCGGATCCCCGGCTCGTTCTTCCGTCGTGAGGGCCGCCCGTCCGAGGACGCGATCCTCACCTGCCGCCTGATCGACCGTCCGCTGCGCCCGAGCTTCGCCAAGGGCCTGCGCAACGAGATCCAGATCGTCGAGACCATCCTGGCGCTGGACCCGGACGACCTCTACGACGTGGTCGCGATCAACGCGGCCTCGATGTCGACCCAGATCTCCGGCATCCCGTTCTCGGGCCCGATCGGGGGCGTCCGCGTCGCGCTGATCGAGGACCAGTGGGTCGCGTTCCCGCGGCACTCCGAGCTCGAGCGCGCCGTGTTCGACATGGTGGTCGCCGGTCGCGTCCTCGAGTCCGCCAATGGTGAGACTGACGTCGCGATCATGATGGTCGAGGCCGAGGCCACGACCGAGACGATCGACCTGATCGCCGTCGGCGCGACCGCGCCGACCGAGGAGGTCGTCGCCGAGGGCATCGAGGCGTCCAAGGCATTCATCAAGGTCCTGTGCGCCGCGCAGAGCGACGTGGCGACCCGCGCGGCCAAGGAGGTCGCGGAGTTCCCGATCTTCCTCGACTACAGCGACGACGTGCTGGAGGCCGTGACGGCCGCCGCCCGTGAGGAGCTCGCCGCCGCGCTGACCATCGCCGGCAAGCAGGAGCGCGAGGCCGAGCTGGACCGCGTCAAGGCCGTCACGATGGAGAAGCTCGTCGGCCAGTTCGAGGGTCGCGAGAAGGAGATCTCCGCGGCGTTCCGCTCGGTGACCAAGAAGGTCGTCCGCGAGCGGATCACCAAGGAGAAGATCCGCATCGACGGTCGCGGGCTGAAGGACATCCGTCAGCTCACCGCCGAGGTCGAGGTCATCCCGCGGGTGCACGGCTCGGCGCTCTTCGAGCGCGGCGAGACCCAGATCCTGGGCGTGACGACCCTGAACATGCTGCGCATGGAGCAGATGATCGACACGCTCAACCCCGAGAAGACCAAGCGCTACATGCACAACTACAACTTCCCGCCCTACTCGACCGGTGAGACCGGTCGCGTCGGGTCGCCGAAGCGCCGCGAGATCGGCCACGGCGCGCTGGCGGAGCGGGCCCTGCTGCCCGTCCTGCCCAAGCGTGAGGAGTTCCCCTACGCGATCCGTCAGGTGTCCGAGGCGCTCGGCTCCAACGGCTCGACGTCGATGGGGTCGGTCTGCGCGTCGACACTGTCGCTGCTCAACGCCGGCTGCCCGCTCAAGGCGCCGGTCGCCGGCATCGCGATGGGCCTGGTCTACGAGGGCGGCGAGTACACCACGCTCACCGACATCCTCGGCGCCGAGGACGCCTACGGCGACATGGACTTCAAGGTCGCCGGCACCAAGGAGTTCGTGACGGCCCTTCAGCTCGACACGAAGCTCGACGGCATCCCGGCCTCGGTCCTCGCCGGTGCGCTGACCCAGGCCCGCGAGGCCCGGCTGCACATCCTCGACGTGATGAACGAGGCGATCGACCGCCCCGACGAGATGAGCGACTTCGCGCCGCGCATCATCACGATCAAGATCCCGGTCGACAAGATCGGCGAGGTGATCGGGCCGAAGGGCAAGATCATCAACCAGATCCAGGCCGACACCGGTGCCGACATCAGCATCGAGGACGACGGCACGATCTACGTCGGTGCCACCAACGGCCCGGCGGCGGAGGCGGCGCGCAACCAGATCAACGCCATCGCCAACCCGACGATGCCGGAGGTCGGCGAGCGCTACCTCGGCACCGTCGTGAAGACGACGACGTTCGGCGCGTTCGTCTCGCTCGTCCCCGGCCGCGACGGGCTGCTGCACATCTCGCAGCTCCGCAAGCTGTCCGGCGGCAAGCGCGTCGAGAACGTCGAGGACGTGCTCTCGGTCGGGCACAAGCTGCTCGTCGAGATCGCGGAGATCGACCAGCGCGGCAAGCTCTCGCTGGTGCCGGTCGTCGAGGGCGAGGAAGGGGAGTCGTCCGACGACTCCGCCGGCGACGCCGAGTGACCTCTCGTCCCCAACGGCAGGAGTGGTTTCCCGCCGCGGAGCAGCGCCCCGGGTCGACCCGGACGCTGCTCCCGGCGGGGAGCTCCAACGGCTCGGTGACGGGCGCGGTGCGACGCACCGTGCTCCCCGGTGGCCTGCGGATCCTGACCGAGGAGATGCCGGGCGCGCGCTCCGCGTCGTTCGGCATCTGGGTGGGCGTCGGTTCGCGGGACGAGTCCCGCAGCCTCGCCGGCGCCACCCACTTCCTTGAGCACCTGCTGTTCAAGGGCACCCCGCGGCGCGACGCGCTCGCGATCTCGGCGGCGCTCGACGCCGTCGGCGGCGAGCTGAACGCGTTCACCGCCAAGGAGTACACCTGCTACTACGCGCGGGTGCTCGACCGCGACCTGCCGCTGGCGATCGACGTCGTCTCGGACATGGTCACCTCCTCGCTGATCGCGAAGGCCGACGTCGACGGCGAACGCAACGTGATCCTCGAAGAGATCGCGATGCACGCCGACGACCCCACCGACGCCGTTCACGACGAGTTCGCGGCGGCCCTGCTCGGGAACGCCCCGTTGGGCCGGCCGATCCTCGGGACGGTCGACTCGATCACCGGCATGAGCCGCAACGCCATCGCGGGTCACTACCGGCGGCGCTACACCGCGCCGAACCTCGTCGTCACCGCCGCCGGCAACGTCTCGCACGCCGAGGTCGTGAAGCTGACCAAGGCGGCGTTTCGGGCCGCCGGGGCCCTCGGCGACCCGGACGACGCGCCCGCCCCGGCGCGCATCGGCGGCAAGCCCCTCAGGGCCGCCGGCGGCGTGCGCCTGCTGTCGCGTCCCACGGAGCAGGCCAACGTCCTGCTCGGGGTGCCGGGCCTGGCCCGCACCGACGAGCGCCGGTACGCGCTCGACGTCCTCAACACCGCCCTCGGCGGCGGCATGAGCTCGCGCCTGTTCCAGGAGGTCCGCGAGAAGCGGGGCATGGCGTACTCCGTCTACAGCTACGCCGCCCACTACGCCGACGTCGGCATGTTCGGCGTCTACGCCGGATGCCTGCCGAAGAAGGTCGAGCAGGTGCTCGACGTCTGCCGGGCCGAGCTCGCCGACGTCGCGGCCCACGGCATCACCCCCGAGGAGCTCGACCGCGCCCGCGGGCAGCTCAAGGGCAACTTCGTCCTCGGCATGGAGGACACCGGCTCCCGCATGGGCCGGCTCGGCAAGAGTGAACTCGTCTACGGCGAGCTGCTCCCGGTCGACGAGATCCTCGACCGGGTCGACGCCATCACCCTCGACGACGTCGCGGCCCTCGCCGCCGACCTCCTCGACCGCCCCGAGACCCTCGCCGTCATCGGCCCCTTCGACGACGCCTCCGCCTTCGCCGCCTGAGCGTCAGGCCTGCGCAGTTCTGCGCTTGGATGGGCGCATGACGATCAAGGTTGGGGTGCTCGGCTCGGCCGGGAAGATGGGTGCGCAGACCTGCGAGGCGGTCGAGGCGGCCGAGGGTCTGGAGCTGGTGGCGCGGATCGACCAGGACGACCCGATCGCGGGACTGGTCGACGCCGGCGCTCAGGTGGTCGTCGACTTCACCCACCCGGGTGTGGTCATGGACAACCTCGAGTTCTGCGTCCGGAACGGCATCCACGCCGTCGTCGGCACGACGGGATTCACCGACCAACGCCTGGCGACGATCCGGGGCTGGCTCGAGGCGCAGCCGGGCGTCGGGGTGCTGATCGCCCCGAACTTCGGCATCGGCGCGATCCTGATGATGCGCTTCGCCGCGCAGGCGGCGCGGTTCTTCGAGTCGTGCGAGATCGTCGAGCTGCACCACCCGAACAAGGCCGACGCCCCGAGCGGGACGGCCGGGCGGACGGCCGAGCTGATCGCCGCGGCGCGGCGCGAAGCCGGTCTCGGTGCGATGCCCGACGCCACGCGCACCGGGCTGGAGGGCGCCCGGGGGGCCGATGTGGACGGCGTCCGGGTGCACGCGGTGCGCCTCCGGGGTCTGGTGGCCCATCAGGAGGTGATCTTCGGCGACGAGGGGGAGACCTTCACGATCCGCCACGACTCGCTGCACCGCTCCTCGTTCATGCCGGGCGTCCTGCTCGGGGTGCGCCGGATCGTCGACGCGGGCGGCGGTCTGACGGTCGGTCTCGAGCGTTTCCTGGACCTCGACCGACCGTAGACACCTGAAACTCTTCTGGGTGATTGACACGACGGCGTCCGGTCGGTCGCCCGCTTGCGCAGGGTGGAAAACGGGTGTTGAGTGTCACTTTCGCCTTGACGCGGCCCCGGGTTGCCACTACGCACAGCAGAGAATTCTGAGCATTCCGTCCGGAACCCGCTCCAGATGGGACTCCTTCGCAGGAATGTGGCGTATCGTCTCCGGATTCGCCCGCCCTGCCGACGTCACGACGAGGTACGCATGACTCTCCGCGCTCCCCGCCGCATTGCGGCTCTCCTCGCCGCTCCGGCCTTCGTCGCCGCCGGTGTGGCTGCGGCCGCTCCGGGCGCCGACGCCGCTGCCACCACCGAGCCGACCTACCAGGGTTCCGCGCTCGCCGTGAGCGCCAAGGTCGGCATCGCCGGCTCCACGATCCTCGACGAAGTTCTTCCCGGGCTCATCACCTACCCGCCGGGGGCGACGCAGTCGCTCCTCGAGCTCCCCGCCGAGCTCTCGCAGCTCGTCACCCTCAAGGTCCTGAACGCCTCCTCCGAGGTGCAGGACGGCAAGCTGGTCTCCAACGTCAGCACCGCGAACCTCGGCGTCCTCGGTGACGTCATCGGCGCCAAGGTCATCAACGCGGACTGCCTCTCCGACGCCGGCCAGAACACCGGCGACAGCCAGATCGCCGGGCTGACCATCGCCGGCACCAAGGTGCCGGTCGACCCGGGTCCCAACGTCCGCATCGAGCTGCCCGACGCGCTCGCGGCCTTCGTTCAGGGCTCGATCGTCATCGACGAGCAGGTGAAGACCGACGACGGCGGCCTGCAGGTCACCGCCCTGCACATCAACCTGGTCGTGGCCCCGACCGCGCTCGACGACGCGCTGAACTCGGTCATCGCCTCGGTGCGTGAGGCCGCCCAGTCGGTCAAGGTCGTGCTCGAGGAGGTCACCGGCAAGACGCTCGACCAGCTGATCGGCAACGTCGACAAGAGCACCGGCGACAAGACCGGCGACCAGAAGGCCGCCAAGACGCCGAAGAAGGGCGCCCAGGACGCGGACCGCGCCGAGGTGCGCGCCTCCGCCGCGGCCCCCGCCGCCCCGCAGGCGGCCACGGAGACCGAGGCCGGCACCGAGGCCGCGGCGCCGGCCGCCGAGGCCGAGCAGGCCGCTCCGGTCCAGAAGACGGACGATGCCGAGGTCGACGCCGCCGAGGAGACCGCGGTCGCCGAGGAGGCCACCGAGGCCGAGGACACGACCGCCACCGAGGACGTCACGGCGACCGAGGACGCGACCGTCACCGAGGACACCGACGCCGCGGCCGCCGCCGAGCGCGCCGAGCGGTCGGAGAAGGGCGCCAAGGCCGCGAAGCCGGCCGAGGAGACCTCCACCGACCCCGCGGTCGCCCCGGCGCCCGCCGAGGCCGCTCCGGTGGCCGCGCCGGCTCCGGCCGCCCCGGCCGACGTCAAGCCGACCGACTCCAAGTCCGAGGCCAAGGGTGAGAAGGCCGGCCAGAAGGCCGGGTCCGACCTGGCCGCGCTCGACACGGTCCGCAAGGCCGTCCCGTCCGCGGCGGACATCGCCGGCGCGGTCGGTGTGGACATCGTCGTCAGCCAGGTCACCTGCGCCGGGAAGCCCGGCAAGGAGGTCGCCAAGGTCAACCAGCTGCCGGGCACCGGTGGCAACGGGGACGCCACGCGCGACGTCGCGATCGCGGGCCTCGGCCTGCTGGCCGCCGGCGGTGCGGCGGTCTACGTGACCCGTCGCCGCGGCCGCGGGCGCCACGCGGCGATCTGACGCCCGCGTTCGGCCCGAGACAGCACGAGACAGCACGAGACAGCGACGGCGCCGCTCCCGACCGGGAGCGGCGCCGTCGGCCTGTCAGGGGGGTGCGGCATTCTGGGGCAGGCCGCAACGAGAAGGGATTCCCATGACGCTGGACACCGCGCAGGAGCCGGACGTGACCGCAGGATCGGGTGCCGCCGGTGACGACGGTGTGGTGTTCCGCAGCGACGTGACCGTCGAGCTCGTCAAGGCCTCGGCCAGCGACGCGGACGTGCTGTTCGCGGCGCGGGTGTCGACCAAGGGGGAGCAGTCGCTCGAGGACGTGGAGGCCGACGCCTCCCGGTCGGTCGGGCTGATCCGCTACCTGATGCGGGACCGGCACGGCAGCCCGTTCGAGCACAACTCGATGACCTTCTACGTGCAGGCGCCGATCTTCGTCTTCCGCGAGTTCATGCGCCACCGCATCGCCTCGTACAACGAGGAGAGCGGCCGCTACCGCGAGCTGCGGCCGGTGTTCTACGTCCCCGGCCCCGAGCGCAAGCTGCGCCAGGTCGGCAAGCCCGGGGCGTACACGTTCGAGGACGGGACGCCGGAGCAGCACGAGCTCGTCACGCGGGCGACGCAGGACGCCTGCCGGACGGCCTACGCGGCGTACCAGGAGATGCTCGCCGCCGGCGTCGCCCGCGAGGTCGCGCGGATCGTCCTGCCCGTCACGACGTACTCCTCGATGTACGTGACGATGAACGCCCGCGCGCTGATGAACTTCCTGTCGCTGCGGACCAAGCGGGAGGACTCGACGTTCCCCTCGTTCCCCCAGCGGGAGATCGAGATGGTCGCCGAGGTCATGGAGGCCCGCTGGGCGGAGTTGATGCCGCTGACGCACCAGGCCTTCGACGCCAACGGACGCGTCGCCCCCTGAGCCGCAGAACGCTCGCTGCGTCCCGGCGAGTGGCTGGTGTCACGCCCGTAACGCCGGGGCCGTCCGGCGCGATTGTCGGTCAGATCGCGTTGCCGTCCGAAACCCCCGAGCGGGCGGCGACGCGATCAGCCAATTCGGCAATTGGCTTGTGCCGCGGGCACGGGCGGCCGGAACTGCGCAACCCGCGCCTCGCGGCGCAGGTGGGAACGGTACGTTGACGACCATGGCTGCCTCGTCCGCTTCCGCTCCGCCCGGCGTCACGCCCGAGACCCCCTTCGGCCGGGTGCTGACCGCGATGGTCACCCCGTTCACGCGCGACGGCGCGCTCGACCTCGAGGGCGCGGCGCGTCTGGCCGCCGAGCTGGTCGACCAGGGCGGGCACGACGGACTCGTCATCAACGGCACGACCGGCGAGGCGCCGACGACCTCGGACGCCGAGAAGGAGCAGGTCCTGCGGGCCGTCGTCGAGGCCGTGGGGGACCGCGCGAGCATCGTCGCCGGCGTCGGCACCAATGACACCCGCCACACCGTGGAGCTGGCGCGCTCGGCCGAGAAGGCCGGAGCGCACGGCCTGCTGGTCGTGACGCCGTACTACAACAAGCCGCCGCAGAGCGGGCTGGCCGCGCACTTCCGCTCGGTGGCGGACAGCACCGGCCTGCCGGTGATCCTCTACGACATTCCGGGCCGCTCCGGGGTGCCGATCGCCACGGACACGTTGCTGCGCCTGGCCGAGCACGACCGGATCGTCGCGGTCAAGGACGCCAAGGACGACCTCGGCGCCGCCAGCACCGTGCTCGCCAACACGAACCTCGCGTACTACTCGGGCACCGACATGCTCAACCTGCCGCTGCTGTCGGTCGGCGGGGTCGGATTCGTCTCCGTGGTCGGGCACATCGTCGGCCCGCGTCTGCGCGAGCTCGTCGACGCGTACGTGGCCGGCGACGTCGCGCGGGCGAAGGAGATCCACCAGGGCCTGCTGCCGATCTACGAAGGCATCTTCCGGTCCCAGGGCGTCATCCTCGTCAAGGCCGCGCTGGGCCTGCAGGGGCGTCCCGGTGGCCCGGTCCGCTCGCCCCTCGTCGACGCCACGACCGCCGAGATCGAGCGCCTGCGCGCCGATCTCGCGGCCGGCGGCCTCGCCCTGTAGAGCTCGATGAGTCATCCGCACCCGGAACTGCCCTCGCCGGCGCCGCTGAGCCCCGGCGCGCTGCGTATCGTCCCGCTCGGCGGTCTCGGCGAGATCGGTCGGAACATGACCGTCTTCGAGTACGGCGGACGGCTGCTGATCGTCGACTGCGGGGTGCTCTTCCCGGAGGCGCACCAGCCCGGCGTCGACCTGATCCTGCCCGATTTCACCTACATCGCCGACCGGCTCGACGACATCGACGCGATCGTCCTGACGCACGCGCACGAGGACCACATCGGGGCGGTCCCGTACCTGCTCAAGCGCAAGGACGACATCCCGCTGATCGGCTCCAAGCTGACCCTCGCGCTCATCGAGGCGAAGCTGCAGGAGCACCGGATCCGCCCGTACACGCTGCAGGTCGACGGCGGCACGACCGAGCGCCTCGGTCCGTTCGAGTGCGAGTTCTTCGCGGTCACGCACTCGATCCCGGACGCGCTCGCCCTCGCGATCCGCACCCCGGCCGGGGTCGTGCTCCACACCGGCGACTTCAAGATGGACCAGCTGCCGCTCGACGGCCGGCTCACCGACCTGCCCGGCTTCGCCCGGCTCGGCACCGAGGGCGTCGACCTGATCATGGTCGACTCCACCAACGCCGAGGTCCCCGGCTTCATCCCCGCGGAGCGCGAGATCGGCCCGGTCATCAGCCGGGTGTTCGCGGGGGCGAAGGGGCGCATCATCGTCGCCTGCTTCGCGAGCCACGTGCACCGCGTGCAGCAGATCATCGACGCCGCGGTCGCGCACCGGCGCAAGGTCGCGCTGGTCGGCCGCTCGATGGTGCGGAACATGGGTGTCGCCCAGAACCTCGGCTACCTCACCGTCCCACCGGGCGTGATGGTCGACCCGAAGGCGATCGACGACCTGCCCGAGGACCAGGTGGTCCTGCTCTCGACCGGGTCCCAGGGCGAGCCGATGTCGGCGCTCTCGCGGATGGCCAACCGCGACCACGCCATCCGCATCACCGACCAGGACACGGTGATCCTCGCGTCGTCGCTGATCCCGGGCAACGAGAACGACGTCGGCCGGGTCATCAACGGCCTGACGCGCCTCGGCGCCGACGTCGTGCACAAGTCCAATGCCCTCGTGCACGTCTCCGGCCACGCGTCGGCGGGCGAGCTGATCTACCTCTACAACCTGGTGAAGCCGCGCAACGTCATGCCGGTGCACGGGGAGCCGCGGCACCTGCGGGCCAACGCGGACCTCGCGAAGCTCACCGGCATCCCGGACGAGCGGATCGTCATGGCCGAGGACGGCGTGGTCGTCGACCTCGCCGACGGGCTCGCGCAGGTCGTCGGGTCGGTCCCGTGCGGCTACGTCTACGTCGACGGGCTCTCGGTCGGCGACGTCACCGAGGCCTCGCTCAAGGACCGGCGCATCCTCGGCGACGAGGGCTTCGTGTCGGTGTTCGTCGTCATCGACGCCAACACCGGCAAGATCACCGGCGGCCCGGAGGTCACCGCCCGCGGGTCCGGCATCGACGACGAGGCGCTCGTCGCGGTCGTGCCGCGGATCGTCGACGTGCTGCAGAACGCCGCCGCGGACGGGACGACCGACCCGCACCAGCTCCAGCAGATGGTCCGCCGCGTCGTCGGCAAGTGGGTCAACGAGACCTACCGCCGCCGGCCGATGATCCTCCCGGTCGTCGTCTCCGTCTGACCCGCCGGTCCAGTCGGTCGGCCGCCCCGGCCGCCCCGGCCGACGATCCTGTCAAGAAAGGGTGACACCCCTTACTGCGCAGTAAGGGGTGTCACCCTTTCTTGACGGGGCCGGGCGCCGCGTGGCGCACGGGACTGGTGGGACTCCAGAGATACCCTGCGACCCATGGCATCTCGTTCCTCCCGTGGCGCGACCGCTACCCGCAAGGAGTCGGTCCCGGCGGCCCGCAGCAAGGGCGGTGGCCGGGCCGCGAAGGTGGTTCAGGCGCCCAAGGACGCGATGCAGAAGACCGCGATCCGCCGAGCGACGGTCAGCCAGTTCAAGGTCAACCCGATCACGGGGCTGATCCTCGGGTTCTGGGCGATCGTCGAGGGCCTGTACCTCGCGATCGCGCGCGGGATCGGGACGGTCGTCCGCGGGATCGGGCACACCGCCCGCGAGCTCGATCCGGCGCACCGGCGGGACGGCCTCGGCCTCGCGCTGGTCGGCTTCGCCGTCATCGTCGCGGCGGGGGAGTGGTGGAGCCTGCAGGGCCACCTCGGCCGGGGCATCCGCGCCGTCGTCGCCGGCAGCCTCGGGGCGCCCGGCCTCGCCCTGCCCGTCGCCCTCGCCGTCCTCGGCCTCTACGTGCTGCGCAACAGCGCCGAGACGACCGAGCGCGGGCGGATCGGCATCGGCGCCACCGCGCTGACCGTCGGCATCTGCGGCCTGGTCTCCGTCGCCCAGGACGTCCCGCGGCCCGAGGACGAGGCCGCGCTGCGCGACGCCGGTGGCATGGTCGGCTACCTGGTCTCCCGCCCGCTGGTCGAGGCGCTGACGCCGCCCGTCGCGACGGTCCTGCTCAGCCTGCTGGCGATCTTCGGCCTGCTGGTCGTCACCGCGACCCCGCTGAACAAGCTGCCGCAGCGGCTGCGCGCCCTGGCCACGCCGATCATCGGCCCGCCCGAGGGCCGCGAGGAGGACGAGGTCGCCGCCGCGGCGAAGAAGCGCCGCCGCGGCGACGTGGCGATCGACGCCGCCGGCGCCCCGTACGGCGAGGAGATCGAGGACGCGCCCAAGCCCAAGCGGCGCCGCCGGACCACGGCCGGCGACCCGCTCACCGGCGACGAGCCGTTCGAGACCCCGGTCGTTCTGCCCGGCAAGAAGCTCCCGAAGCCGGCCGCGGCCTCGGACGACCAGCCGACCGGGCCGATCGACGGCGTCGGTGGCGTCGGTGGAGCGGTCGTCAGCCCCGGCGGCGAGCCGGACCTGCTGCCGCCGCCGGCCGGCGCCGTCCCGCTGCGGGGTGAGCAGCTCACCCTGGCCGGGAACATCACCTACCACCTGCCCGGGTCCGACGCCCTGTCCGCCGGCACGATGCACGCCGCGCGCACCAAGGCCAACGACGCCGTCGTCGATGCCCTGACCGGCGTTCTCGAGCAGTTCGACATCGACGCCGCCGTCACCGGGTTCACCCGCGGCCCGACGGTGACGCGCTACGAGGTCGAGGTCGGGCCGGGTGTGAAGGTCGAGCGCGTCACGGCGCTGAGCAAGAACATCGCCTACGCCGTCGCCAGCGCGGACGTGCGGATCCTGAGCCCGATCCCCGGCAAGTCCGCGATCGGCATCGAGATCCCGAACACCGACCGCGAGTGGGTGACGCTCGGCGACGTCCTGCGTTCCGACACCGCGCGGAACGACCACCACCCGATGGTCGTGGCGCTCGGCAAGGACGTCGAGGGCGGCTTCGTCTGCGCGAACCTCGCGAAGATGCCGCACATCCTCGTCGCCGGTGCGACCGGTGCCGGTAAGTCGAGCTGCATCAACTCCCTCATCGTCTCGATCCTCATGCGCGCGACGCCGGAGGAGGTGCGGCTGATCCTCATCGACCCCAAGCGCGTCGAGCTCACGGGGTACGAGGGCATCCCGCACCTGATCACGCCGGTCATCACCAGCCCGAAGAAGGCCGCCGAGGCACTGCAGTGGGTCGCGCGTGAGATGGACATGCGCTACGACGACCTCGAGGCGTCCGGCTTCAAGCACGTCGACGACTTCAACGCCGCGGTCCGCGCCGGGACGCTCCAGCCTCCGCTCGGCAGCGAACGCGTCTACACGCCGTACCCGTACCTGCTGGTGATCGTCGACGAGCTCGCCGACCTGATGATGGTCGCCCCGCGCGACGTCGAGGCCTCGATCCAGCGCATCACCCAGCTCGCCCGCGCGGCCGGCATCCACCTGGTCATCGCGACGCAGCGGCCGTCGGTCGACGTCGTCACCGGTCTGATCAAGGCCAACGTGCCGTCGCGGCTGGCGTTCGCGACCTCCTCCCTCGCCGACAGCCGCGTCATCCTCGACCAGCCCGGCGCCGAGAAACTCGTCGGCCAGGGCGACGGTCTGTTCCTGCCGATGGGCGCGTCCAAGCCGATCCGTATCCAGGGCGCCTTCGTCCCGGAGAAGGAGATCCAGGCGGTCGTCAAGCACTGCAAGGAGCAGATGACCGCGGAGTACCGCGAGGACGTCACCGCACCGGCCGGCCCGAGCAAGGAGATCGACGCCGACATCGGCGACGACCTCGACCTGCTCTGCCAGGCCGCTGAGCTCGTCATCACCACGCAGTTCGGCTCGACGTCGATGCTCCAGCGCAAGCTCCGGGTCGGCTTCGCCAAGGCCGGCCGCCTGATGGACCTGATGGAGAGCCGCGGCATCGTCGGCCCGTCCGAGGGCTCGAAGGCCCGCGACGTGCTCGTCGTCCCCGACGACGTCGACGAGGTCCTCGCCGGCCTGCGGGGTGGTGAGTGATGGCGCTGCTCCGGACCGGCACCGCCCCCCGCCCCGACGCCTACGCCGCCGCCAACCGGCCGGGCCGGGTGAACCTGACGCTGTGGATGGGGATCGGCCTCCTGCTGCCCCTGCTCTACGGCGTCGCGCTCGTCGTCGCGGTGGTCGTCGACGCCTGGCGCGCGGGTGGGTGAAGGCGTCTCCGGAGGCCGGGCCGGTCACCCGAACGGCCCTACGCGCGAGTAGCGCAGGTCACTTTTCGGCCGCTCGGCGTTCCAAATGCGCCGTTCGCCCGCACGTCCTGCCCTTTCGGCGCAGCT
Organism: Sporichthya polymorpha DSM 43042; assembly: GCF_000384115.1. Taxonomy (NCBI): domain Bacteria; kingdom Bacillati; phylum Actinomycetota; class Actinomycetes; order Sporichthyales; family Sporichthyaceae; genus Sporichthya; species Sporichthya polymorpha. Next base: position 3,855,739 of record NZ_KB913029.1, read on the forward strand.
GTCCGCCGCCCGTCGTTTTCTCGGAAGTTTGTTCGTAAAACGCCCGGGACCCGCGAGTAGCGTCCGGCGCAGCCTGGCCCAGGCACGGCAGGAGGCGGTATGGCTCTCGGATTTCTCGACCGCGAACGGACGATCGCACCGCCGGGGTGGAGTCGCTGGCTGATCCCGCCCGCTGCGCTCTCGGTGCACCTGGCGATCGGACAGGCCTACGCCTGGTCGGTGTTCAAGAAACCGCTCGAAGCCACGATGCTGACCGACAGCGGCCACCCCGGGACGCTCTCGGCGCTGCCGTTCCAGCTCGGCATCGTCATGCTCGGCGTCTCCGCGGCCCTGTTCGGCACCAAGGTCGAGAGCCGCGGGCCGCGCTGGGCGATGGCGGTGTCGTCGCTGTGCTTCTGCTCGGGTCTGGCCATCGCGGCCTTCGCGGTCCTGATCGACCAGTACTGGCTCGTGGTGGTCGGCTACGGCTTCGTCGGCGGCATCGGTCTCGGCATCGGCTACATCTCACCGGTCTCGACGCTGATCAAGTGGTTCCCCGACCGGCCGGGTCTGGCGACCGGCTGCGCGATCATGGGCTTCGGCGGTGGCGCGTTGTTCGCCTCGCCGTTCAGCACCGAGCTGCTCAAGAAGTTCGACGCGCTGATCACCCCGCCGGCGCAGGGCGCCGCCCCGCTGTCCGGAGCGGTGCTCGACACCGCCCAGGACGGCATCGCCAAGACCTTCCTCGTGATGGCGGTCTTCTACGCGGTCTTCATGACGATGAGCTACACGCTCGTCCGCGTCCCGGCTCCGGGTTGGCACCCGGGCAAGGAGCCGCCGCGGCAGGACCGGGTCCTGCAGTCCAGGGCGAACGTGTCGGCGAAGAACGCCATCCGGACCCCGCAGTTCTGGTTCCTGTGGGTCGTCCTGTGCTTCAACGTCACGGCGGGTATCGGCATCCTCGAACGCGCGGCGCCGATCTTCCGCGACTTCTTCCCGGACTCCGGTGACGGTGACGCGGCGTCACTGGCCGCGGCCGCCGCGGGATTCGTCGCGATCCTGTCGCTGTCGAACGCCCTCGGCCGGATCCTGTGGTCGTCCACCTCGGACTACCTCGGCCGCAAGAACATGTACCGGATGTACCTCGGCGTCGGGGCGTTGCTCTACACCTACGTCCTGCTGACGACGGACGCGAACAAGCCGCTGTTCCTGATCGCCTGCATCCTGATCCTGTCCTTCTACGGCGCCGGCTTCGCAACGATCCCGGCGTACCTGAAGGACCTGTTCGGGACCTACCAGGTCGGCGCGATCCACGGCCGGCTGCTCACCGCGTGGTCGGTCGCGGGCGTGCTCGGTCCGTTCATCATCAACAACATCGCGGACGAGCGGATCGCCGACGGCAAGACCGGCCCGGACATCTACACGCCGTCGTTCATGATCGTCATCGTCCTGCTGGTCATCGCGTTCGTCTGCAACGAGCTGATCCGGCCGGTCGACGCGAAGTGGCACGAGCCCGCGACCGTGGACGCGGCCGAGCCGGCCCCGGTCGGCGACGTCGAGGCCGCAGCGGAGATCGAGGACGCCGAGGTGGCCGAGGTCGCCGGGGCCGCCGAGAAGAGCGGGAGCGCATCGTGAACGCCGCGACGAACACCACGGAACAGGCCGAGCAGAACGTCTCCAACGGCATCGACCCCAAGCTCAAGCCGGTGATGGTGTTCGCGTGGCTGTGGGTCGCGGCGCCGTTCACCTACGGCCTCTGGAAGCTCTTCGAGAAGATCGACGCGCTCTTCACGTAGGGCATCCCACGGCTCGCCTGGGCGGGTCACGGTGCTGCGCCGCCTAGACTTGCAGCCCGTGACCCCCCGCTCGCGCCGCCCGCGACCGGCCGACGCGGGCCCCCGCCCGAGCGCCGCCCGGCGTCGCCGCGCGTCGCGGGCGGAGAGCCCGCCGCTGCCCGCGGCCCCCACCGTCGCCCTCGTGACACTGGGCTGCCAGCGCAACGAGGTGGATTCCGAGGAGCTCGCGGGCCGCCTCGCCGCCGACGGCTGGACGCTGACCGCGGAGGCCGAGGACGCCGACGTGGTGATGGTCAACACGTGCGGCTTCGTCGAGGCGGCCAAGAAGGACTCGATCGACACCCTGCTCGCCGCCGCCGACCTCAAGGACGGTGGCAAGGCCCGGGCCGTCGTCGCCGTGGGGTGCCTGGCCGAGCGCTACGGCACCGAACTGGCCGACGCCCTGCCCGAGGCCACCGTACTGGGCTTCGACGACTACAGCGCGATCTCCGAGCGGCTGCAGGCCGCGATGCGCGGCGACACGCACGCCCCCCACGTCCCGCGCGACCGCCGGGCGCTGCTGCCGATCTCGCCCGTCGAGCGGCAGGCCGCCGCCCCGACGACCGCGGTCGAGGAGCTCTCGGCCTGGACCGGCCCGGCGTCCGGCCCGCGCCCGCTGCGCGCCCGCCTGGAGGGCGGCCCGGTCGCCCCGCTCAAGCTCGCGTCCGGGTGCGACCGGCGCTGCTCGTTCTGCGCGATCCCGTCGTTCCGCGGCGCGTTCGTCTCCCGCCGGCCCGCCGAACTGCTCGCCGAGGCCGCCTGGCTCGCCGAGTCCGGGGTCCGCGAGCTCGTGCTGGTCTCGGAGAACTCGACGTCCTACGGCAAGGACCTCGGCGAGCTGCGCCTGCTCGAGCTGCTGCTGCCGAAGCTGGCCGAGGTCGAGGGCATCGAGCGGATCCGCGCGAACTACCTGCAGCCGGCGGAGATGCGGCCCTCGCTGGTCGAGGCACTCACGGCGACCCCGAAGGTCGTGCCGTACTTCGACCTGTCGTTCCAGCACTCCTCGGCGGACGTGCTGCGGCGCATGCGCCGCTTCGGCGACACGGACCGGTTCCTCGGCCTGATCGAGCAGATCCGCGCCCGCGCGCCGCACGCGGGCATCCGCACCAACGTCATCGTCGGCTTCCCGGGCGAGACCGAGGCCGACCTTCGTGAGCTCGAGCGGTTCCTTCTCGGTGCGCGCCTCGACACGGTCGGGGTGTTCGGGTACTCGGACGAGGACGGGACCGAGGCCGCCGGTTTCGACGGCAAGGTCGACCCCGACGAGGTCCGCGCACGCGTCGAGCACATCACGCGGCTCGTCGAGGAGCTCACCAACGCCCGCGCCGAGGACCGCGTCGGCGAGGTCGTCTCCGTGCTGGTCGAGGAGAACGACGCGTTCCGCTACCCGGGGGCCGACGAGCACGGCGAGGCCTCGGCCGAGGGGCGCGCCGCGCACCAGGCCCCGGAGGTCGACGGCAGCACGGTCCTGATCGGAGGGGAGCCCGAGGTCGGGCAGATCGTGACGGCCACGGTCGTGGGGACCGACGGCGTCGACCTGATCGCCACGGTGACCGAGGCCTCCTGACATGTTCGAACCCACGCCGGCCGAGGTCGAGCCCGGTCGCCCGGATCATCTGGCCGACCCGGTCGCGCCCGCCGGCACGTGGAACATCGCGAACCTCCTGACGCTCCTGCGGCTGCTGCTCGTCCCGGTCTTCCTCGTCGTGCTGCTGCACGAGGACGGGGAGTCCGAGGGCTGGCGCTGGGCGGCCTGGGGCGTGTTCGCCGTCGCGTCGTTCACCGACTCGCTCGACGGCAAGCTCGCGCGGCGCTACGGGCTCGTGACCGACTTCGGGAAGATCGCCGACCCCATCGCCGACAAGGCGCTCACCGGCTCGGCGCTGATCGTGCTCTCGTCGATGGACGAGCTGCCCTGGGCGGTCACGATCGTGATCCTCGTCCGCGAGATCGGCGTGACGCTGCTGCGCTTCTGGGTGATCCGGCACGGCGTGATCCCCGCCAGCCGCGGCGGCAAGCTGAAATCGCTCGTGCTCGGTGTCGCGATCGGGCTGTACGTGCTGCCGTTCACCGGGCTGTTGCAGGACCTCGCCACCGCGCTGATGACGGCGGCGGTGGTCATCGCCCTCGCGACCGGCGCGGACTACGTGTTCCGGGCGCTGCGTCTGCGCCGTGAGTCCCGCGCCGAGGCACGGGCGGGGCGGGCCGCCCGATCCGGGGCGGACGAGCGCCGGTGACCCGCGTCGAGCTCATCACGGTCGGCGACGAGCTGCTGTCCGGGCTCGTGCTCAACAGCAACGTCGCGCGGGTGGCGGACTCCCTGGCCTCGGTCGGGCTGGGTCTGTCGGTGGTCTGCGACGTCTCCGACGACCTCGACGAGATCGTCGCGGCCGTGCGCGCCGCCGCCGCCCGCGCGGACGTCGTGCTCTGCTCCGGCGGTCTCGGTCCGACCTCCGACGACCTCACGCGGGACGCGCTGGCGCGGGCGGCCGGCGTCGGGCTCGACGTCGACGCCGGGGTCGTGCAGTCGCTGGCGGACCGGTACGCGGAGTGGAACATCCCGATGCCGGAGCTCGCGCTGCGGCAGGCCGACGTGCCGCACGGCGCGACGCTGATCCCGAACCCGCGGGGCAGCGCCCCCGGGCTGCAGCTGCGGATCGACGGCGCACTCGTCCTCGCGCTGCCCGGCGTGCCGGGGGAGTTGCAGGCGATGCTCGACGCCTCCGTCGCGCCGCTGCTGGCCGATCTCGCGCCCGGCCCCCGGCCGGTCACGGCGACGCTGCGCGTGGCGCTGGTCGGGGAGTCGGCGATCGCGGCCGCGCTCGCGGAGATCCAGCGCGCGGGCGAGGCGACCGGGGTCCGGTTCGCCTACCTCGCCGACAGCGGCGACGTCCGGGTCCGCCTCAGCGGCCCGGCCGAGGCCGTCGCGGCCACCGAGGGCGCCATCGTCGACGCAGTGGGACACGCGGTGTACTCGCGCGACGGAGCGCCCCTGGAGGCCGTGACGCAACGGCTGCTGCTGGAGGCGGGCGCGACGGTCGCGGTCGCCGAGTCCCTCACCGGCGGGCTGCTCGGTGCCGCCCTGACCGACCTGCCGGGCTCGTCGGCGGTGTTCCTCGGCGGGGTGCTGGTCTACGCCACCGCGGCGAAGGCGGACCTCGGTGTCGACGCCGCGCTGCTCGCCGAGCGCGGTCCGGTCGACGCGGACGTCGCGATCCAGCTCGCCGAGCGGGTGCGGGAGAAGTTCGGCGCCGATTACGGCCTCGCGACCACCGGGGTGGCGGGGCCGGACCCGGTCGGCGACTACCCGCCGGGAGCGGTCTTCCTGGCGCTGGCGGGGCCGAACGGGGCGCACGCCCGCCGCCGGGACCTGCCGCCACGGCGGGACTTCGTCCGGCGACTCACCGTGCTCGCCGCGCTGGACCTGCTGCGGCGAGAGCTGCTCGGACTTCCCCGGGACGCCTGAGCCGTTCACGCTCCGTGACGAAGGAGCGGACGGACGGGAGGACCGGACCGGGGGGCGAATTCGGCCCTGGGAGGAACACGTGCACGACACGTCGCCTGGACCGGCCCTCGGCGGGTACCGTGAGCGTGTGATCCTCCTTCGTCGCCTTCTCGGGGACGTTCTGCGGCAGCGCCGGCAGGACCAGGGCCGGACCCTGCGTGAGGTCTCCACGGAAGCCCGGGTGTCGCTGGGCTACCTCTCCGAGGTCGAGCGCGGCCAGAAGGAGGCCTCGTCCGAGTTGCTCGCGGCGATCTGCGACGCCCTCGGGGTCCGGATGTCCGACCTCATGCGCGAGGTCAGCGACTCGCTCGCGGCCGCCGAGCTCGCCACCACGGCGAACGTCCGCTCGCTCGAGTCCGTCTCCGCGCCCGTCGCCAGCGACCGTCCCGAGGTCGTCGCCGCCGCGTGACCAAAGACACGACCCGGTACCTCCGGGCGTGGACTATCGCCGGTCCGGGAAGCGTTGTATCGGGACAACGCGAAACCGGAAGGAGTACGTCCAACCATGTCGTACGCCATTGCGAGTGCCCTGCCCGACCAGGCCCGGAAGACCGTGGGCGAGGCGCTGCAGGAGACCCTTGTCGACCTCATTGACCTCTCGCTGCTCGCGAAGCAGGCGCACTGGAACCTGATCGGTCCGCGCTTCCGCCCGCTGCACCTCCAGCTCGACGAGGTCGTCACGACCGCCCGCAACTACACCGACCTCGTCGCCGAGCGGCTCGCCGCGATCGGGGTCTCGCCCGACGGCCGTTCCGCCACGGTCGCGCGGGAGACCGGCCTGCCCCAGCTCGACGAGGGTTGGCTGAAGGACGACGCCCTCGTGGGGCAGATCGTCGAGCTCCACACCGCGCTGATCGATCGCGTGCGCACCCGGCTGCCCGAGGTGGGCGAGGCCGACCCGGTCAGCGAGGACCTGCTGATCCAGCTGCTCGCGGAGCTCGAGAAGTCCGCGTGGATGTGGCAGGCGGAGAACGCGTCCTGACGCTGGCCTGACGCTGGCCTGACGCTGGGCCTGGCGCTGAACCCGCTGCCGGCTCAGCTCGGCCGGGCGGGCTCGGTACTGCCGCGCTGGCGGTGCCGGGCCAGGAACTCGCGGGGGTCGGTGTTCCCGGCCGGCGGGCGGTCCCGCAACCGCGCCAGAGCTTCGATGAACGCGAGGCCGATCTCGAGGCGCTGCTCGCGCGTCGTGTGACGACGCAGGTCGGGCAGCGCCTCGTCCTCCTCCTCGGTCATGTGGTGGGAGTTCTCGGCCCGGGCCCGATCGACGGCCTTCCACCAGTCCGGGGTGCCCGCCGGGTGCCGGGCCGCCTCGCGGACGGCGTCGCGGATGTCGTTGTGATCGCCGACGGCGTCCAGCGTCTCGTGCTCGGCGTTGCTGCCGAACCGCAGCAGGGCCGGGAAGACGACCTCCTCCTCGGCGGCGGCGTGCCGCTCCAGGTGCTCGGCGAGGGGAAGCCAGACCTCGGTCAGGCGACGCGCGTGGAGAACGGGGTCGACGTCCGGACCCACCACCTTGTCGAGCGCCGCGAAGCCCCGGCGGAACGAGTCGTGCTCGGTGAGGATGAGGTCGGTGATGTCGACCAGGTCGTCAGCAGGCTGGCGGGCACTGTTCACGGCGCGAGGTAACCACTGGATCCGGTGCGCGGCGAGCCCGCCACGCGAACAGCCGAGGATAATTCACCCGATCGGGGCACCGTCGCCTGCAGACGGTGAAACCGGTCCGCGGAGCGTGATCGTCCCTGCTCAGAGGGTGTTCGTCCGCTCCTGGCCGGCGGTCAGCGCAGGGCGAGTGCCGCGTCGGGTTCGATGACGCGGAAGGAGAAGCTCTCCTCCAGGTAGAGCTCGACGGTCTCCGCGTCGTGCGTCCGGTACCCGATCGCGAGGTCCTGGCCGACGTCGAGGACGAAGTCACCGCCGCGGCGGGACAGCACCACGGCGCCCTCGACGCCGGGCGCCCAGATGACGTCCCCGCCGAGGATCTGGCGCAGGTGGTCGAGAAGCGGGTGTCCGCCCTGCTCGGTGGTCTCGACGATGCGCGTGTACCCGGCCGGCGCGATCGCCAGTGCGTACGGGCCCTCGATGCCCGCGCAGCGCAGGCGGTCGACCGCGACGGCGACGGTGTGCGGGAGGCTCATCGCGTCCTCGCCGAGCGGGAGCGGGTCGTGCGTGCTCGCCTCGGTGAGGCCGACGATCCCGGCGGTCGCCCACCCGTGCAGGACGGCGGTGTTCTCGCACTCCGCCGCCCGGGCGGCCGCGCGGGCCAGGTCGTCGAGGTCGAGGTCGACGGCGCCGCGGGCGGCGTCGGCGATCTCGGCGCGCTTCACGGTGAACGGGACCCGGAACTCGGTCACCGGCAGCACCATTCGCTGGTCGACCTCCTCGCCCCGCGCGGCGTCGCCGGCGGGCGCGAGCCGGCGTACGCGACCGAGATTGGTGGCCGAGTGGCCCCATCCCCTCGGGCCCTTCCAGTCGACCAGTCGCCGGGCCGCGAGCTTCGGCGTGAGGCGCTCCTTGGCCTCGTCGTCGATCAGCTTCCAGGCGGTGTCCGGGATCGGCGCGAGATTCCGGAGGAGATGGTCGGTCATCGAAGGCTGCCAATCCGCAGGGAGACGTCGGGCGGGCCGGGCAGGTGCTCGGCCACGTAGCGCTGGGGGTCCTGGTCGGAGGTGTCGAGGTCGTCGACCGTGTGGGTGGCTTTGAACTCGGCGAAGCGGCGGCCGAGGTCGGCGCGCTGCGCGCGGGTCGAGTTCCGGCGGAAGTCGGCGAGGGCCTCGTCCTCCTCCTCGCCCATGTGGTGGGTGTTGGCCGCCCGCGCGCGATTCACCGCGTCCCACCACTCGGTGCTGCCGACGCGGTACTGCGCGGCCTCGCGGACGGGATCGCGGATGTCGTTGTGGTCGCCGATCGCGTCGACGGTCTCGGGCACGCCCTCGTCGCCCTTGCGGAGCAGCGCGGGGTAGAAGATCTGCTCCTCCGCGACGGCGTGGACGTCGAGCAGGTCCGCGAGGGGCTGCCACACCTCGGCCAGGCGCTGCTCCAACCCGGCGGAATCGACGTCGGGACCCTGCAGGTCGTCGAGCGCCGCGAACGCGCGCCGGAACGTGTTGTGGTCGTCGAGGATCAGCGACGTGATGTCGACGCTGTCGGCGTCACCGCTGGGATGCTCGGTGTCGGGTGGGGAATCGCTCACGCATGCTCGGCTTACCCGGGCCGATGCCGGTCAACCCTGCGCGAACACGCAGAACTCGTTGCCGTCGGGGTCGGCGAGGACGTCCCAGCGGCGGCCCTCGCCCTTCGGCAGGACCAGCGTCGCGCCGACGGCGAGGAGCGCCCCGGTGTCGCCGACGACGTCCCAGTGCACGCGGTTCTTCACCGTCTTGGGCTCGGGGACGTCCACGAAGCAGAACCCCTCGCAGGGCAGGCCGGGGACGTCGCCGAGCCACGACCAGTCCTGGCCGTCCTCAGTCTGAGGTTCGACGCCGAAGACGTTCGCCCACCACCGCGTGATGGCCGCGGTCGGCGGGCCGGGCGTGGTGTCGACGCAGATCTCGTAGAGCCGGTACGCAGGCGGCTCCTCGCGGACGAAGGCGCAGAACTCCTGCCCCTCCGGGTCGAGCATCACGGTCCAGCGGAAGTCGGTGTCGTTGACGACCGTCGCGCCGCGGGCGACGAGTTCGGCGACGTCGCCGGTGTGCACGTCGAGGTGCACCCGGTTCTTCGCGGCCCGGCCCTCCGGGACCTGGTTGATCCAGACCGTGTGCGCCGGCGTGGGACCGCGCAGCACCGCGTCGGTCTCCTCCAGCTCCAGGTCGAGCCCGAGCGCGGCCGCGTAGAACGCGCCGAGGCGGTGCGCGTCGACCGCGTCGATGCAGAAGTCCTTCCACGTCGCGAGCGCCATGGTCGGACCGTACCCGGGGAAGCGTGCCCGGAACGCCGCCCCGAACGCCGCCCCGAACGCCGCCCCGAACGCCGACCGGGACGCACCGTGACGGCGCCGCGGAATCGGGGGAGGATGGGAGGCCTCTGCTGCGAGGAGGCACCGTGACGGCGACCGAGACCACGACCGAGCAGGTTCCGACCAACGCCGCGACCACCGACGTCCACGGCAATCCGCTCTCGGTCGCCCGGCCGCCGAGCTTCGCGACGCCGGCGGAGGAACGCGCCCACCGCAAGGCCAAGCTCGCGGCGGCGTTCCGGATGTTCTCCCGCGCCGGGCTCGACGAGGGCGTTGCCGGGCACATCACCGTGCGCGACCCCGAGGCCCCGGACACGTTCTGGGTGAACCCGTTCGGAACGCACTTCTCGCAGATCCGCAGCTCGGACCTCGTGCGGGTGAACGAGGACGGCCGCGTCGTCGAGGGCGGCCGGATGGTCAACGGCGCCGCGGTCGCGATCCACTGCGCCGTGCACGCGGCGCGGCCGGACGTCCTCGCGGCGGCGCACGCCCACGGTCCGGCGGGCAAGACGCTGTCGTCGCTGGAGATGTCGATCGAGATGCTGACGCAGGACGCCTGCGCGTTCCACGACGACATCGGCGTCTACGACGACTTCACCGGTGTCGTGCTCGACTCCGAGGAGGGACGCCGGATCGCCGCGGCGCTCGGGACTCGCAAGGCCGTGATCCTCCGCAACCACGGGATGCTGACCGTCGGGACCAGCGTCGACAGCGCCGCGTGGTGGTTCCTCACCCTCGAGCGCACCGCGCAGTGCCAGCTCAACGCCTACGCCGCGGCGGCCGGGCTCGGCCGTCCGCCCCGTCAGATCTCCCCGGAGGCGGCCAAGCAGACCTACGACGTCGTCGGCTACGAGTTCGCCGGCTGGTTCCAGTTCCAGCCGATCTGGGAACGCATCTCCCGCGAGCAGCCGGACATCTTCGACTGAGCAGAGAGCCTGACGGACTGTCAGGATTTCGGCCGTCAGGCTTCCGGTGACGCCGGCCCGAGGACGAGCACGGCGAGGTCGTCGCCGAGCTCGGTCGGGGCGAAGCCAGTGACGGCGTCGACGACCCCGGACGCGACGGCGTCGGCGTTTCCGGTCACCGTGCGCAGGACGGCGGCGAGGCCGTCGTCGCCGAAGAACTCGTTGCCGCGGCGCCGTTCGGTGGCGCCGTCGGTGAAGCAGATCAGCTTCTCGCCGGGGCGGAGCAGGACGCGGGTGTCGGTGAACGAGACGTCCTCGGTGGCGCCGACCACCGAGCCGGGTTCGCCCACGGGCCGCAGGTCGCCGGCGCCGTCGCGGAGCAGCGGCTCGGGGTGCCCGCCGAGGGTGAGGGTGACCGAGACCGTCCCGTCCGGGCGCGGGTGCACGACCGCCACGACCACGGTGCAGAAGCGGGGGTCGTCGCCGTCGGCGTCGCCGTGGCGGAGCAGCACCTCGTTCAGGTGGTTGAGGATCGCGGCCGGGCTGCGGAGGTTGACCGCCGCCGCGCGCGTGACGTGCCGGATCAGCAGCGCGGTGTTGGCCGCCTCGACCCCGCGGCCGCACACGTCGCCGAGCAGGACGAGGTGGCGGTTGCCGAACAGCGGGAAGACGTCGTAGAAGTCGCCGCCGACGTCGAGGCCGGCGCTGCCGGCCGAGTAACACGCGCCGAGGTCGAGGCCGGCGATGCGCGGCAGCTGGGGCGGGAGCAGGCTCGACTGCAGGGTGCGCAGGGCCGTGGTGCGCTGGTGGAACAGGCGGGCGTTGTCGATCGCGGCACCCGCGCGGGCGGCGAGTTCCTCGGCGAGGAGCAGACCCTCGTCGTCGAACTCGCGGCCGGCCCGCACCGCGAAGCCGAGCGCGCCGATCGTGCGGCCCCGCGCCACCAGCGGAACGACCGCACCGGCCGAGAGCTCGAGGGCCCGGAACCGGTCGGGGTGGTCGCCGCGGAAGCGTTGCCAGAGGTCGTCGGACACGGGGCGGAAGACCACGCGCTCGCCGGTGCGCAGAACGGCCCCGGTGCCGGTCTCGTCCTCCAGGGCGGGCGGGCGGGTCAACAGCGCCTCGCGCAGGGGCTCGAGGTGGTCGGCCTCGGACGTCGCGAGCCCGACGAGCGAGATGCGGCTGCCTTCGAGCAGGTGGAGGGTGAAGACGTCGGCCAGGCGCGGCACCGCGAGCTCGGCGACGCGCTTGAGCGTGGCCTGGTAGTCGAGCGAGGTGCCGAGCTCGGCGGAAGCCTCGGCGAGGAACGACAGCCGGGCGCGCGACCGTTCGGCGGCGGCGCGGGCGCGCTCGCGTTCCTCGTAGAGGTCGGCACGAGCGATCGCCGCGGCGCACTGGCTGGCGAGCGAGGAGAACAGGGCCTGGTCGTCGGTCGAGAAATCGCGGGTGTCGGTGAACCCGATGACGAGGGCCCCGAGCGGGATGCCGTCGATGACGAGCGGCAGCACGGCGAGCGAGCCGGCTCCGACCAGCGGGGCGTCGTCGAAGGCCGGGTACCGCGACTGCTGGTCGAGCTTGCCGCCGAGGTAGACCGGCCGCGCGGTGCGAACCGCCTGCGCGGCGGGCAGGTCGTCGTCGAGGGAGAAGCGCTCCCAGTAGTCCAGCACCTCGGTGCCGTAGCCGACGGCGCGGGCGATCCGCAGGTGGTCGCCGTCGATCATGCACAGCGACCCGGTCGAGGCGCCGAGCTCCTCGAGGGCCAGACCGAGGACGACGTCGGCGACGTCGTCGACGCCGACGGCCCGCGACAGTTCGGCGGTGATGCGTTGCAGGGTCGCGAGCCGGGCGCCCGCGGCGCGTTCGGCGGCGAGGAGGCGGCGCTGCTCGGTGACGTCGCCACAGACGCCGAGGAGGCGCTCGGGCCGACCGTCGGCGTCGCGGAGCAACTGACCGGTGGCGCTGACCCAGCGGTGCGTCCCGTCGGGGAGCACGATCCGGTAGGTGACCGCGTACTGATCGTCGCTCTCGCCGGCGAGGACGGCCTGGACGGCCGCGAGGACGAGGGGCTGGTCCTCGGGGTGCACGTCGGCCTGGAAGGCCTCGAACGTCCCGGCGAAGGCGCCCGGGGACAGGCCGTGGATTGCTTCCAGCGACGCGGACCACTCCAGGCGATCGGTCGGGATCTCCCAGTCCCACGTGCCGAGGTCGCCGGCGGCGAGTGCGAGCTGCAGGTGTTCCTGCTGCCGGGTCAGATCTCTCTCGGCCGCGCGCCGCTCGAGCGCCAGGGCGACGTGCGAGGCGAGGACCTCCGCGACCGCGAGCTCGGCCGAGTCGAACTCGTGCGCGTTGCGGTAGTAGAGCATGAACTTGCCGACCACCCGGTCGCGGTGGACCAGCGGGACGAACGCAAGTGCCCGGATGCCCTCGGCGTCGAACACCGGACGGTAGGCGTCCCAGGCGCGGTCGGCCACGACGTCGGGCACCAGGATCGGCCGGGCGTCGACGTCCTCGGGACCCCACGGGCTGTGGCCCTCGACGGCCTGCCGGTACTGGGCCGAAAGCCCGCGCCAGGCCTTGAAGCGGCAGACGCCGTCGTCGTCGAAGAGCAGCAGCGAGGCGCGGTCGACGCCGAGCAGCTCGACGATGGTCGCCACGGCCTCGTCGTAGAACGCCGGCGGGCCGTCGGCCTGCTGGAGCGCGAGCGCGAGGCGGTGCGCCGCGCGCAGCGGGCCGAGGGATCCCTCGGCGGAGCCGGGGCCCGGCACCCGCGGCGGCGCGGACCAGGGCAGGTCGACCTCGATCCGTGTGCCCGACCCGTTCGAGTGGATCCGGACGTCCTGGGCGAGGGAGTTCACGATGAACATCCCGCGCCCGCCCTCGGCGAGGGGATCGGCGGGCAGGGTCGGCACCGCGACGAACCCGGCGCCGGAGTCGGCGATCGTCAGCGTCGGGTGCGCCGGCTGCCAGTCGAGCTCGATGACGGCCGGCCCGGGGGCGTGGGCGACGACGTTGCCGACGAGCTCGGAGAGGATGAGTTGGGCGGCGTCGAGATCGTCGTCCTCACCGTCGGCACGACGCAAAAGGTCACATAACGCCCGTTGGGCGGCTCGGACCTGGTGAGGGTCCGCTGTGTCGACCACCCACCGCATGCCTCAGGGTCTCAAGGAAGGCCCGTGATCGCCAGTGACGCTCCGGGAAGGTTCGGCGACTTTCTGTGGCTGACAACGTGGGCACCAGTACGCCTTGCGCTCCTGACCGCGGGGGCCGAACGCCTCCTCGCGGATCCGCGTGCCGCACCGCCGGCACGGCTGACGGGCCCGCTCGAACACCCAGGCGGTGCGGCCGCGGCGCAGGTCGCCGGTCGTGGACTGGTCCGGCCGGTCCTTGTTGGCTTCGAGCAGTCGCCGCGCGCGCTCGACGACGGCGCGGAGGTCGGGGACCGCGGCGACCGGGGTGCGGGGGTGGATGCCCGACAGGAACAGCGTCTCGGCGCGATAGAGCGTGCCGATCCCGGCGAGGTTGCGTTGGTCCAGCAGGGCCTCGCCGATCGTGCGTTCGGGCGCACTACCCAAACGGCGTAACGCTTCGTCGAGGTCCCAGTCGGGTCCGAGCAGGTCGGGCCCGAGATGCCCGACGACCGTGTGCTCCTGGGCGGTCGGGATCAGTTCGACGACCGGCAGCCGGTACCCGACGGCCTCCCAGTCCGGCGTCGTCAGCACGACGCGGACCTGGAAGTCGGGCCCGCCCTTGCGCGTCGCACCCGGGCGGTAGAGGTGCCAGGTCCCGTCCATCTTGAAGTGGGTGTGCAGGGTCAGCGGTTCGCCGTCGGCGTCGCGGTCGGCGGGGGAGAAGCGCAGCAGCTGGTGCTTGCCGCGGGGGACGACCTCGAGGACGGTCGCGCCGGACAGGTCCGCGGTGGCGAGCTGGGGGACGCGGAAGTCGCTCGCGGTGACCGGCTGCCCGGCGAGCGCCTGGTGAAGGCGCTTGCAGGCGAGGAAGACGGTGTCGCCCTCGGGCACGCGCGCCTACCCGCGCAGCCGCAGCCCGCGCGGGGTCGCGGAGAACCCGGCGGCGGAGAGGGCGGAACCGAGCGGGGAGTTCAGCACCGAGGCGCCGTCGGCCCGCTCGACGGTGAGCTTGCCGAGTGCGCCCTCCCGCACAGCGAGTGCGAGGGCGTCGACGGCGGGCTGCAGCTTCTCGGCCGCGCCGTCGTAGGAGCCGTCGGCCTCCGGGGAGATCCACGACAGCAACGACTTCCCGCCGCGCTCGACGTAGAGGACGAGCTCCCCGTCGACGAGGACGACGAGCGCTCCCGCCTTGCGGCCGGGCTTGTGACCGGAGGCCACCTCCCCGTGCGCGGTGGCGGTCGGACGTTCCGGCCACGGCAGTGCGGCGCCGTACGGGTTGGCGGGGTCCGTCGCCGCGAGGACGAGGGCCTGGCCGCGGCGCTTGGCGTCCTCGCGCGGGGTGGCCCGGAGGCGGTCGACGGCGCCGGTCATCGCGAACTGCGCGGCGCCGAGGCCCTCTACGAAGTAGCCGCGACGGCAGCGGCCGGCCTCCTCGAACGCGGCGAGCACGCGGTAGGTCGCGGCGAACCCGCCGGGCGTCCGCTCGGCGACCACCGCGCCGCGGGTGAGAACGCCGTGGCGGTCGAGCAGGGCGTCGGCGGCGGCCTGCGCGCGGCGGGTCGGGTCCGGCTCGCGGTTGGGCAGCAGCGACCACCGGCCGGCGACGGTCGGGGGACCGGTGCGCGTCGGCATCGCCGGCTTGCCGAGTGCCGCGCGGCCGGGCCGTCCATAACGGGCCCGCGGGGTCGGGGCCTTGCGGGCGCGGTGCGCGCCGCGGCCGCCGATCAGCGTCCGCAGCGGGGCGAGGGTGTCGTTGGTGAGCCGGCCGGACCAGACCAGGTCCCAGATCGCGGCGACCAGCGCGCCATCGTCGACGAGCCCTGTGTCGGTGGAGCCGACCCGATCGGAGAGCTGACGGAAGAACAGGGCGTGGCCGTCGTCGAGGGCGTCGAGGACGGCGCGGTGGAGTTCGCCTCCCTCGGTCTCCGGGTCGAGCTCGGGCAGCAGCAGCTCGGCGGTGTCGGCGAGGTGCAGGGAGACCCAGCCGTCGTCGCCGGGCAGCGACCCGTGGCCGGCCCAGAGGACCTCGCCGGCGGCGGTGAGTTCGTCGAGCATCGCGGGGGAGTAGCCGACGACCCGGGCGGGCAGGATCAACCGCTCGAGCGCCGAGGCCGGCACCGCGGCGCCCTGGAGCTGCTCGACGACGCGCAGCACGCCGTCGACCCCGCGAAGGGAGTCGGCGCCGACGTGCTGCCAGGCGGGGAGGAACCGCGCGAGCGCGGTGTGCTCGACGGGCTCGATCTCCTGCCGCAGCCGGGCGATCGAGAGCCGGCGCAGGCGGCGCAGCACCTCGGCGTCGCACCACTCGGTGCCGCTGCCGCCGGGGCGGAACTCGCCCTCGACGACGCGGCCGGTCGCGGCGAGCCGGGCGAGGGCACCGCGGGCCACGGCGCTGCCGAGGCCGAAGCGGGCGGCGACGTCCGCCACCGGGAACGGGCCGTGGGTGCGGGCGAAGCGGGCGACCAGGTCGCCGAGCGGGTCGCGGACGGGCTCGGTGAACGCCTCGGGCACGCCGACGGGCAGCGGGGCGCCGAGGGCGTCGCGCAGGCGGCCGGCGTCCTCGATCGCGGCCCACTGCTCGGCGCCGGCGATCCGGACCCGGATGGCGCGCCGGGCTTCTTCGAGCGCGGCGAGCCAGCGGGGGACCTCGGCCTCGTTGCCGTCGACCACGCGCGCGATCACCTCGGCGGTCGTCAGCGGGCCGAGCAGGCGCAACAGGTCGGCGATGCCCTCGAGGTCCTTGACCTTGCGCTCCGCGGTGAGGCGCTGCAGTTCGATCTCGACGGTCTCGACCGCGCCGACGTCGAGCAGTTCGCGCAGGTCGGCCTGGCCGAGGAGTTCGGCGAGCAGCGCGGAGTCGAGTGCGAGGGCGGCCGCGCGGCGCTCGGCGAGCGGGGAGTCGCCCTCGTAGAGGAACGCGGCGACGTAGCCGAAGAGGAGCGACCGAGCGAACGGGGAGGGTGACGAGGTCTCGACCTCGACGACGCGCACCTTGCGGTTCTCGATGTCGGTCATCAGCTCGACGAGGCCGGGGACGTCGAAGACGTCCTGCAGGCACTCGCGCATCGTCTCGAGCAGGATAGGAAATGACGCGTACTCAGATGCAACCGACAGCAGCTGGGCCGATCGCTGCCGCTGCTGCCACAGGGGCGACCGCTTGCCGGGGTCGCGGCGCGGGAGCAGCAGGGCGCGGGCGGCGCACTCGCGGAAGCGGGAGGCGAACAGTGCGGAGCCGCCGACCTCGGCCGTCACCAGCGCGTCGACCTCGGCGGAGTCGAGGACCACCGACGGGCTCTGGCCGTGCGGGAGGTCGAGGTCGTCGAGCTCGATGTCCGGCAGGCGCAGGACGATGCCGTCGTCGGCGTGCATCGCCTGGACGTCGACCCCGAAGCGCTCGCGCAGCCGACCGGCGATCGCCAGCGCCCAGGGCGCATGGACCTGCGCGCCGAAGGGAGAGTGCACGCAGAGGCGCCAGTCGCCGAGCTCGTCGCGGAAGCGCTCGACGACGATCGTGCGGTCGTCGGGGACGTGCGTGGTCGCCTCCCGCTGTTCGGCGAGGTAGACGAGCAGGTTGTCCGTCGCCCAGTCGTCGAGGCCGCAGCGCGCCAGGCGTTCGCGAGCGGCGGCGTCGTCGAGGCGCGCGAGCTCGCGGAGGAAGCCGCCGAGGGCACGGCCGAGCTCGAGGGGGCGGCCGATCGAGTCGCCCTTCCAGAACGGGAGCCGGCCGGGCTGGCCCGGGGCGGGCGAAACCAGGACCCGGTCGTGGGTGATGTCCTCGATCCGCCAGCTGGAGGAGCCGAGCGTGAAGACGTCACCGACGCGGGACTCGTAGACCATCTCCTCGTCGAGCTCCCCGACCCGGGAGGCCTTCTCCCCGACGAGGAACACCCCGAACAGGCCACGGTCGGGGATGGTGCCGCCGCTGGTGACCGCGAGCCGCTGCGCGCCGGGGCGGCCGGTCAGGGTGCCCGTGACCCGGTCCCAGACCAGCCGCGGTCGTAGCTCGGCGAACTCGTCGGAGGGGTAGCGGCCGGAGAGCATGTCGAGGACCGCGTCGAACGAGGATTGCGGGAGCGAGGCGAACGGGGCGGCGCGGCGCACGAGAGCGAGCAGCTCGTCGGCGGACCACTCGTCCAGCGCGACCATCGAGACGACGTGCTGGGCGAGGACGTCGAGCGGGTTGCGCGGGATCCGGATGGCCTCGATCTGAGCCGCCATCATGCGCTCGGCGACGACGGCGGTCTGGACGAGATCGCCCCGGTGCTTGGGGAAGACGACGCCGCGGGAGACGGCGCCGACCTGGTGGCCGGCGCGACCGATGCGCTGCAGACCGCTCGCGACCGAGGGCGGGGACTCGACCTGGACGACGAGGTCGACCGCGCCCATGTCGATGCCGAGCTCCAGGCTCGAGGTCGCGACGACCGCCTTGAGGCGGCCGGTCTTCAGCTCGTCCTCGATGATCGCCCGCTGCTCCTTGGACACCGAGCCGTGGTGGGCGCGGGCCAGGATCTCGGGAGCGCCGCGGGAGACCCCGCTCTGCGCCATCAGCTGGGCGGGGGGCTTCGTCTCACCCGGGGGTGGCAGCGTCTCGCCGGTCTCGCGTTCGAGCGCGGCCTCGTTCAGACGCTGCGTCAGACGTTCGGCCAGCCGCCGGGAGTTGGAGAAGACGATCGTCGAGCGGTGGGCCTCGATCAGGTCGGTGATGCGCTCCTCGACGTGGGGCCAGATCGACGTCCGCGGCTCGGCGCCCGCGGCGGAGCCCTCGAACTCCGCGGTGGGGACGCCGAGTTCGCGCATGTCCTCGACCGGGACGACGACCGAGATGTCGAACTGCTTGTCGGCCGGGGGTTTGACGACGACGGTCTCGGCGGCGCCGCCGAGGAAGCGCGCGACCTCCTCGACCGGTCGCACGGTGGCGGACAGGCCGATCCGCTGGGCGGGCTTCTCCAGCAGGGCGTCGAGGCGTTCGAGGGAGAGGGCGAGGTGGGCTCCGCGCTTGGTGGCGGCGACCGCGTGGACCTCGTCGACGATGACGGTCTCGACGCCGGCGAGGGACTCCCGGGCGCGCGAGGTGAGGATCAGGAAGAGCGACTCGGGCGTGGTGATGAGGATGTCCGGCGGCCGGGTGGCGAACCTGCGGCGCTCGTCGGCGGGGGTGTCGCCGGTGCGCATGCCGACCTCGACCGTCGGCTCCGGGAGCCCGAGGCGGTGCGCGGCCTGCCGGATGCCGGCCAGCGGCGCGCGCAGGTTGCGCTCGACATCGACAGCGAGCGCCTTGAGCGGCGAGACGTAGAGGACGCGGCAGCGTCGTTCCCGCTCGGCGGGGGGCGGGGTGGACGTCAGGCGGTCCAGGGCGGAGAGGAACGCGGCGAGCGTCTTGCCGGACCCGGTCGGGGCGACGACCAGGGCGTGCCGGCCGGACGTGATCGCCTCCCACGCGCCGATCTGGGCGGCCGTGGGCGCCTCGAAGGCACCGGAGAACCACGCCGCGGTCGCCGGCGCGAATCCGGCCAACGGGTCGGAGGTGGGGGGCACCGCTCCATCCTGCCCCGCGGCACCGACACTAGGCCTGGTCCGGCTGCGGTCCGCCCCCTGGGGTCTTAGAATGTAAGACAACAATCTCAGAAAGTGAGACGCGATGACCTACACGCACGGCCACCACGAGTCGGTGCTGCGCTCCCACCGCTGGCGGACCGCGGGGAACTCGGCCGCGTACCTGCTGCCGTATCTGGAACCGGGGCAGCTCCTCCTCGACGTGGGCTGCGGTCCGGGGACGCTGACGCTCGACCTCGGCGAGCGGGTCGGGTCGGTCACCGCGTTGGAGCGGACCCCCGAGGCGCTTGACCTGTGCCGGGCGGAGGCGGAGCGCCGCGGGTTCCCCAGCGCCGAGGTGGCCGTCGAGTTCGCCGTCGGGGACGCTCACGCGCTGCCGTTCGCGGAGGACAGCTTCGACGTCGTCCACGCCCACCAGGTGCTGCAGCACGTCGCCGACCCCGTCGCGGCCCTGCGGGAGATGCGGCGGGTGACCCGGCCGGGCGGGATCGTCGCCGTGCGCGACAGCGACTACCCGGCGTTCGCGTGGTACCCGAAACCGCCGGCGCTCGACGACTGGATGGCGCTGTACCTGCGCTGCGCGGTCGCGAACGGCGGGGAGCCCGAGGCCGGCCGGCGCCTGCTCTCCTGGGCCCGGACGGCCGGGTTCGCCGACATCACCCCGACCGCGAGCGTCTGGTGCTTCGCGACCCCCGACGACCGCGCCTGGTGGGGCGGCATGTGGGCCGACCGGATCCTCTCCTCGGCAATGGCGACCCAGGCGCTGGACTCCGGCTACGCGACCGAGCGGGACCTGCAGTCGATCTCCGCCGGGTGGACCGAGTGGGCCGCCGCCGGTGACGGCTGGCTCTCCATCACCCACGGCGAGATCGTCGCGCGCGCCTGACCAGCGCTCCGGTGGAGATGACATCTCCATGGAGACGACATCTCCAGTGGTGGGCGGGGATCAGAAGCCGAGGCGGATGTGGAGGTCGCGGAGGAGGGCGATCTCGGCACCGTGGTGGATCGCCTCGCGGTTGATGTGGAGGACCAGGGCGGCGCACGGGAAGTCCTCGTACCCGGGTTCGCCGCAGGGGGCGGCGAGTTGCTCGGTGGACCACGTGCGCACGCCGGCGACCCAGGCGGCGTAAGTCTCGTCGAGCTGGGCGTTCCAGTGCCACTCGAGCTGCTCACGCAGCTGCTCGTTCCACTCCATGCGCCGGTCTTACCCCCGGCGGGCGGCCGGTCATGCGGCGGACGGCGGAACAGAGGAGCAGGGTCTCGGCGGCCGCGGGTAGCGTGCCCCGGTGAGCGGGACCAGGGACGAGCGGGCGGCGGTCGCTGTCGACGCGCAGCCCGGGGCGCTGGTGTTCGCCCGCGGCCTGGTCAAGGCGTTCGGCGAGGGGGAGAAGCGCCGGGTCGCCGTGGCGGGGATCGACGTCGAGGTCCGGGCGGGCGAGGCGTTCGGCTTCCTCGGGCCGAACGGGGCCGGCAAGAGCTCGACGATGCGGATGATCGGGTGCACGTCGCCCGCGACCGCGGGGCTGCTCCGGGTGCTCGGGCGGGACCCGGCGGTCGAGGGGTCCGCGATCCGGGCCGGGCTGGGCGTCGTCCCGCAGGAGGACAGCCTCGACGGCGAGCTGACCGTCCGGGACAACCTCGTCATCTACGGCCGGTACTTCGGGCTGCCGTGGAAGGAGTGCCGCTCGCGGGCCGACGAGCTGCTGGAGTTCGTCCAGCTCGCCGACCGGGCCGACTCGCGCGTCGACACCCTCTCGGGCGGCATGAAGCGGCGCCTGACGATCGCGCGGGCGCTGGTGAACCGACCCCGGCTGCTGCTGCTCGACGAGCCGACGACCGGGCTCGACCCGCAGGCGCGGCACGTCGTGTGGGAGCGGCTCTTCCAGCTCAAACGCTCGGGTGTGACGTTGATTCTGACGACCCATTACATGGATGAGGCCGAGCAACTGTGTGACCGGCTCGTCGTGATGGACGGCGGCCGGATCGCGGCCGAGGGATCCCCGCGGGAGCTGATCGCGACGCACTCGACGCGGGAGGTCGTCGAAGCCCGGCCGGCCGACGGCGAGACCGCCCGCCCCGCGGAGGTGCTGGCACCGCTGGCGCAGCGGATCGAAGTCCTCCCGGACCGCGTGCTGCTCTACACCGACGACGGGGACGCGACCGCCGCGGCCGTGACGCACCATCACGAGCTCAACCTCGCCTCTGTCCTCGTGCGGCGCTCCTCGCTGGAGGACGTGTTCCTCCGTCTCACCGGCCGGACGCTGGTGGACTGATGCGCACGCTGCTCGGGCCGGCCGTCCCGGCCATGGAGTACTGGCTGCTGCGCAACCGGCGGCACTGGCGCACCCAGCTCACCGCGATGACCGTGACGCCGTTGCTGTACCTCACCGCGCTGGGATTCGGCGTCGGGACGCTGGTCGACGACAACGTCGGGGCCGGCGGTGTGCAGGGCGTCGAGTACCTGGTGTTCCTGGCGCCGGGCATCCTCGCCGTGACCGCGATGCAGCAGGGGTTCGAGGAGAGTTCCTGGCCCGTCATCGGTGCGCTGCGGTGGTGGGGGACCTACCCCGCGCAGCAGGTCACGCGCCTGCGCGTGCGCGATCTGCTGACGGGGCACCTGCTGTTCGTCGCGTTGAAGCTGACCGCGTCCGTGTGCGTCTTCACCGCGGTGGCGGCGTCGTTCGGTGCGTTCTCCTCGCCGTGGGTCCTCGCGGCGGTGCCGGCGGCGGTGCTCTGCGGGCTGGCGCACGCGGCGCCGGTCGCAGCGTTCGCGATCACGCGGCGGACCGAGATGAGCGTCGCCGCGTTCTACCGCTTCGTGGTGCTGCCGACGTCGCTGTTCTCCGGGGCGTTCTTCCCGGTATCGCAGTTGCCGGTGGGCGTGGAGCAGTTGGCGTACCTCACGCCGCTCTGGCACGGGGTCGACCTGTGCCGTGACCTGGCGCTCGAGCAGGGGTCGTTCGCCGGGGGTCTCGGGCACGTCGCCTACCTGCTCGCGTGGACGATCGGCGGCTTCGTCGTCGCCGTCCGGATGTACGGGCGGAGGTTGGCGCCGTGACCACGGTGGGGCGGGTGCTGCCGCCGCTTCCGCGCGTCGGCCGGCCGGCGCTGGGGGCGGGTCGGCACGTCGTCGAGCGGAACGCGCTGTTCTTCCGCGGCCACGTGCTCGTGATCCTCGGGGGGTTCTTCGAGGCGCTGTTCTACCTGCTCTCGATCGGTGTCGGGATCGCCGATCTCGTCGGCGACGTCGAGGGTCCCGGCGGCCGGACGCTGGAGTACACCGAATTCGTGGCGCCGGCCATGCTCGCGGCGTCGGCGATGAACGGCGCGGTCATGGAGAGCTTCAACATCATGGCCAAGCTGCACCTGTCGAAGGCCTACGAGGCGGTGCTCGCGACCCCGATCACCATTCGGGACATCGCGATCGGCGAGATCACCTGGACGCTGATGCGCGGCGGCGCCTACTCGGCGGCGTTCCTCGCGGTGATGGCCGCGCTGGGGCTGTGCTCGTCGTGGTGGGCGGTCCTCGCGCTCCCGGCGGCGCTGCTGGTCGGGTTCACCTTCGCGGCCCTCGGCCTGGCGGCGGTGTCGCTGATCCGCGGATGGCAGGACTTCGAGTGGGTGATGACCGGCGTCCTGCCCATGTTCCTGTTCTCGGCGACCTTCGCCCCGCTGTCGACCTACCCGGACCCGGTCGCCTGGCTCGCCCGCGTGCTGCCGCTGTACCACGGCGTCGCGCTGCTGCGGGGGCTCACCACGGGTGCCGTCGACGCCTCGCTGCTGCTGCACCTGCTGTACCTGATTGCGCTCGGCGCGGGAGCCTGTTGGCTCGCGATCCGGCGGCTGGAGGCGAAGCTGATCACATGAACGTGTTGGGGGCCCTGAGCGCCGCGGACCGCGGCTTCGACCGGCGGCTGCGGGAGGTCGGGGAGTCCGACTGGCACCGGCCCACCCCGTGCACCGACTGGGACACCTACCGCCTGGTGAACCACGTGGTCATCGGCGGCGGTCGGTACGGCCGCCTCGTCCGCGGCGGCACACGGGAGGACTTCCTTGCCGAGCGGCAGATCGACGCCCTCGTCACCGGCGCGCTGCCGGCCTGGGAGGAGAACCGGTCGCTGTGCGCCGCGGCGTTCGCCGAGCCCGGGGCGCTGGAGCGGATCGTCCCGTTCTCGACCGGCGACATCCCAGGGCGGATCCTGCTGCAGATCCGGGTCGTCGAGGTCGTCGTCCACACCTGGGACCTGGCCCGCGCGCTCGGGCTCGACGAGTCCTGCGAGCCGGACCTGGCGGCGTTCGCGCTGCGCGTCTGGCCGGAGAACGCCCTGCCGCTCGGGTTCGGGGGAGTCCCGTTCTTCGACCCGCCGGCCCCCGGCGACGCGCCGGGCTCGGACCTGGAGACGTTGCTCCGGCTGGCCGGTCGGACGCCCTGACGGGTCCCGCGCCCCCCGCGGAGGCACGGGCACCCCGGAGTGCTGGGTACGATGGGCCGCCACATCCCGATCTTTTCCGCAGGAGAGCCACGTGTCCGGCAAGCAGTCAAAGACCTCACGCGCGTCAGTCCGCGCCGGTGCCGGCGCCGCTTCCGGCGCAGTCAACGTCCTCGGCGAGGTCAAGTACGTGATCCCGCTGAACCAGGGCAAGAACGCGTACATCCGCAACATCACCACCGGGCGCACCCCGAACGTGCGGACGAACTCCGACGCGTTCGTCGAGGAGATCCGCACCCTCGCCGCCGCCGGCCACGGAGCCAAGATCAAGGCCGAGCTCGAGGCCCTCGCGACCGAGTTCCCCGGCCAGGGCTGGGACGCCGCCCTGCAGCGACTCGTCGACGCCGAGGCGCTCAGCTAGTTCTCGCTGCTCCCGAACCGCCCCGCGCCGCCCGGCGTGGGGCGGTTCGTCGTTCCCGGGCCCGGCGCGTGCGCCCCGACCGGGCACACTGGCCCGCATGCGGCTGTCGGACTTCTGGGACCGGATGCGGACCGAACTCGGGGCCGGGTACGCGGAGTCCTACGCCCGAGACACGGTGATCGCCGGCCTCGGTGGCCGGACCGTGATGGAGGCCCTCGACGCCGGCGAGGACACCAAGACCGTCTGGCGGGCCGTCTGCGCCGCGCTGGAGCTCCCGCCGTCGCGGCGCTGAGCGGCTCTCGCTGACTGCTGACCCTTCCGGCGCGGTGGGGGTGTCACCCCCGGTGTGACGGGTGGGACGAAAATTTGTTCGAACCGTCGGCGTGGCGCGTTTCGTCGAACGGGTGTTCGAGCTAGCGTTTTCCACACGCCGCGGCATCCACAGATCCGAGCACGGCGGGGCCGGTTGTCGGACCCGCATGGAAATGTCGCCGCCGACGAGATCCGACGACCCGAGGTGGGGGCAAGACATGGCTCAGGCACCAGACCGCGACAAGGCACTCGACAACGCCCTGTCGCAGATCGAGCGGCAGTTCGGCAAGGGCTCGGTGATGCGGCTCGGTGACGACACGCGCGCACCGGTCGAC
Organism: Sporichthya polymorpha DSM 43042; assembly: GCF_000384115.1. NCBI lineage: Bacteria > Bacillati > Actinomycetota > Actinomycetes > Sporichthyales > Sporichthyaceae > Sporichthya > Sporichthya polymorpha. The sequence continues at coordinate 3,880,097 of NZ_KB913029.1, forward strand.
GTCATCCCCACCGGCTCGGTCGCCCTCGACGTGGCCCTCGGCATCGGCGGTCTGCCCCGCGGGCGCGTCGTCGAGGTCTACGGCCCCGAGTCCTCCGGCAAGACGACCGTGGCCCTCCACGCGGTCGCCAACGCCCAGCGGAACGGCGGTGTCGCGGCCTTCATCGACGCCGAGCACGCGCTCGACCCGGAGTACGCCCGCAAGCTCGGCGTCGACACCGACGCGCTGCTGGTCTCCCAGCCGGACACCGGCGAGCAGGCGCTGGAGATCGCGGACATGCTGATCCGCTCCGGCGCGCTCGACATCATCGTCATCGACTCGGTCGCGGCCCTCGTGCCCCGCGCCGAGATCGAGGGCGAGATGGGCGACAGCCACGTCGGTCTCCAGGCCCGCCTGATGAGCCAGGCCCTCCGCAAGATCACCGGTGCGCTGAACTCCTCGAAGACGACCGCGATCTTCATCAACCAGCTCCGCGAGAAGATCGGCGTGATGTTCGGGTCACCGGAGACCACGACCGGTGGCCGGGCGCTGAAGTTCTACGCGTCGGTGCGGCTGGACGTCCGCCGGATCGAGACGCTCAAGGACGGGACGGAGCCGGTCGGCAACCGGACCCGCGTCAAGGTCGTGAAGAACAAGATGGCCGCGCCGTTCAAGCAGGCCGAGTTCGACATCCTCTACGGGCAGGGCATCAGCCGCGAGGGTGGCCTGATCGACATGGGCGTGGAGCACGGCTTCGTCCGCAAGTCGGGCGCTTGGTACACCTACGAGGGTGACCAGCTCGGCCAGGGCAAGGAGAACGCCCGCAACTTCTTGAAGGACAACCCCGATCTCGCGAACGAGATCGAGAAGAAGATCAAGGAGAAGCTCGGCATCGGCGCGCAGCTCGACAAGCCCGTCGACGAGGACACCCCGACCGACTTCTGAGCGGTCCGGGGAGAACAACGATGGCGGCGCGTTCACGGCGATCCCGCAGCCGGCGGGAATTCGACCCGGACGCGCCACCGTCGTCCGTCGGGGCCCCCGGCGGTTCGCGTGGTGAGCCGCTTGGCCGCCGCGAGAAGCGAGAGAAGCCGCCCGCGGAACCGGTCGAGCCCTCGGCGCTCGCGCGGGAGATCTGCCTGCGGCAGCTCTCGCGCGGGCCACGGACGGCTGCGCAGCTCGCAGCCGCGATGGCCCGCAAGGGCATCGAGGAGGACGTCGCGAACGAGGTCCTCGAACGATTCACCGACGTCGGCCTGATCGACGATCAGGCCTTCGCCGAGGCGTGGGTGGAGAGTCGGCACACCGGCCGCGGCCTCGCCCGTCGCGCACTCGCCCACGAGCTGCGGACCCGCGGGGTGGACGCGGCTGTGGTGGCCGTCGCCGTCGCGGAGCTCGACCCCGAGCGCGAGCTCGAGACCGCGCGCACTCTCGCGACCAAGCGCCTCGCCGCGACCCGTGGTCTCGACACCCAGGTCCGGTTCCGCCGCGTCGCCGCCCTGCTCGCGCGCAAGGGTTACTCCGAGGCCGTCGCCTACCGCGTCATCCGCGAGGCGCTGGAGGCCGAGGGTGAGGACGAGGAGTTTCTCCCCGAAAGCGCACTCTGACACCCGCGAAGGTAATAAGCGCGTGCCATGCTGCACTTTCGGGAGGGTGGCCGGGTGCTGTGCTGCACTTTCGGGTGGGACGGGTCAGGTGGCGTCGGTGACGGCGGCGGCCTGGGTGACGGCGGCGCGGCTGTAGCGCCGGGCCTGGCGGCGCTCGAGCCACCGGGCGAAGGCGTCGACCGCCATGTTCAGCGCGACGTAGATGATCGTGATGACGATGACCGTCGGGATGATGTTGTACCGGGTGTCGTAGATGTTCCGGCCGACCCGGACCAGCTCGGGGTAGGCGATGATGAATCCGAGCGAGGTGTCCTTGAGGGCGACGACGGCCTGGCTGACGATCGAGGGCAGCATGATCCTCGTCGCCTGCGGCAGCAGGACCTGCCGCATGATCTGACGCTCGGTCAGGCCCACGGCCGCGGCGGCCTCGCGCTGCCCCTTCGGCACGGCGAGGATGCCCGCGCGGAACACCTCGGCGAGAACAGCGCCGTTGTAGAGCGTCAGCGCGATCACGAGCGGGGCGAGCGTCCCGAGCTGGTCGGTGCCGAGGATGGCGGCGAGGCGTTCGGGGAGGGCGTCGGAGAGGTCGTCGCCGACCGGCTCGAAGTCGCCGGAGAAGGCGATGAACAGGAACAGGATGAGGATGACGACCGGCGTCGCGCGGAAGAACTCGACGAACGCGACGCAGGGCCAGCGCAGCCAGCGCCGGGTCGACAGTCGTCCGGCGGCGAGCAGGATGCCGAGGAGCAGCGCGAGGACGATCGCGAACAGCGCGGCGCGGATCGTCGCGCCCAGGCCGCGGGCGATGGCCTTCTGGATGCCGCGGTCGGTGAAGGGGTCCCAGAGGGTGGAGTCGAACTGCTCGCGCTGGTCAAGGCGCCAGATCACCCAGCCGACGAGCGCGGCGAAGACAGCGATGGCGAGGGCACCGAAGATCCGCGCCCGGCGGCGCGCCCGCGGGCCGGGGACGTCGAACAGGACCAGGCTCATCGGAGCACCGCCACTCGGCGCTCGAACCAGGCGGCGAACGCGGTGATGACGAAGACGATGACCATGTAGCCGCCGGCGATGCCGAAGAAGATCCAGTACAGCGAGTCGGCGTGGTCGCGGAGCAGGCCCGACATCACGTACGAGGCCTCGGTGACCCCGAACGCCTCCGCGACCGCGGTGTTGCGGACGAGCGCGATGAGGATGTTCGTGATCGGCGGGATCGCGCTGCGGGTGGCCTGCGGCAGCACGATCAGCGTCAGGTTCTGGCGGAACGTCATGCCCAGGGCGCGGGCCGCCTCGGCCTGGCCGGCGCTGACGGCGTTGATGCCCGACCGGATCGCCTCGCAGATGAAGGCCGAGGTGTAGGCGGTCAGGGCGAGTACCGCGAAGGTGAAGAACGAGAACTGGATGCCGACCGTCGGGAACCCGAAGACGAAGATGATGAAGATCAGCACCAGGGGGGTGTTGCGGGCGACGTGGACGTAGGCGGTCGCCGCGCCCCGCAGCACCGGGACCGGGCTGACCCGCATCGAGGCGAGCACGGTCCCGAGGACCAGCGAGGCAACGCCGGAGAGCACGAAGAGCTGGATGGTCTGCCAGAAGCCTTCGAGGATCTCTCCGGCGTTGTCCGCCAGAACGTTCACGTCAGGTCAGTCCGTCCGCAGGTGACGGGCGGTCAGCACTTGTCGTCGAGCTGGGGGACCGGCGGCGCGGAGACCCCGGACTTGCCGAGGGTGTCGGCGAAGGCCTGCGCCCAGCTGCCGTCGTCGAAGGCGGCCTGCAGGGCGTCGATGAGGAACTCGCACATCTGCGTGTCGCCGAACGCGAACCCGATGCCGTAGCGCTCCTGGCTGAACGGGTCGCCCACGACCTTGAGCTTGTCGGGCTGCTTGGCGACGTAACCGAGCAGGATCGCGCCGTCGGTCGTGACCGCGTCCACGCTCTTGTTGATCAGCTGCTGCACGCACTCGGTGTAGGTGGCGAACGGTGCCGGCGCGGCGCCGTACTTCTCCTCGACGGTCTTGATCGACGTCGATCCGCTCACCGAACAGACCTTCTTGCCCGTCAGGTCGTCGGGGCCGTTGATCGAGCTGTCGTCGGAGCGGACCAGCAGCTGCTGACCCGTCTCGTAGTACGGCCCGGCCTGGCTGACGACCTTCCGGCGCTCGTCGGTGATCGAGTACGAGGCGATGACGAGATCGACCGTGCGCGCCTTGATGAACGGCTCGCGGTTGGCCGAGACCGTCTCCTTGAACTCGATGTCGTCCTCGTCGATCCCAAGGGCCTCGGCGATGATCTTGGCGATCTCGATGTCGAAACCGGCGATCTCGCCCGTCGCGGGGTCCTTCTCGCCGACGCCCGGCTGGTCGAACTTCACGCCGACCACGAGCTTGTCGGCGCCCTGCAGGCGGGCGAGCGTGCCGGTGACCGCGGAGGCCGACGCGCTCGCGTCGCCGCTCGGCGAGTTGCCCTGCGAGGCGCTGTCGTCGTCGTCATCGCCTCCGCAGGCCGTCAGCGACAGCGCCAGCGCGAGGGCGGCGGCGGAGGTGGTCAAGCGGCGCAATCTCATGGGCGGTTCGCCTCTCTAATGGGAAAGGATCTTTCCGAGGAAGTCGCGGGCACGGTCGCTGCGCGGGTTCGCGAAGAACTCCGCCGGTGCCGCCTGCTCGACGATCTGGCCGTGGTCCATGAAGACCACGCGGTTGGCCGAGGCCTTGGCGAAGCCCATCTCGTGCGTGACCACGATCATCGTCATGCCGCTGGCGGCGAGCTCGCGCATGACGTCGAGGACCTCGGAGATCATCTCCGGGTCCAGTGCGGAGGTCGGCTCGTCGAAGAGCATGACCTTGGGGTCCATCGCCAGCGCGCGGGCGATCGCGACCCGCTGCTGCTGCCCGCCGGAGAGCTGGGCCGGCATCTTGTTCGCCTGGTCCGCGACGCCCACCCGTTCGAGCAGCGCGCGAGCCTTCGTCTCCGCCGCGGCCTTGGGCATCCGGCGGACCTGGATCGGGCCGAGCGTCACGTTGTCCAGCACGGACTTGTGCGCGAAGAGGTTGAACGACTGGAACACCATTCCGACGTCGGCACGGAGCCGGGCCAGCTCCTTGCCCTCCGCGGGGAGCGGGACGCCGTCGACCCGGATCGTGCCCGAGTCGATGGGTTCCAGCCGGTTGATCGCGCGGCACAGCGTCGACTTGCCCGAGCCCGACGGCCCGATGACGACAACCACCTCGCCCCGCGCGACGCTGAGATCGATGTCCCGCAGGACGTGCAGGGTCCCGAAGTGCTTGTTGACCTGCAGCATCTCCACCAGGGGTGGAGCCGTGTCGATCATTCTCGAGAACCTAGCGAACTCAGGCCCCTCGCGCCCGTCGCCGCCCCGGCCCCGGCGCTACTTCAGCTTCACCAGCTGAACCCGCGCTTCACGGGCCGGGCCGCCCGGTGAAGCAGGGGCTCAGCCGGTGAAGTGCGCGGGGGAACTGGTGAAGGCGAGGCGAGGGACGGGTCAGCGGCGCCGGGCGGGACGGAGGGCCGGCCAGTCGAGGGTGAAGGTGCCGCCGGTGGGGAGGGCGGCCCAGCGGCGCTGAAGATCGCGGAGATCGGCGAGGGCGGTCTCGGTGGCGGCCGCGGCGGCGTCGCCGGACGGCGGGGGCAGGGAGCTGATCGCCCAGGTCGAGGTCAGGTCGCGGACCAGGTTCGGCTGCTCGCCCGCGAGGGCATTCAGGACGGTGCCGAGGACCCGCTCGGCAAGTCCCAGCTCCGCGCTGTGCTCCTTGACCAGTGCGGCGGAGCGAGCCCGGTGGTCGTGCTTGGTCCGGCCGGCGACGATCTCGACCGTCGCGAACACCGCGCCCTCGAAGACGCAGCCCCAGAACCCGTGACGGAGCCGGAACGCCCGCTCGATCAGCAGGTGCGACGCGTCGTGGGGGACCAGCCCCGTCCGGTCGTAGGAGTTGACCCGCACCCGGACCCCGTCGGGCCGGGTGAACTCGGCGACGGTTCCGGAGTCCGCCCGTCGCGTGAACTCCACCTCCACCCGAGCAGTGTTGCCGCTCCGGTCGGGCTCTGTCGCCGCAGTTTCCGCCCGCGCGCCGGAGAGTCGGGTGTGCGCCCGGTGCGCCGGCTGCGTCTTCACCGGCTGAGCCCTGCTTCGCCGGCCCGGCCCGGCTGGTGAAGCGGGGGTTCAGCTGGTGAAGCGCGCGGGGTGGCTGGTGAAGCGGGTGGGCAAGGGAGGCGGCGGGTGGGCAAGGGAGGCGGCGGGTGGGCGAGGGACGGGGGAGGGGCGGGAGCGCCGTACCCTGGAGGGGCTGTGAGCAGGACTTACGAGGTGCGCACCTACGGGTGCCAGATGAACGTCCACGACTCCGAGCGCCTCGCGGGGCTGCTGGAAGACGCGGGCTACTCCCGCGTGCCCGCGGGGGAGGCCCCGGACGTCGTGGTGTTCAACACCTGCGCGGTCCGGGAGAACGCGGACAATCGGCTCTACGGCAACCTCGGGCACGTCGCGTCGGTGAAGGCGGCGAAGCCGGGGATGCAGATCGCGGTCGGCGGCTGCCTGGCGCAGAAGGACCGGGCGGAGATCGTGCGCAAGGCGCCGTACGTCGACGTCGTCTTCGGGACGCACAACGTGGGATCGCTCCCCGTGCTGCTGGAGCGGGCGCGGGTGGAGCAGGAGGCGCAGGTCGAGATCCTCGAGGCGCTGGACGTTTTCCCCTCGACGTTGCCGGCGCGGCGGGAGTCGGCCTACGCGGCGTGGGTCGCGATCGCGGTCGGGTGCAACAACACCTGCACGTTCTGCATCGTCCCGGCGCTGCGCGGCAAGGAGAAGGACCGCCGGCCCGGCGACATCCTCCGCGAGATCGAGACCCTCGTCGCCGACGGCGTCCTCGAGGTCACGCTGCTGGGGCAGAACGTGAACTCCTACGGCGTCGAGTTCGGCGACAAGCTGGCGTTCGGCAAGTTGCTGCGCGCGTGCGGGGACGTCGAGGGGCTGGAGCGCGTCCGCTTCACCTCGCCGCACCCGGCGAGCTTCACCGACGACGTCATCGCCGCGATGGCCGAGACCTCCAACGTGATGCCACAGCTGCACATGCCGCTGCAGTCCGGCTCGGACGAGGTGCTGCGCCGGATGCGCCGGTCCTACCGGGCGGAGCGCTACCTCGGCATCATCGAGCGCGTGCGCGCCGCGATGCCGGACGCCGCGATCACGACCGACATCATCGTCGGGTTCCCGGGGGAGACCGAGGCCGACTTCGCCGCGACCCTCGACGTCGTGCGCGAGGCGCGCTTCGCGTCGGCGTTCACGTTCCAGTACTCGAAGCGGCCCGGCACCCCGGCCGCGGACTACCCGGACCAGGTCCCGCCGCAGGTGGTCACCGAGCGGTACGGCCGGCTCGTCTCCCTCCTGGAGGAGATCTCCTGGGACGAGGCGAAGAAGCAGGTCGGCCGCGAGGTCGAGGTCCTCGTCGCGACCGGCGAGGGCAAGAAGGACGCCGTCACCCGGCGCCTGTCCGGCCGGGCCCGGGACAACCGGCTCGTCCACTTCGTGCCGAGCCCCGACGCCCCCGAGCCCCGGCCCGGCGACATCGTCCGGACGACGATCACCTACGCCGCGCCCCACCACCTCGTCGCCGACGGCCCCGCCTCGGTGCCGCGCCGCACCCGCGGCGGCGACGCCTGGGAGGCCGCCCAGGCCCGCCCCGCCGACACCTCGCGGGCGGTCTCGCTCGGCATGCCCTCGCTCGGCGCCCCCGCCTGACCGCCCCCGCCTGACCGCCCCCGGTGGAGATGTCATCTCCAACGAAACGGGCGGTTTGCAGTGGAGATGTCATCTCCACTGGGTGCGGAGGTCAGCCCATCGACTTCTGGCCGTCGAGGGACTCGCGGATGATGTCGGCGTGACCGGCGTGCTGGGCGGTCTCGGCGAGGACGTGGTGGATCGCGCGGCGGCAGGTCCAGCGGGTGCCCTCGGGCCACCAGGGGGTGACGGGGAGGGCGTGGTCGGCGTCGAGGTCGACGGTGCGGATGAGGTCGTCGGTGCGGGCGGCCTGGGCGGCGTGGGCGGTGAGGATCTCCTCCAGCGTCTGGTCCTCGCGCATCACGAAGCTGGCCCGGTGGGCGGCGAGAGCGGCCTCGGGGTCGGTGCCGAAGGCTTCGGTGCCCCGCTCGAGGAACCCGGCCCAGCGCGACTCCATGCGCGTGACGTGCTGGATCAGCCCGCCGACGGTCAGTTCCGAGACCGTCGAGCGGGTCCGGGCCTGGTCGTCGCGGAGCCCGAACGCGGTGTGGCGGAGCAGGTGCCGGTGGTGGCGGAGGGTGTCCAGCAGGTCGCTGCGCTCGCGGTCGCTCATGGCGAAAATCTAGGCGTCCACACCCGCGGACCCACGGTCGGGGAAAGCGCCTAGACTCCGCCGCGTGGCCGGGCGCATCAAGGACGAGGACATTGCGCTGGTCCGCGAACGCTCCCGCATCGAGGACGTGATCGGCGCACAGGTCGGCCTCCGCAACGCCGGGGGCGGGTCGCTCAAGGGCCTGTGCCCGTTCCACGACGAGAAGACGCCGTCGTTCAACGTCAACCCGGCCAAGGGCTTCTTCCACTGCTTCGGGTGCGGCGAGGGCGGTGACGTCATCGACTTCGTCATGAAGACCGACCACCTCACGTTCGCCGAGTCGGTCGAGCGGCTGGCGTCCCGGGCGGGCATCACGCTGCGGTACGAGGAGGGCGGGTCGGCCCCGCGCCAGCCGGCCGGACGGCGCACGCGGCTCGTCGAGGCGAACGCCGCGGCCGCCGAGTTCTACGCCGCGCTGCTCGTCGACAGTCCGGAGGCGGTCGTCGCGCGCCGGTTCCTCGACGAGCGCGGGTTCACGCTCGAGCACGCGCAGACGTTCGGCGTCGGCTACGCGCCCCGCGGCTGGGACGAACTGTCCAAGCACCTGCGCGGCCGCCAGTTCACCGGCGAGGAACTCATCGGGGCGGGCCTGGCGCGCGAGGGTCAGCGCGGCCTGATCGACCGGTTTATGGGGCGGCTGCTCTGGCCGATCCGCGACATCACCGGCGACGTCGTCGGCTTCGGCGCGCGCCGGCTCTACGACGACGACCGCATCGAGGCCAAGTACGTCAACACCCCCGAGACGTCGCTGTACAAGAAGAGCCACCTCCTCTACGGCCTCGACCTGGCGAAGAAGGAGATCAAGCGCCGGGGGCAGGCCGTGATCGTCGAGGGCTACACGGATGTGATGGCCTGTCACATCGCCGGCGTCCCCACGGCGATCGCCACCTGCGGCACCGCGTTCGGCAGCGACCACGTTCAGGTGCTGCGCCGCCTGCTGATGGACGCGTCGGAGTTCCGCGGCGAGGTCATCTTCACCTTCGACGGCGACGCCGCCGGTCAGAAGGCGGCCCAGAAGGCCTACGACGACCAGGACCAGCGCTTCATGACGCAGACGTTCGTCGCGGTCGAGCCCGATGGCCTCGACCCCTGCGACCTCCGCCTGCAAAAGGGCGACGAGGCCGTGCGCGAGCTCGTCGCGTCGCGGGTGCCGCTGGTGGAGTTCGCGATCCGCGCCGAGCTCAAGCGCTACGACCTCGACACCGCCGAGGGTCGCGTCTCCGCGATGCAGGCCGCGGCGCCGAAGGTGATCAGCATCCGCGACCGCGCGCGCCGCCACGAGTACGGGCGTCTGCTCGCCGGGTGGCTCGGGATGGAGGTCGACGCGGTCATGTCGACGCTGTCCGAGATCGCGCGGCGCGGGGCCCGGAGCGGCCCGAACGGTGCGCCCGCCGCGGCGCCGGAGGCCGTCGAGCCGCCGCCGAAGGAGAAGATGCCGAGGCCCGACCCGCGGGACCCGTCAAGCATGGTCGAGCGCGAGCTGCTCAAGGTCGCGCTGCAGTACCCCCAACTGGCCGGCCCGACCTACGACGGCCTGGAGCCGGAGACCTTCACCGCCCCCGCGTACCGGGCGATCCACGAGGCGATCGTCGGGGCGGGCGGGACGTCCTCGGCCGCGGCGGGGGACACCTGGGTGGGCAAGATCCGGGCCGCGGTGACCCACGAGATGCTCCGGGGCCTGATCGCCGAACTCGCGGTCGAGTCTTTGCGAGCCGCAGGGGAGCCGAACCGCCGCTACGCGTGGGAGCAGCTCACTGCGATCCAGGTCGCGGCCGTCTCCCGCAAGATCGACGTGCTCAAGGGCAAGCTCCAGCGCATGAACCCGGTCGAGGAGACCGAGGCCTACAACCGGCAGTTCGGCGAGGTCATCGCGCTGGAGCAGTACCGGCACGCGCTGCGTGAGCGCGTCATTGACGGATTGTGAGACTCCTTGGCCCGTCCGGGTAGACATACCGGGCGTAATCGGGTCGCTCCGGTACGCAAGAACTTCCACGTTTCACCAAGTGCCGGTGCGCCCTGCGGCCACCCCTCCACACTGAGACCCGATGCCAGGGAGATCACCCTGGTCCAGCTCGGTGAAGGCCCCGGGGGGTGTCGTGGCTCGCACTACGTCGACCGACGTGACCGGTGTATCGCCCGCGTCGGGACGTGCTCGTCGCACCCGTGCGCTGACGATCGCACCGGAGGCCGGCAGCGACGTGCGGGTTCCCGCACCGGCGTCTCCCGTGTCCCCGTCCGACGCCGGAGTCGCGGCGGAGGTTGACACGGTCGACGCGGTCGAGGTCGCCGAGCCGACCGGGCCCGTCGAGGCCGAGCTCGAGCCGGTCATCGAGGAGGACGGGGAGGACGAGGAGGAGACGCCCGTCGTCGCCGAGACCTCGGTCCCGGTCACCGACCTGGTGCGCCACTACCTCAAGGAGATCGGGCGCGTCCCGCTGCTCACCGCCGAGGAGGAGGTGCAGCTCTCCCGTCGCATCGAGGCCGGGGTGTTCGCCACCGCCCGCCTCGACGCCGAGCCGGCGCCCGACCTGCAGCTGCGTCGCGAGCTCGACATCATCGCCCGCGACGGCATGGTCGCCAAGCAGAAGCTCATCGAGGCCAACCTGCGGCTCGTCGTCTCGATCGCGAAGCGGTACTCCGGCCGTGGCCTGCCGTTCCTGGACCTCGTCCAGGAGGGCAACCTCGGGCTGATCCGCGCCGTCGAGAAGTTCGACTACACCAAGGGCTACAAGTTCTCGACCTACGCGACCTGGTGGATCCGCCAGGCGGTCACCCGCGCGCTCGCCGACCAATCCCGCACGATCCGCGTCCCCGTGCACGTCGTCGAGATCATCAACAAGATCATCCGGCTGCAGCGGAGCATGCACCAGGAGCACGGCACCGAGCCCACGATCGAGGAGCTCGCCGTCGTTCTGGACATGACGCCCGAGCGCGTCATGGAGGCCCTGCGCTACGCCCAGGACCCGGTCTCCCTGCACACCCCGGTCGGCGAGGCGGAGGAGTCGGAGTTCGGTGACCTCATCGAGGACGTCGACGCGGCCTGCCCGGCCGACGCCGCGTCGGTGTCGATGCTCCGCTCGGACCTCGACGCCCTGCTCGACACCCTCGGCGAGCGCGAGAAGCGCGTCGTGACGATGCGCTACGGCCTCGACGACGGCAACCCGCACACGCTCGAGGAGGTCGGCCAGATCTTCGGCGTCACCCGCGAGCGGGTCCGCCAGATCGAGGCCAACACCCTCGCGAAGCTCCGCCACCGCCCCGCGGCCGCAGAACTGCGGGAGTACCTGGCTTAACGGCGAACGTCCGACGATGCGGCTGCAACAGCAGCCACATCCTCGGACGTCCGGGTGGTCTCCCGCCGGGCTCAGCGCCCGGTCGACCGACCGTTGCTCATCATCGAGCCGCCCACCGTGCTGTCCATGGACGTCGTCGCCGGGGTGACCGGCGTCGGCATCCCGGTGTCGCTCTGGGTCGACTCGCTCATCCCCGAGTCACGCGACCCGGGCATCCAGCCCGGCGCCTTGTCGGCCACGGCGCCGGCCATGCTGTGCGCCTTCTCCGTGGCGGTGTCGGCAACCTTGTGGGCGATCTCGCCGCCGCGGGCGGTCGCCATCTCCGTCGCCTGCTGGACCTTCGGGTTCGCCCGGAGTTGATCCGTGGCCCGGCAGATCTGCTCGTACCGCTCGCGCCCGGCGCGGGCCCCGAGCACGTATCCGACGGCTGCCCCCGTCAGGAACATCGTCTTACCCATCGTCCTGTGCCTCCTCCGCGTTGGTCCGTTCGCTGAGGGGGCACTACCCCTGCCTGGGGGCGGGATACCTGGTTCGTCCCGGTGTGGGGCACACCACCCGCGCGTCAACGATCAAGACCGGCCACGGACGCCCCGCGGGGTGCGCTAATCTTTCCGAGGTCCCGGGGGCGACCCTCCCGGCCGAGCAACTGCACCGCGATCCCGCATAGCTCAATTGGCAGAGCAGCCGGCTGTTAACCGGCAGGTTTTTGGTTCGAGTCCAAATGCGGGAGCTCGTCACGAAAGGCGCCCTCCGGGGCGCCTTTTCTTATTCGACGGTGGGGGCCCAGTTGCCGTGGAACCCGGCGGGGACGCGGGCGGGCAGGTGGACGGCGGCGACCGTCTCCAGGGTCTGGGAGTCGAGCAGGAGCAGGTCGCTGGCGTCCCGGGCGGGGTCGTAGGCGAAGCCCATCAGCGTGCCGCGGTCCTCGGGGCTGTCGGCGGCGTCCGGGACGAAGAGGAACTCGCTCAGGTTCGTGCCGGGGGAGAAGGTCCGGGTCGTGGCGTCCCCGGTGACGAGGTCGTGGCGGATCAGCGCGTCGGCGCGGGTGCCCCGGAACCCGACGGCGTAGCCGTAGCGGTGCCGGCGGCCGACGACACGCTCGTCCACCCGGGGGAACTCCTGGCTCAGGTCGCTGCGGCGCTCGGTGAGGACCTTGCCGGCGGTGAGGTCGACGGTCCAGCGGTCGAGGGTCGAGGGGCCCTCGTCCGGGCCCAGCGGCGCCTCGTCGAACATCCGCGGGTGCCGGACGACGTCGAGCACGATTCTCCGACCGTCGCTGTCCCCGTCGTCGTAGGCGTTCAGCGGGTGGAAGACGTAGCAGGGCTCGATCTCGAACCAGCGGACGTCCTTCGCCGTCCCGGTCCGCGGCATCACGCCGACGCGCGCCGGATAGTTCGGGTCCCACCGGTAGGGGAACTTCGGCGCCTTGGCCCCGAGCACCTTGCGCGTGAAGAACGCCGCGACGGGGTCGGGGGTGCGGCGCTTGCCGACGAACATCGACGCGTTCCAGCGGGCGAGGTCGCCGAACGGGCGGGGCCACAGCTCGCGGATCGGGTCCAGGTCGAACACGCACGGCAGGTCGTAGAGGACGACGTGGTTCTCGGTCAGGGAGAAGTCGTGCATCATCGGGCTGCCCGTGACGGCGATGTTCTCCACGCGCTTCACCCGGGCGTCGGTACCGAGCACCGTGTACTGCACCTGGTTGCCCCAGCCCCAGTAGTACGAGACGGCGTGCAGCTCGCCGGTTGCCGGGTCGCGCTTGGGGTGGGCGGTGTACCCGCCGGGCAGGGTGCCGTCGAAGTCGCAGGCGCCGACGGTCTCGAGCTCGTCGGTCAGCTCGTAGGGCCGGCCGCCGGCCTCGACGACCGCGAACGTCCGCCCGCCCTGGACGACGACGTTGGTGTTGGCGGGGAAGTCCCAGCCGACGTGGGGCTCGGCGCCGGTCCGCGGCTGCTCACCGAGGGCGGCGGCGACGTCGGCGGACCGCACGAAGCGGTTGCGGTACCACTCGGCCTTGCCGTCGCGGATCCGGACGCCGTGCACCATGCCGGTCCCGAGGAACCAGTGGTGCTGCGTCGGGTCGACGGGGCTGACCGGGTTCGGCCCGTTACGCAGGTACCGCCCGTCGAGATGGGCGGGGAGGCTGCCGGTGACCGGGAGGTCGACGGCGGTCGTCTCCGTCGCGACCGGGCCGAAGTTGTCGGTGAGGTACGGGTTCTCGGCTGTTGCGGTCACGGTCGCCTCCGGGGCTCGCCGTCGCATAACAGTGCTATGTGGAGCACTTCATAGCACTGTTATGGAAAGATGCCAAGCATGAGTCCGAAGGCCGCCGACCCGTCGGTGCGCACCGCGCTGCTGGAGACGGCGGCGCGGCAGATCGCGACCGGGGGTTCGGCCAGCCTGACGCTGCGGCGGCTCGTCGACGAGGTGGGGACGTCGACGATGGCCGTCTACACCCACTTCGGCGGGATGCAGAACCTGCGCCAGGAGATCCGCCGCGAGGGCTTCGCCCGGCTCCGGGAGCACCTGGAGTCGGTGACCCCGACCCGCAATCCGCTCGCCGACCTGGTGCGCGCCGGGTGGGAGTACTACGACAACGCGGTCGAGAACCCGCACCTGTACCGCGTCATGTTTCTCGACCACCACGAGCCGGCCGACGACACGGTCGGCCTGGACACCTTCGACCGGCTTGTCGCGCTCGTGGGCCGGTGCGTCGAACAGGGCCAGCTCGCCGCGGGCGACCCGTTCGACCTGGCCGTCCAGTTGTGGGCGGCGCTGCACGGGGTGGTCTCGCTCCAGCTCTCCGGGCTGTTGGCGCCGGAGCTGGCCCTCGAGATGGTCGCCGCGAGCTGGCGCACCCTGTTCCTCGGCTTCGGTGCCGACCACCGGGCGGTGACCCGGGCGCTGCAGGCCCACCCGCGCCGGACGCCGCGAGCCGCCCGAGCGCTGGGCTCGGGCGGCTGACGGGTTCTGCGTCGGGTCCGAACGCTGTCGAGAAAGGGTGTCACCCTTTCTTGACAGGGGCGGCGGTCAGGCGAGCTTGGCGACCGCGGTCAGGGTCGTCTGCTTGAACGCCGAGACCGGGGCGTCGTCGAGGTTGCCCATCTGGCCCCAGGACAGGACGGTCACGAGGTTGCCGTCGCGGCCGATGCCGTACAGGTGGGCGCCGTCCTCGGACTCGGGTACCGAGGTGTACACCCCGTAGACGTGCGTGTTCGCGCTCGGGGCGCCGTAGTCCTTCGAGTCGGACTTGCCGCCGGGGAACCCGGTCAGCCAGTCCTCGGCGCACAGCGCGGCGCCGTGGGCGAGGACGTCCAGAAACGCGATCGCGTCGTCCTCGGACTCCAGACGCACCACGACCTGCGTCGCGTTGGTGTCGAACTCGGTCCCGAACTGGCGGTGCCAGACCTTCTGCTGCGTTTTGAGGGCGTCCTCGACGCAGAACGGACCGAACTCGGGCATGCCCGCGGTGACCTTCCCGGCGAACCAGGCCGAGGTCGGGTGCTTCGGCAGGTCGGTCCCGAGGAGGAAGCCGGGGACGCCCGCGGCCGCGGTCGGCGAGGAGGTCGTGGTCGGGCTCGTCGAGGGAGTGGTGGTCGGGGTCGCCGAGGGAGTGGTCGACGGGGACGCGGTCGGGGTTGGCTCGACGCTCGCGGAGGCCGAGGCCGCCGGCCGGTCGGTGGCCGTGTCGACGGCGTCGTCGCCGCACCCGACGAGCAGGGTGAGGGCGGCGGCGCTGATCACGAGCGGCAGGACGCGGCGGCGGAGCTGGTTCACGGGATTCCCCCCAGAGGTGGTGTCGAATGGTGCGGTGAGATCAGCGTCGGCAGGCCGCGGGCGGCCCGCAACGGATCACGGCCGGGACGGGACACCGGGACGGTTCCGGGCCGCTGAGCTGCAGGGATGTGCCCGGGGTGGGACGCCGGAGCGGGACGAGGAAGGGCAGTGGTGACCGAGGCGGCGCAGGATCTCGCGGGTCGGCTCCGGGAGCTCAAGGACCGCTCGGGCCTGAGTTTCGGCGCGCTCGCGCAGCGGCTGCACGTCGGAACCTCGACCCTGCACCGGTACTGCTCCGGCGAGGCGGTCCCGGCCGAGTTCGCCGTGCTCGACCGCTTCGGCCGGGTCTGCGGCGCCACCCGGGAGGAGATGCTCGCCCTCCACCGCGCCTGGCTGATCGCCGACGCCGCCCGGACCCGGGGCGCCGAGCCGCCGCCCGCGGAGGAGGCCCCGACCCCGGCCCCCGACGCTTCCGCGGAAACGTCCGGCCGGTCCCGGGGTCGGCTGGTCGCGGCGGCGGTCGCGGTCGCGGTGCTCGTCGCGGGCGGGGGAGTCGCGCTCGCGGCGGCGCTGGCCGGGGACGACGACCCGACGGAGCAGACGGGAAACTCGGCGGGGACGTCCTCCGCGGAGGGGGTGCTGAGCGCGACTGTCCGCAGCGACATCTGGGAGGCCGGGTGCGACCACAGCTACCTGGTCGACCGGCCGCCGGCTCAGGTGCCGGAGCCCCCGGTCGAGGCGGACGCCGCGGCCTGGGCGCAGCCGCTGGGAGCGGTCGACGCCGGGCGGACGATCGTCGAGGTGACCCTGGCCGGGCCGGGGGACGAGCCGGTCGTGCTCCAGGGGCTCACGGTGCGGGTCGATCAGCGGCGGGACCCGCTGGGCTGGAACGTCTACGCGATGTCGCTCGGCTGCGGCGGGGCCCTGACGCCGGCGTCGTTCGCCGTCGACCTCGATCAGCCCCGTCCGGTGGCGCGGGCGCGCTCGGGCGCGGACGGGGAGAACCGGCTGCCCGCGGTGACCTTCCCGCTGCGCGTCTCGCGGACGGACCCGGTGGTGCTGCGGGTCGTCGCGACGACCGCGGGCTGCGACTGCGACTGGTACCTGGAGCTGCCGTGGGCGTCCGGCGGACGCTCCGGGATCCTGCGCATCGACGACGCCGGCCGGCCGTTCCGGACCAGCGGGACGACCTCCAAGCCTTACGGATTCTCCGAAGCCTGGGCACGCTGAGACCCGTGCGAATGCACGGCTCCACCCCGGACGTCGGCCTCGCCCCGGCGGGAGCGACAATGGAGGCATGTTTGTGAACGGGTTCACAAGAGTCGGGGCCGCGGTGCGGGCCCGGTTCCTGGTGACGCTCGTTCTGCTGACGGTGGGTCAGTTGGCGCTGGCGACCGGGGCCGTGGCTCACACCGGTCTCGTCGGCTGCGCCCCTGCGTACGACGCCACCCTCGCGGCCGCACCGAAGGACGTCCGTCTGACCTTCTCCGAACCCGTGCGGTCGGAGTTCGTCGAGATGACGGTGCGGGTGGACGGGACGGCCGTGCCCGGGACCCGGCCGGTCGTGGCGGGTCCCGTCGTGCGCGTCGACACCTCGGCCGTCCCCGCGGACACGACGCCGCGGGAATGGACGGTCGCGTACCGCGTCGTCGCGTCCGACGGGCACCCGATCAACGGCACGCTCCGCTTCGCGACCGACCCGGCCGCGCCGGCCGCGACGGGCGAGGTCTCCGCGGCGTGCGCGGGATCCGGCGGCAACTCGGGCGTCGCGAAGGCGGCCGCGGTGACCGGCGGCATCCTGCTCGTGCTCGGCGTCGCGGTCGCCGTGATCCGGCGACGGGTGCTCGCGGCATGACGTCTTCGGCCACCACGACTCGTCCGGCACCGTCGCGTCGGCGCGCTGCCTACGGGGCAGCCCTCGTGCTCTGCGCGCCCGCGGTCGCGGTGATCGCGCTCGGCAGCACCGGCGGCATCGAGACGCCGGCCGGCGATCTCTCGGACCCCGGCGCGACCGTGCGGTGGGGATTGCCGATTGCACTCGCGTTCCGCGACGTCGCCGCCGCGCTGACGATCGGCGCGCTGGTGCTCGCGGCCGTCGTGCTGCCGCCGCGGCCGGGCGGGGACCCCGACCGGCTCGAAGGGGCGCGCGCTCGCGCAGTGTTGCTCGGCGGTCTCGCCGCCGCGGCCTGGGCGGTGGTCGGCCTCGTCGTCCTCGTGCTCACCTACGCCGACCTGTCCGGCCTCTCGCCCTGGGACCCTGGGGCGGGTGGCGCGACGATCGAGTTCGTCCAGTCCTTCGACCTCGGCCGCGCCCACGCCGGCGGCATCGTCATCGCCGCGCTGGTCGCGATCGGCGCCCTGGCGGCGCAGCGAACGTGGGCCGCGGGAGCGCTGGCGGTGCTCGCGATCGCGGCCACCGTCCCGACCGCTCTGCTCGGTCACTCGGCCGGCGCCGAACTGCACGGCCCGGCCGTGGATCTGCAGTTCCTCCACCTCCTCGGCGGGGGAGTCTGGGTCGGTGGCCTCGCCGCGCTCGTCGTGGTGCGGCGCGCGCTCGGGACCAACCTCGCGGCGATCCTCGCGCGCTACTCGGTGCTGGCGACCTGGTGCTACGCGCTGATCGTGCTCTCCGGCCTCGGGGCGCTGCTCGTGCGCCTCGACGGGGACATCGGCGCCACCTACGCCTCGCTGATCGTCCTGAAGATCGGTCTCGTCGTCATCATCGGGCTGCTGGGGCGCACGCTGCGCGGCGTCCTGATCTCTCGGGCGGAGTCGGGGCAGCTGCCGGGCGTCTTCGTCCGCCTCGCGCTCACGGAGCTGACGCTGATGGCGACGACGTTCGGCGTCGCGGTCGCGCTGTCGCGCACCTCGCCGACGCAGCCCTCGGCGACCGAGGGCGTGGCGCCGACGGTCGCGGAGGCGGTCCTCGGCTTCGCGCTGCCGGGTCCGCCCGAGGGGTCGGCGTGGCTGACGACGTGGCGGCTCGACGTGCTCTGGGCGGTGCTCGCCGTCGTCGCGAGCGGGTGGTACGTCCGCGCGATCGTCCGCCTCCGGCGGCGCGGTGACGCGTGGCCGATCTGGCGCGCGGTCGTCTGGGTCGCCGGCTGGGGGCTGCTGGTCTACGCGACGAGCGGGCCGCCCGGCGTCTACGGCCGGTTCCTGTTCAGCCTCCACATGCTGCAGCACATGACGATCGGCATGGTCGTCCCGCTGCTGCTCGTCCACGCGGCGCCGGTGACGTTGGCGCTGCGGACACTCACCCCACGGTCGGACGGCAGCCGCGGCCCGCGCGAGTGGGTGCTCGCGCTCACCCACAACCGGGTACTCGGGGTGCTCGCGTCACCGCTGGTCGCGGCCGTGAACTTCGCCGGCAGCCTCGTCGTCTTCTACTACTCGCCGCTGTTCGAGCTGGCGATGCGCACGCACCTCGGCCACATGCTGATGACGGTCCACTTCCTGATCGTCGGCTACGTGTTCTGCTGGCTGATCTGCGGGACGGACCCGGGCCCGGCGCGGCCGCCGCACATCTTCCGGCTGCTCCTGCTGCTCGTGACCTTCGCGTTCCACGCCTTCTTCGGGCTCGCGATGATGAGCGGGTCGGAGGTGCTCGCTGCCTCGTGGTTCAGCCAGTTCCCGCGGGAGTGGGGCGCCGGGTTGCTCGACGACCAGCAGAACGGCGGCGGTATCGCCTGGGCGCTCGGCGACATCCCGATCGCGTTCCTGATGTTGTCGATGGCGCGGTCCTGGCTGCGCGACGACCAGAACGCCGCCCGCCGCTACGACCGGCAGGCCGCGCGCGACGGCGGGGCCGAGCTCGAGGCTTACAACGAGATGCTCGAACGCCTCAACCGGGGCGGCCGGGGCTGATCGAGGTCCTGCACTAGGTTCCTTGTTGCAAGATATTCGCAATAAGGAGGGCTCATGGCTGCGTACACCCTTCCCGACCTCGCTTACGACTACGGCGCACTGGAGCCGGCGATCACGGGCGAGATCCTGGAGCTGCACCACTCCAAGCACCACGCGACCTACGTCAAGGGCGCGAACGACACGATCGACGCGATTGCCGAGCTGCGCGAGAAGGAGACCATTCCGCCGGCCGCCCTGGTCGGACTGGAGAAGACACTCGCCTTCAATCTGTCCGGCCACATCCTGCACGAGATCTTCTGGACCAACCTGACGCCCGGTGGTGGGGGCGAGCCCGACGGTGAGCTGGCGGCGGCGATCGACGACGAGTTCGGTTCGTTCGCCGCGTTTGCGAAGCAGCTGCAGACCGCCACCGTCAGCGTCCAGGGATCCGGGTGGGGCGTACTCGGTTGGGAGCCCGTGGGCCAGCGCCTCGTCGTGCAGCAGGTTTACGACCACCACGGCAACGTCGGCATCGGTTCCACGCCGCTGCTCGTGTTCGACGCGTGGGAGCACGCGTACTACCTGCAGTACAAGAACGTTCGCCCCGACTACGGCACCAAGCTCTGGGACATCGTCAACTGGGCCACCGTCGCCGAGCGATTCTCCGCTGCGCGGAAGGGCTGACGTGCCGTCACCGACCCTCGCCGAGGACGTTCAACTCGCCGCCGGGGTGATCGCCGCGCGTTCGCGCGGCGATCTCGGCGGCGCCGAGCAGCTGCTCGGGGCGTTCGACTCCGACGCAGCGCGGGCGCGGGCCTTCTGGATGCTGGCGGAGCTGGCGCTCGGGCTGGTCCGCACGCAGACCGGTCAGACCACGGACGAACTGGTGCGCGAACTCGCCCTCATCGTGGAGGTGTCCGAGGCTCCCGGGGGGAGCCGGTAGCGCCGGAGAGCCTGGGATCGACCGGCCCCGGCGCCCCGCAGAGCTTCCCCTCCCGCATCCGCAGTACCCGGTCGGCGTAGGAGCGCAGCCGCGGTTCGTCATGGCTGACGACGAGCACGCCCACGCCACGGTCGGCCGCAGAACGCAGGAACGCGGCGACCGTCGCGGCGGCCTCGACGTCCAGGCTCGCGGTCGGTTCGTCGGCGACCACGAGGGCGGGGTCGGCGATCAGCGCGCGGACGACGGCGACCCGCTGGCACTGGCCGACCGACAGCGAACCCGGGAGGCGGTCGACGTCCAGCCCGTCGAGCCCCACGGCGACGAGCTCCGCCCGGGCTCGGTCCCGTCGCTGGGCGCGGGTGAGCCGGGCGCCGCGCAGCACGAGGGGTTCCGTGACGCTGCGCCAGATCGACCAGCGCGCATCGAGACTGCTAACCGGGTTCTGGAAGACCGGCATGGCGTAGCCGGGCCGGGGCGTCTGCGGTGCGCGCGATCGGCCCCAGACGGGGGTGTCGCCGAGGAGCACCGTTCCCGCGTCGGGTCGCTCCATCCCGGCAACGATGCGCAGCAGGGTCGACTTGCCGGACCCGGAAGCTCCGACGATGCCCACCACCTCGCCCGCCCGGACCCGCAGGCAGACGCCGTCGACGGCGGTCGTCGTCGCGGGCCCGACGCGGTAGCTCCGACGCGCCTGGTGGACGCGCGCCACCGCCGGGGCGTCGGGCCGTTCGGACAGCGGTGACAGCGGCCGTGGGGCCGCGGCGCGGACGAGCGCCCGCGTGACGTCGTGGGCCGGCGACCGCAGCACCGTGTGGGAGAGGTTCTCCTCCACGATCTGACCGTCACTCAGGACGACGATGTGGTCGGTGTGCCGCGCCACCAGGGCGAGGTCGTGGCTCACGACGAGCAGGGCCGAAGAGGTTCGCTCCAGCAACTCGAGCGCGTCGTCGGCGAGGTCGGCGTCGAGCGCGCTGGTCGGTTCGTCGGCGAGGGTGAGCAGCGGCCGGTGCGCCGTGGCGGCGACCGTGGTGGCCCGCTGGAGCATCCCGCCCGACCACTGGTGCGGGCGCTGACCGGCGCGGACCTCGGGCGCGGGGATGCCGACCCGTGCCAGCGCGTCCACGATCGCCCCGGGCGGTGGCCGCCGCCCGTGAGCGGTCCACGCCTCGCCGACGTGGTGGCGCACCGAGCGCAGCGGGTCGCACGCGGCGAACGGGTCCTGGGCGACGTAGCCGATCACGGGTCCGAGCAGGGCGCGTCGTTCCCGTGCGGAGAGGGCGAGGACGTCCCGGCCGCCGACCAGGATGCGGCCGGTGACCTCCGCGGACGGGGGCAGCAGACCGAGGACGGCCCGAAGCAACGTCGTCTTGCCGCAGCCGGAGGCGCCCACGACGCCGATCCGGGCCCCGGCCGGGACGGTGAGTTCGACGCCGTCCAGTGCGAGATGGCCGTTGGCATAACGGACCGTCAGTTTCTCGACCTGCAGAGCCGGGGGCGTCATGTCCGGTTCCCGGGGTCGACGACGTCCCGGAGGGCGTCCGCAATGAGCGTCGCCGCGAGGACGGTGAGGACGAGCCCGATGCCCGGGCCGAGGATCTGCCAGTGCGCGGCCGTGAGAGTCTCCCGGCTCTCGGCGAGCATGTTGCCCCATTCCGCGGTCGGGGGCTGGGCGCCGAGGCCGAGGAAGGACAGCGCCGCGAGTTCCATGACGGTGTGGCCGATCCGCAGGGTGGCCGCGACGGCGACCAGCGCCGCGGTGCCGGGCAGGACGTGACCGAGCGCGATCCGCGTCCGGGTCGCCCCCGCCATCCGGGCGGCGAGGACGTCCGGGCGTGCGCGGGCGCCCCCGGCGTAGGCACGGGCGAGCTTCGCCAGGCCGGCCCAACCGGTGACCGACATGGCCAGCACCAGGTTGAGGAAGCCCGGCCCGAGAACGCCGACGATCGCGAGGGTGAGGACGGTACCGGGGAGGCCGAGCAGCACGTCGGTGACGCGGGTGAGCACCGCGTCCACGGCGCGGCCCCCGGTGGCGGCCAGGATCCCGACGACCAGACCGATCGCGGTGGCGATGACCGTGACCAGCAGCGCGGCCCCGAGGGAGGTCTGCGCCCCGGCGACGGTGCGGGCGAGCAGGTCCCGTCCCGCCCGGTCGGTGCCGAGCCAGTGCTCCCAGCTCGGGCCGGCGAGTTGGTTGCGGTAGTCCGGGGCATCGGGGTCGCGCGTGAGGAAGGGCCCGAGCAGCGCGAGCAACGTCAGCAACCCGGCGAGCACGAGCCCCACCCGGGCGCCGCGGTGCCCGAACAGCGCGCTCACGTCGCCTCCTGCCGGAGCCGGGGATCGAGCCAGAGGTTGAACAGGTCGACGAGCAGGCTCGTGAGGACGAACAACCCGATCGCCAGCAGGGCGAACCCGGTGACCACCGGCATGTCCCGCGCCTCGACCGCCTGCACGGTGTAGCGCCCGATGCCGGGCCAGGTGAAGACGCTCTCCACCACCGGGGCGCCGGCCAGGAGGAAGGCGCTCTCCATCCCGATCAACGTGAGGTAGGCCGGCAGGGCGTTGGGGAGCTGGTGCACGAACAGCCGGCGCGCCGGGCCGGCGCCGCGCGCCTGCGCCACCCGCAGGTACGGCGCCGACCCGGCTTCGAGCAGACCCGCCCGCAGGATGCGTGACCACGCCGCGATCGACCCGAGGGCGAGCGTCAGCGCCGGCAGTCCCACCGTGCCCCAGGTCCCGTCTGCGATCACGCGACCGAAGCCGAGCTCGACGACCAGCACGTCGAGCAGCAGGATGCCGAACACGAAGCTCGGGACCACCAGGCACACCAGGGTCACCGAACGGGACGCGAGATCCGGGAGTCGGCCTGGCCAGGCCGCGGCCAGCAGGCCGAGGGCGAGACTCCCGAGGACGGCGAGAGCGAGCGCACTGACGGTGAGGATCGCCGTCGCCTCCACAAGGCCGGCGAACTCGTCGGTCACCGGCCGACCCGTCTGCCAGGACGTGCCGAGGTCGCCGGTCAGCAGGCCGTGCAGGAAGTCCCGGAGCCGGACGAAGAACGGGTCGTCGAGCCCGAGTTCCGCGCGCATCGCTGCGACTGCCTCGGGCGCCACGTCCTGCTGTCCCCGGGCGGTCAGGATCCGCAGCGCCGGATCGCCTGGGGCCGCCTGGAGCAGGGCGAAGACGATCAGCGCGCCGCCCAGGAGGGTGAGGGCGGCCTGCCCGAGCCGGTGGAGCACGGTGCGGACCACGACGGTCCCGGGTCAGGGGGCGGTCCGGGCCGTCACCCAGAGGTTCGCGACGGGCAGCGGGTAGTTCCGCCACTTCGCGTTCGTGACCACCATGCCCTTGCGGCGGACAGACGCGGCCCACAGGCCCTCGTCGGCGATGATCTGCTGCGCCCGGCGGAGCAGCTCGGTCCGTTTCGTGGCGTCGAACTCGCGGCCGAGTTCGGAGATCACCGCGTCGAGCGCGGGACTGTCGACCTTCGAGTAATTCTCGGGGGAGTCGCTGTGCAGCGACTGGCGGAGTCCGTCCACCGGGCTGAGGGTGAACGAGAGAATCGAGTCGCCGACGATGGCGACGTCCCAGTCCGAGCCCTTCCGGGCTTCGGTGATGTCCGGGACCTGCGAGACCTTGACCTCGAACCCGAGGTCCTTGAGCTGCGCCTGCAGGGCGACGCCGATCGTGTTGCTGTCCGGTTGCTGAGGGTACGTCAGGACGTCGAGTGTCAGCTTCTGGCCGTTTTTGGTGCGGGGGCCGGTGCCCTCGGCGGTCCAGCCGGCCTCGTCGAGCAGACGTTTCGCCTTGTCCAGGTCGGTGGCCTGCAGGTCGAGGACGTAGTCGGCGTCCGCGGTCATGCTGCTCGTCGCGACCTCGGCGAGACCGTTCAGGACGTCCTCGGCGAGCGCGCGGTAGTCGATCGCCGACAGGAGGGCCTGCCGTACTCTCGGGTCGTCGTACGGGGCGCGTGCATTGTTGATCTGCAGCGCGAAGGTCGTGCCGTTCGGCGGCCCGGTGACGAAGTAGGCATCGCTGCGGCCCTGCAGATTCCGCTGCATCGTCGTCGGCATGTACAGCGCGATGTCGGCCTCCCCGGCCTGCACCGCCTGCACCCGCGCCGTCGCCTCGGGGACGAACTTGATCGTGAGGTGCGACAGGCCCGGTGTCCCGTCCCAGTACCCGGGCATCGGCTCGAGCTCGGCGCGTTCCGAGGTCAGCGTCTTCATGACGTACGGACCGGTGTAGAGGCCGGCGCTCAGCAGGTCCTCCACGGGCTCGTCGGCCTCGCGGTGCTGCTCGTAGGCGTCGACGTCGAACACGGGCACGTTCGCCTCGTCGGCCAGGATGTTCGCCATCCCGGGCACCGGTTGGGTCGTCGTCACCGTCACCTCGAGCGGCCCGGTGACCTCGGCGTCGTCGAGGTTCACCGCGGCGGCGAAGCCTTCGTTCTCCTCGGCGCAGAACTCGATCAGGTCGACGACCGACTCGGCGTCGAGGGCACGGCCGTTCTCGAAGGTGATCCCCTCACGGAGCGCCAGCTTCCACGTGGTCTCGTCGACGGCGCTCAGGCTCTGTAGCACCCAGGGCGACGGGACACCGTTCGGCTCCGGGCGCATCAGCAGCTCGACGTAGCCGAACTCCGGCCCCCAGAACGCGTTCTCCAGCGGGTCGAGGTTGTCGATGCGGAAGCTGGTCGCGATCGTCAGCGGCCCGGGGCCGGCAGCCGTACTCGGGCTGGGACCACTGCGGGCGACGAGGCCGTCGTCGTCCTCGGCCGCGCAGGCGGTGAGGCTGAGCGCCACAGCAGCGACGGCCACGAGGGCGCGAGCGCGGGGAAAAGAACGATGCCGAAATCGGCGGACGGCAACCATGCCGGGATCTCCATCCTGGGGTTTCCTCGCCCCTCGGATACGGATCCGCGACAGGTCAGTCTCCTGACTCCCGGATCGACGCTCACCCCGGCCTTCCCGTCCCGGGTGGGACCGTGGCCGTGCGTGGGGTTCGCTCCCCGGTCACAGTGGCGGGACCGTGCCGGATTCGCACCGGCTTCCTGGTTCCCGTCGCGGAAGTGACAGCGCTCAGCCAACCAGACGCGCTGCGGTTCCCGGAATGATCACGGGCCGGACGTGACGGAGCCCACGCCGGTGGGGCGGTGGCCGCGTTCCCCGGCGATCGGCTTCTTCTTCGGCGCGCGGTCCTTGCCCGCGGCGTTGCCGGACTTCTTCTCCGCCGCCTGACCAGGGCCGCGGTCGGCGGGCTGACCGCCCGCCTTCTCCGCGGGAGCCTTCCCGTTGTCGGCCCTGCGCTCGCGGGCCTCGGTGCCCTTTTCTGACGGACCCTGACGATCCTTCGCGGCGTCGGACTTCGCCCGGCCGGGCGGGGTCTTCCCGTTCGGGCTCGTGGTCTCCGCGTCGAGCGCGGTGCAGAAAGCGGTGACGTCCCCGGCCGGGGCGGTCTCGACGAGGCGGGAGAACGCGGGGTTGCCGGCGGCGCGCTCGTTGGTCCACGCGCCGGCGGTGAACGCCTGGCACAGACCGGAGTAGGACGCCTCGGCGGTGCGGCCGGCGTCGGCGTCGGCGCGGTCCGCCGCGGCAGCGGTCTTCGCGGCGTCGCGGACGGCCTCGGCGTCCGCGCGGGGCGGGTCCGGCTGCTCGACGGTCGTCTTCTTGTCGGTCAGCGGGGTCGGGAGCACGCCGGTGGACGCGGCGATCGCGGCGCCGCCCACCGAGGTGACGGCCAGGGCGACGGCGGCGGTCTTGAGCGTGAAGAGGCCGGTGAGCGCCGCGAGGACCTTGGCGCGTCGAGCGGTCGCGCCGGCGGCGGCCGGGGCCGGCTGCGCCTCGAGGAAGGCCGCGACGGCGGCGTCCTCGCCGGGAAGCTTGCCGGTGGCGGCCGGGCCGGCGG
This sequence comes from Sporichthya polymorpha DSM 43042, assembly GCF_000384115.1. Lineage (NCBI taxonomy): Bacteria > Bacillati > Actinomycetota > Actinomycetes > Sporichthyales > Sporichthyaceae > Sporichthya > Sporichthya polymorpha. The sequence continues at coordinate 3,905,826 of NZ_KB913029.1, forward strand.
CGGAGGCGAACAGGGCCAGCAGCGCGTCCGCCTCGGCGGCGGTCGCGTCCGGCGCGAGGGCGAGGATCTCCTCGCGCTCGCCGCGGGTGCGGTCCTGGCTCGTCATCACATGTCCTTCAGCGCAGAGGGCTGCGCGGATGTCACACCGTCAGGGTCACTTTCCGGCTTCGTGAGCCGTTTGGCCAGGTTCTTCAGCCCGCGGTGCGCCGCGGTGCGGACCGCGCCGGACTTCTTGCCGAGCACCTCGGCGGCGGCCTCCGCGTCCAGGCCGACGATGACGCGGAGCATCACGGCCTCGGCCTGGTCCGGCGGGAGCGTGGCGATCAGGGCGAGCGCGGCGTCGCCGTCGACGAGCGCGATGGCGGCGTCGGCGGTGTCGTCGGGGGAGGACATCTGCTCGAGGATCTCGACCGGTTCGTCCGCCGCGACCGGGCGCGCCTTCTTCCGGCGGACCAGGTCCATCGCCCGGTTTCGGGCGATGGTGGCGCACCAGCCGCGAAAGCCGTCGGCGGTGCCGCTGAACGTCGCGAGGTCGCGGGCGATCTGGAGCCAGGCCTCGGACGCGACGTCCTCCGCCTCGTCGCCGACGAGCGCGCGCAGGTATCGCAGCAGGCCCGGGTGGACCGTGCGGTAGACCTCGCGGAAGCCCTCCTCGTCACCGCGCTGGGCGCGGGCGAGAACGACGGCGAGATCGTCGTTCGTCACGTCCCGAAGGTCCCAACGCTCGGCGGCCAGGTCCACGCTCCGACGTCCGACGGACGCCGACGGTTCCGTTCCGGTCGCTCACATTACGGACCCGGCGGGGCATTGCCGACCCCATCGGTGACTGTCGCGAACTGATCCCGCGCAGGGTGTGACAGAGCCGGGGACCGGTGCGCTGTACCGGGTGACGTCGCAATCCCCAACCGCCCGGGGAGCGCGCCCACCCTTCCCGTCAGGAGCTCCCGATGTACCGCACCCGTCTGGCTGCCGCCGCTGTTCTCACCCTGGGCCTGCTGGCCCCCGTCGCCGGCGCCTCCTCGGTCGCCGCCGCCCCGAAGGTCAAGGCCTGCGGCGAGGCCGCGCAGGTCAAGGACCACAAGGTCAACCGCGCCAACGCCAAGGCGAAGGACGCGAAGGCCAAGGGCAAGAAGAAGGGCCACAGCAAGCCGACCTTCGTCCACAACGGCAAGGTCACCGCCGTCGACGCCGAGGCGGCGACGCTCACGTTCGTCGTCCGCGGCGGCCAGGTGAAGGCGCTGCGCGGCTGCACGCTGACCGTCATCGTCACCCCGACCACGAAGATCAACCTGAACAAGGGCGCGGCGACCCTCGTCGAGCTTGAGGCCGGCGACCAGGTCAACGTCAAGGGCACCACGAGCCGCGACGCGACCACCGGTGACGTCACCTACACCGCGACCCGCGTCTCCGCGGCCGCGAAGCCGGCGAAGCCCGCCAAGAGCTGACGCACCCTCAGGCAACGGAGCGGTCGCGCATTCCTCCAGGTGCGTGGCCGCTCCGTTCTGAGTTCAGCGGACGTCAGCGCGCGTGCTTGGACGCGGGCGCGGCGTCGCCGACCGGAGCGGTCACGGTCATGATTCGTTCCAGCTCGTCGCGGTCGGCCGCGCTCAGCCGGCCCCAGTGGGGTTCGTAGCAGGCCATCTCGCGCAGCGTGCCGGCCGACTGGCCACGGTCGAGCAGCTCGATCATGTCCGCGTCGATCAGGGCGGGGTGGTGGACCCCGCAGGCCTCGGCAAGCTTGAGCACGTCCCGGCGCAGCGTCTTCACGTAGTTGGCGAGGCGGACCGACTTGAGCGTCGGGTCGAGCCCGCGCGTCAGCCACCGGTTCTGGGTGGCGACCCCGGTCGGGCAGCGGTCGGTGTGGCACTTCTGCGCCTGGATGCACCCGACCGCGAGCATCGCCTCGCGTCCGACGTTGACGAGATCGGCGCCGAGCGCGAAGGCCGTCACCGCGGCGTCGGGCAGGCCGAGCTTGCCGGCGCCGACGAAGACGATCCGCTCGGTCAGGTCGCGACGGGCGAAGGCCGAGTACGCGCGGGTGAACCCGAGGCGGAACGGCAGTGAGACGTGGTCGGAGAACGCGAGTGGTGCGGCGCCGGTGCCGCCCTCGCCGCCGTCGATCGTGATGAAGTCCACCCCGCGGGTGCCGGGGACCATGAGCTCGGCGAGTTCGTTCCAGAAGTGGTCCTGGCCGACCGCGGACTTGATGCCGACGGGCAGCCCGGTCTCGGTGGCGACCATCTCGACCCAGTCGAGGAGGGAGTCCGCGTCGGAGAACTCCGCGTGCCGCGACGGGCTCACGCAGTCCTGACCGACCGGGATCCCGCGGACGCGGGCGATCTCCTCGCTCACCTTGGCGGCGGGGAGCAGGCCGCCGAGACCCGGCTTCGCGCCCTGGCTGAGCTTGATCTCGATCGCGCGCACCGGGGCCGAGGCGACGAGGTCCTTGAGCCGGGCCAGGTCGAACCGGCCGTGCTCGTCGCGGCACCCGAAGTAGCCGGTGCCGATCTGGAAGATCAGTTCGCCCCCGTGGCGGTGGTGGTCGGAAAGGCCGCCCTCGCCGGTGTTCTGCAGGCAGTCGGCCAACGCGGCTCCCCGGTTGAGCGCCTCGACCGCAGGGCCGGACAGGGACCCGAAGCTCATCGCGGAGATGTTGAAGACCGAGTCGGGCCGGAAGGCGCCAGCCCGGTCCCGGGCAGCGCCGAGGACCTTGCCGCAGGGGACCCACGCCTCGTGGGCCGCGGTCGGCTCGGACGGCGGGGTGAGGCGGCCGAGCGTCGCGTGCTTGAGTACCGGGTAGCCCTCGGTGTACTCGATGTCGTTGTCGGTCCCGAAGCCGAAGTAGTTGTTCTCCAGCTTGGCCGAGGCGTAGACCCAGCGGCGCTGGTCCCGCGTGAACGGGCGCTCCTCGGAGTTGCCCGCGACGATGTACTGCCGCAGCTCGGGTCCGAGCGCCTCCAGCAGGTAGCGGGCGTGGCCGAGCACCGGGTAGTTCCGCAGGAGGGCGTGCCGACGCTGCGTCAGGTCGCGCGCGGCCAGGGCGGCGACGGGCAGGGCGGCTCCGAGCAACTTCTTTGCAGGCACGTCGAAGACGTACCCACTCCGCGGCCGTCTACCGCTCGGCGGCGTCCTCCCGTCGCGGTGTGTGCGTGTCGAGCTCCCGACGCGCCATGGCCGCGAGCACGGGCAGGGACACGGCTCCGTTCGCGCTCAGCCGCAGGACGACCTCGTTCACGGTCTCGGCGGGCAGGCGATCGGCGTATTCGCGTTGCAGTTGGTCCCGGATCTCCAGGACGGACGTGGGCGACCGCGTCATGCGGGCGCCGTCCCGCGGCTCGATCGCCGTCGGGCGGAGGGGTAGGTCAGACGTGGGGACACGGCGTCGACGTCGAACACGCGCCAGAGGCCGGTGCGGTGCAGCTGGTCGAGCGCGCGACGGCTGGGGAAGCGGATCGCGACGGCGCCGCCCCGCGCGCGGCAGGCGCGGTGCGCGGTCAGCAGGGCGCCGATGACGGGGGAGGGGAGCTCGTCCAGGCAGGAGGCGTCGACCACGATGGTGCGGACGCCGGCGAGGACCAGCTCGTGCAGCTCGAACCGCAGGTCGGGCATGCCGTCGGGCTCGACGTCGGGGTGCAGCAGAACGACGGCGACGTCGTCGTCACCGGTCCAGTCGGTCGCGGCGTCTGCGTGCATCACGTCCCCTCGGCGGCTCACCTCTTCAGCGTGCCGGGGTCCTGTTGCGACCTTCCGACTGCGAACTTTGTGATCGTGTGACGATCGGGTTGTCGGGGCGTGCTGAAGGAGGCCGCTCTGGGTGCCTCTGCCACGATGGGCCCCATGCCGACGCGATTGCTCATCGTGGAGGACGACGACCGTATCCGTGCCGCGATGCGCCTCGGTCTCGAGGACGAGGGTTACGAGATCATCGAGGCGGATCGCGCCGAGACGGCGTTGAGCGAGATGCACGCCCGCACGCCGGACGTGATGATCGTCGACCTCATGCTGGGCGCGGTCGACGGATTCACCTGCATCCGCGAGGTGCGCAAGTTCAGCGACGTCCCGATCATCGTCGTCAGTGCGCGTGCGGACACCCACGACATCGTCGCGGGCCTGGAGGCCGGCGCCGACGACTACGTCACGAAGCCGTTCCAGATCAAGGAGATCAGCGCGCGGCTGCGCGCGCTGCGGCGGCGCGCCACCAGCGCGGTGATGCAGCCGGAGGAGGCGAACCCGACGGACGTCGTCCTCGACTCGGGCCGGGACCTCGTGCTCTCGACCGCGGCGGGCATGGTGCGGCTCGGCGGGCAGCAGGTCTCGCTGACGCTGACCGAGTTCCAGCTGCTCAGCGAGCTGGCGGCGAACCCGGGCATCGTGCTCAGCCGCACGACGCTGCTCGAACGCGTGTGGGACCAGGGCTTCTTCGGCGACGAGCGGCTCGTGGACGCGCACGTGCGGCGGCTGCGGACCAAGGTCGAACGGGATCCGGCCAACCCCGAGCTCGTCGTGACGGTCCGCGGGATGGGTTACCGACTCGACCGGCGATGAGGAAGCTCCTGGTGCGGCGGCCCCGCGGACTCCGTGGCCGGATCGCCCTGACGTTCGGCGCCGGCGCGCTCCTCATCGCCGGGACGCTGGCGGGCTCCACGTTCTTCTTCTCGCGCGCCTACCTGTACGACCAGCGGGAGCGCACGGTCGTCCGGCAGGCCGCGCTCGACGCGGTGTTCGTCGCGGACCAGCTCGACAGCGCGGACGCGAACATCCCCGCGATCCTGTCCGCCGCGGGCGCTCCGGAGTCGGGCACGGTCGTGGTGGAGCGCGACGGGGAGTGGTACTCCTCCTCGCTCGGCGTGGGGCGCGAGGTCATTCCGCCCGCCCTGGCGGAGCGGGTGAACTCCGGCCGCGCGGCGCGGACCACCGTCACCCGGGACGGGGTCCCGACCGTCGTGGTCGGCATCCCGCTGACCCGGCCGGGGGCCACCTTCTACCGCGTCGTCCCGCTGCGGGAACTGCACGAGACGATCCGCACGCTGCAGGCCGTGCTGGCGACCGGTGCCGCCGTCGCCGGCGTCAGTGGGATCGCGCTCGGGATCTGGGCCAGCCGGCGCGTGGTGCAGCCGCTGAACCTGGTGGCGGCGACCGCGGCGGAGGTGGCGGGCGGCCTGCTGGACACTCGGTTGCCGCCGACCGACGACCCGGATCTCGCGACCATCGTCGGCTCGTTCAACGCGATGGTGGACACCCTGCGGCGCCGCATCGAGCGGGACAGCCGGTTCGCGGCGGACGTCGCGCACGAGCTGCGGTCGCCGCTCACGACGTTGGTCGCCGCCGTCGATGTGATGCAGCGTCGGCGCGAAGAACTGCCCGACCGTTCGCGGGAGGCGCTGGACCTCGTGCACGCCGAGCTCGACCGCTTCCTGCAGCTGGTCGACAGTCTGCTCACGCTCGCGCGCGCCGAGGCCGGGCTCGAGCGCGACCGGTTGGAAGCGGTCTCGATGACGGAGCTGGCGGCGCAGGTGGCCGACCGCGCCGGGGCAGGCGCCCACATCGTGTCGGCCGTCGATCCTGGTCTGGTCCTCGGCGACAAGGCGTTGCTCGAGCGTGCGTTGTTCAACCTCGTCAACAACGCCGAGCGCCACGGCGGCGGGGTGAGCGCGGTGCGGGTCGAGCGGCGGGACGACCAGGTGGCCGTGCTGGTCGACGACGAGGGGCCGGGCGTCCCGGTCAGTGAGCGCGAGCGCATCTTCGAGCGGTTCGCGACCAACCGTGCGGCGCGCGGATCGTCGTCCGGTACCGGTCTCGGGCTGGCGCTGGTCGCGCAGACCGTCACCGCGCACGAGGGGATGGTCTGGTGCACCGCCAACCCGTCCGGCGGCGCGCGCTTCGTCGTGCGGATGCCTGCGCTTCCAGAGGACGAGCTGTGAGGGGGTGGGCGGCCGCGGTTGCGTCGGTCCTGATGCTGACGGGGTGTGGTCTGGGGCCGTCGGGCGGCGTCAAGGACATCGACCCGCTCAGCCTGCCGCCGCGTCTGCTGGCGGACGCCCCGCCAACCGCCGTGCCCTCGAGGGACCCGGACAGCTCGGGTGCCGCCGTGTACTTCCTGCGGGACACCACGCTGCGGCCGGCGGTGCGGACCCTGACGGCGCGGACAGGGGTGCCGGCGCTCCAGGAGCTGCTCAACAGTCTCGCGGCCGGTCCCGATGGGACCGACCGACAGCGCGGGGTGAGCACCGCGCTGCCTCCGACCACCCGGCTGACGGTGACCGGGCTGGAGGGGGACCTCGCGACGGTGGACCTGAGCTTCGGTCAGGTGCCGCCCGACCAGACCACGGCGATCGCCCAGATCGTGCTGACGGCGACCTCGCTGCCCGAGGTGAACCGCCTCCTGCTGACGATCGAGGGCGCGCCGCTGCAGGCACCGCTGGCCAACGGGGCGCAGACCGACCGTCCGCTGACCCGCTCCGACTACGTGCGGATTGTGCGTCCGAGCTGACGAACATTGCGGTTGTGTGCGCGTCGGACTGCGGCTTGGTTGCGCTCCCGCGCCGGGTCTTCTGAGGAGTCGCCGACCAGGCTTACGTTGGGTCCGCGATGTTCCACCGGTTGCGCTTGACGTGTGCGACGGCCACCTGCGCCGTGCTGGTCGCGGCGGTCCCGGCCGGCGCCGCTCCGGCGCGGGAAACCGCGCGCATTCCGATGATCAGCGTGACGATCGCGGAGGACCGCACCGAGATCTCCGGCGGTCTCACCCAAGTCGCCGGGCCGCTCCGGTTGCGCGTGCTGGCCGAGGACGAGGACCACCTGCTCTCGCTGTTCCGGCTCAAGCCCGGTTACACCGTCAAGCAGTTGCGCCGCGACACCCGCGCGCTGACGCGGCTGTACTACGACGGCGGCCAGGACAACGCGGCGGCCGTCAAGCGAATGCAGCGCAACGTCATCACCTACGGCGGCGCGAACCCGAGTCTCGGGGCCATCGCGACGGCGACGGTGAATTTGACGCCGGGGCAGTACTACCTCTCGGACAACGTCGGTCCGCCCGGGGGTCGGCTCTACAAGCTCAAGATCGTGCCGGGCCGGAACACCGCGGCGATGCCGACGGGTACGCCGGTGATCACGATGAACGACAAGAACCGGTACCAGGGTGCGAGCAAGCTCAAGGCGACCGGCACCGTGCTGATCCGCAACCGGGTCTCGAAGGGCCACCGGTGGCTGCAGGTGGCCTTTCTGCAGGTGAAGCAGGGCACCACTCCGGAGCAGGTCTCCTCCCTCTTCCGCGGCACCGGTGACGGCGCGTTCGTGCTCTCCGGCTACGTCGGCGGCGACACCCTGTCGCCGGGCCGGGAGCAGTTCCTGACCTACTCCGTCGAGCCGGGCACCTACGCGCTGATCTGCTTCTTCCCGAACCCCGACAACCCCGGGTCGACCTACGTCGCGGACGGCATGGTCCGCATCGTCACCCTCGACAACAACAGCACCGCGCTGGACTGATCGCCGCCTGAGCACCCGCCTTCGCACAGCAACCGGCCGGCCGAGCACTACCCTCGGACCGGCGCAAAGCACACGGGGCGGTAGCTCAGCTGGTTAGAGCAGGGGACTCATAATCCCTGGGCCGTCGGTTCGAGTCCGACCCGCCCTACCGATTCGGCAGGAAAACCTTTACACCTGGCCCGGTGGTGTGGAGACTTTCCCCATGGCTCCGGTCCTGCCTCGGGCGCTCGGTGAGACCTTCCGCTTCACCGAGGCGCTCGCGGCTGGGTTGAGCGAGCCGGCGCTGCGCGAGCTCGTCGAGCTCGGGCGGCTGGAGCAGGTCGCCCGCGGCCTGTTCCGGCGAGCGAACGCACAGCTGGCCGATCTCGACCAGATCGAGATCGCGAGCAAAGCGCCGATGGCCACCTTGTGTTTGACGAGCGCCCTGGTTCATCACGAGTTGAGCGATGACATCCCGGCGGTGATCGACATTGCTTTGCCGCGCGGGGCTTGGCATCCCAAGGTCAGTGCCCCGGTGCGCTGGCACTCCTTCGCGGTCGCGACGTTCGAGCTCGAACGCGGGCAGATCGAGCTCGACTCGTCGACCTCGATCGGGGTGTACGGGCCGCGCCGAAGCATCGTGGATGCGTTCCGTTTGGACTACCAGATCGGGCCCGAGGCAGCTGTCGAGGCGCTTCGACGTTGGCTCCGCGGGGGAGGGAACAGTCCGGCGTCATTGATGGAGATGGCGCGCAACTTCCCGCGGACCGAGGCGAAGATCCGCGGGGTCCTGCAGGTCTTGTTGTGACGAAGGTGAGCCGCGACTCGGTCGCGGGCCGCGCGTACCTCGACCTTCAGAACCTGGGTCGACGTACCGGACGCCCGGGCGCGGAACTCATGCAGTTCTACGCCCTCGAGGGTTTCCTCGCCCGCCTCGTGTCTAGCCCCCATGCGAAACGTTTGGTCCTCAAGGGTGGTGTTCTGCTGGCTGCGTTCGGAGCGCGCCGGCCGACCCGCGACGTCGACCTAGCTGCGCAGGACATGGACGGTGACGCCGAACATCTGCTGCGTGCAGCGCGGCAGATTGCGCGCGTCGAACTGGACGATGGACTCTTACTGGACCCAGACAGGGCACGAGCCGAGTTGATCCGTGAGAGCGATGCATATCCCGGCGTCCGGATCACGATGCCGTGCAAGCTCGCGACGGCCTCCGTGTCCTTCCACGTGGATTTCAATGTTGGCGACCCGATCCTGCCGCCTCCGGCGATCATCGCGCTGCCGCGCGTCCTCGGAGGCAGTATCGACCTGTTGGGATACTCGCAGTCGATGGTCCTTGCGGAGAAGATCGTGACGGCGCTGGAGCGCGGCCTCGCGACGACCCGATGGCGAGATTTCGCAGACATCTTGTTTCTGTCCGACGCCGCCTCGCTAGATGCCGCTGAGATGTACGAGAGTTTGGCTGAGGTAGCGTCACATCGCGGAGCGCGTCTGACAACGTTGGCGGATGCCGTCGCAGGTCTCGAAGAGGTCGGGCAGGGCCGGTGGGAATCCTGGCGAAGCAAAGTGGGCTTCGAAGATCGCTTGCCGCGGGATCTCGGGCAGGTCTTGCAGGCTGTCGCAGCCTTCGCCGATCCGGTGATCCTGCGGCGTGCGGGCAGCGGCACGTGGGATCCGCACAGGCGGTCATGGAATGGCTAGTCCGCAGGAGCGGGAGCTGTCATGACAAGTCCTGCAAAAGACTCTCCCGAGCTCCAAATGATTCGAGGGGTGTTGCCCTGGGGTACTCCTAATCGATCTCGTCTGTCGGCCGTACAAACGAGGATCGGCAGCCCGTGATCACCTGTCCTGTGTGCGAGTACGACGGGCTGACGGCGAAGCCGTACGAGCTGTGGCCGCCGCCGGCTCATCTCGCGCTGTCGCCTCCGTACGAGCGTGTGCTCGGCCGGCCGTCGTACGAAGCCTGCCCGCGGTGCGGGTTCGAGTTCGGCAGGAACAACAACCCCGGCACCGGGGTTGCCTGCTCGTTCGAAAATTACCGCGAGGAGTGGGATGCCTCCGGCCGGCCCTGGTTCGACGCGACGTTGGCACCGCCGAGCCCAGCCCGGCCGCGTCCCGGTCACGGGACAGTGTTCGTCCTCCGGCTCAGCGAGGGCGAATGGCAGGGCAGTTGGCAGGATCCCGAGGCGAGCGACTGCGACGACGTTGAGGGGACGAAGGTCGAGGTCTTGGCCTGGGCTCGGAGCTGCCCGGCCGCGCGTTGGGTCGTGTACTCGCATCTGAGGGAGGAGTACCTGGATCTGCCGGCGGACGACGACTTCGACGTCGGGTTGCCGCCCCGTCGGGGGCGCTCTTTCGTCTCGCGCCCGGTGGAGACTTCAACTGGGGGCGAAGGGTGGTTCGGTCGAACCGCCACCGAAGGGTTGGAGGCCGCTGGGTTCGCTTGGGTGCATGTCGCACGGGTGGGTTCGGAAGCAGAAGCGCGCGCCGAGGTCGACGCGTGGCGGGGGACCTCTCGAGGTGCCGGTCTGACTGGTGCCGACGTGCGCATCGACGGCGGGTATCGGACGACGTCCCGTACTTCGATTTGTGGCTTAACCTACCGTCCTGACCCCGCGTCAGGAACGGCGAGCAGGCGGTGCACTGACGCCCTAAGTTCAGCCAAGAGCGGTGCTCCAGTGAAAACGAGGAACCATGCGTGACAGGTACGAGGCCGCGGGTGGCGGCGTGGAGGCCGTGACGCGTGCGCGTTCAGGCCCCGCCGGGGACCGTAGGGTTTGACCGTGGCTGGTGAGGTGCCGAGCTGGGAGCAGCTGAGGGCTCGTCTGAACGCGCCCGGCTACGAGACCGCTGCCGGGGTGATGCGTTGGGTCGCCGATGAGGATGACGAGTTCTACGGCCACCAGCCCCGTCGAGGGACGTGCCGGTTCTCGCATGCCCGGGGTGAGCGCTGGCGGGTGGAGGACGATCAGCGCCTGCTGCACATCCAGAACGGCTCGATCGCTTACGTCCGGGACAGCGATGGGGTCCTCGTCCGGTCGGTGGACCCCTCCCCAGACGTCCCGGACGGTCATCCCTGGTCGCTGTTCGGGAACCCGTTGATGCGCGGTGACCTGTTCACCACGGAGACCGACTTCTTCTATCCGACCGGCCCGGCGAAGCCGGTCGAGGTCGCTGGTCGACGGGCTTGGGAGATCGAACTGGCACCTCCGGCGCACAAGGCACACCCGCTGGTGATCGTGATCGACGATCTGACGGGGACGTGCTTGCGGCAGTCGGGCGGGGGCGGCGTGTGGCTCGCCGAGCTGACCGAATTCACCCCGCACGTGGAGTTGGACCCGCTCTCTTTCGAGTGGGCCGGGCCGTACAGAGAACGCCGGGAGGCGTGGGAATCGGTCGTCGATCCCGAGGGCGAGATCGCGTCCGACTACCTGGAGCGCGTACACCAGCGCCTGGCCGTGATCGAGGTTCTGTTGCATGCCTCGGAGCGCTGCCGAGAGTTGGTTGCGGAGCTCGCTACGGCTCGCGATACCGAGGCGGCGCTGGAGGCCATCGCGACCCTGCTGGAGGTCTCAACGGAATTCGCACTGCCCGTGCTCGACATGCAGTGGCGCCGCCTGCCCCGCTCCGAGTACGACAAGCTCCGTGAGGAGCACGCTGAGCTCCGGGCCTTGTTGGCCCGCCACGGCTGGGTCTGAGGGGGAACACCGCCGCGGTGGGCTCGGGGCCCGTCGTCCCCGCGCATCGAATGCAGGACATTGCAGGGAGGCCCGACACCGTCGGCGGTGCGTGGGTGGCTGGCGGCGGGTCTCAGCGGTCCACTGCGGCTTCGGGCGAGCCGACGATGAACACGCCGTCGAAGGGGCAGGCGGCAGGTACGAGGTCGGCAAGCAGGTCGGCAAGTGCCCGGCCGTCGTCGTTGCCGCCGCCGAGCTGCACGGTGTCGCCGCTTCGGGCGATGTCCTTGCCGATCCGGACGGCGGGTACTGCGCTCGATTCCGTTGGTTGCGTGCCTTTCGGCCACACCACCAGGCGATAGGAGCCGCCCCCGGCGGGGGAGCGCGCCGGCGGCGCGCCTCGGGTCGGGTCCGAGGCGCTGACGAATCAATCGCCCTACGACCGCCCAGGTATCACCGTCAACAGGTTGAGTTGGATGCGCGCACACGGGCTGAATTCGTGCCCGTCAGTAGTCTCGGCGCATGACAGGGGCGAAACGCGGCGGGCGATGCACTACTGCGTGGAAGCGCCGCCGCCCGGGCGTGAGAACGAGCCTGTCGCTCGCGGTCCTCGCTGTGGTCACTGGTTGTGGATCCACGTCTTCGAACGAAGTGGGGGGCGCCGATTCGGCCGCTTCTGCCCGCACTAACCTCGACATTTCGCGTGTGAGCGGTTGAGTTCGGCGCGTTAAACACGGAAGTGCCTGTCTGGCACGGGATTCTGGGCTTGTCGAAGGTCCAAGATCGCCGAGCCGGAAGGCACTCCGTAGGTGAAGGGTAGCCGGGTTCGTTCTGTGCCCCGTGTTGAGGCTGGCGGCGAGTCGCTGATCTCTTCAGCGGGTGGGGCGTTGCTTTTGAAGACCGCGGTGGCCAGCGGCTTGGCCGGTGCCCTGTCCCGGGGGTTGGCGCCGTGGCGGGCGCACCGGGCGGTGCACGACCCAGGTAAGACGGTGCTCGATCTGGTGGTCGCGATCGCGTTGGGTGGGGACTGTCTGGCCGATCTGGCGTTGGTGCGCGCGCAGCCGGAGCTGTTCGGCCCGGTGGCTTCGGACCCGACGGTCAGCCGACTTATCGAAACCCTGGCCGCAGATCCGGACACGGCCAAAGCCACACTCGGCGCGATCCGTGCCGCCCGCGCGCAGGCCCGGGCGTGGGTGTGGTCACGGGTCGATCCGTGGGCTGGTCAGGACCGCCCGGTGCTGGATCTGGACGCCACGCTGGTCGGGGCGCATTCGGAGAAGGAAGGAGCGGCGCCGACCTTCAAGCGCGGGTTCGGGTTCCACCCGCTCCTGGCCTTCGCCGATCACGGCCCGACCGGAACCGGCGAGCCGTTGGCCGCGCTGCTGCGCCCCGGCAGTGCGAATGCCAACAACGCCGCCGATCAGATCGCAGTCCTCGATGCCGCACTCGCCCAACTGCCCGAAGCGGTGCGGGGCCGGGTGCTGGTGCGCGCCCTGGATTAGCGCCCCGGCGGGCTCTGGACCGAGGACTTGCCGTCCGACCCATGATCCAGTCGACCAAACAGCCGATCGCTTAGACGCCTCACGGGTCGCGTTTCGATTGGACGAGTTATGCGCTCTTGATCGTCCTCCTGGGAGAAGCGCTCCGGGCACGACGCTTCTTCGCCGGAGTTAGGCCCGTCAGCGCGATCGTCTCGTCGCCCTTGACCACCGTCAGCTCAAGTCGCCCGCCCACGGCGGTGATGTATTGCTCGAGCACATCGAGTGTGACGTTCCGGGCCCGTTCAATGGCCGCGATGCGGGGCTGACTCACACCAATCCGCTTCGCGAGCTCCCGCTGTGACAACCCAGCCTGCTCCCGCAACGCGGTCAGCCCCGCAGCGAGTCGCAGTTCGTCCTCGATCTCCTTGAGCCGGTCAGCGGCACCGGGAGCCTCGAGGACCTTTTTCTCGAAGCGCTCCATGTCACTCATCGCTTCCTCCCCTTCTCCTCTCGTCCGCTGGCCCTTTTGTTGGCCAGGGCCGCCTGGTGTGCCTCGAAGCGCTCATCTGCGACCGGAATGTTGCGGACGTACCACCCTTTCCAGTCCTCGCTCTTGTCTCCGCCGGCCAGGAGGATCGCCCTCCGCACCCGATCGAAGGCGAAGAGGACCCGCACCTCCGTGCGACCTGTCGAACCCGGACGCAGTTCCTTCATGTTCTTGTGCCGGCTTGCCACCACGCTTTCCACCAGCGGTCGCCCGAGTGCAGGACCGACGTCGCGGAGCACCCTGATCGCCGCCAGCAGTGCCTCCGCGTCTGCCTGGTCGAGCTGTCAGCCCACTCCCCGCAAGCCGGATGGCACTCGACGGTCCAACCAGATGATAACGATACCGATATCAGCCCCGCCTCCGCCCCCGCGTGTCAACCATCAGCCGGCGGTGCCAACGATCCGCCGAGGCACCGACAGAACGTCGGCGAGCCAAATGCGCACAGGTGCTGGGGCGGGTCGGACTCGAACCGACTGCCTAGGACACCTCGACGAGCAGCGTCGGCCAGTCTTCTGACGCGAACCGCCGGCTGACTAGTAGCCCGCAGGCGTCGAAGGCGGCCCACACACGCTCCTACTCAACAGGGGCCGATCGCCCTGAGTATCCGGGAAACAGTTGCCCGCGAGCCCGGAAAGGGGCTCGCTGAGCGGGGGGTTCCGTTCGACCCCCGAAGAAGGAATCGGCATCGCGCCCGGAGCCGGTCTCAGGCTCCGACCGGTGAAATTCCGGCGCCAGGTGCCGGCCACCTTCGCAACGTCCGTGGTGATGGGCAGGACAACCAGACCGTCGATAGGCGCCTCGGCGGGGGAGGGTCCCCTGGCCGCAAGCCACGCACCCCACAGCGGACGTCCACGGAGAGTCGATCAGCACGGTGCTGCCGAGCACACGAGCACGGACGCAACCGGCCCTACTCAACCGACCTGGCGCTGACGCTCCACCCAGCCGGCGGGGTCCTTGTCCCAGTCGTGACCGGCGTCGACTGTGCCGGCGGCCCGCCGTAACGACTGGGCCCGCAACTGGCGATCGACGGCGGCGCGCAGCGCGTCGCGGACGAACTCGCTCCGCCCGCGGGGCCCGGCGAGCCGGCCGACCGCGGCCACGAGGTCGTCGTCCACTTCAATGTGCACTCGCATGTGTAGAAGGTAGGTCCAAGCGGACGGAGCTTCCTGCGCTTCATGGTGCGGCGGCACGGGGTGCCGGCTCGCCCCCGGGCACCGGACCAGGCAGGCTTGCTCCGTGAACGTGGCCCGGATCTCCTCGCGACTGCTCGCCCGGCTGTTGGAGCCGCGACCGCGCCGAACGCGCCCGAAGCCGCCCGGTGGACGGATCCTGACCTATTCGCCGGACCTCGACGGCGCCGCGGACCCGGGGGAGGTCGTGTGGGCGTGGGTGCCGTTCGAGGACGACCCGAGCCGGGGCAAGGACCGACCACTCCTGGTGGTGGGGCGGGACGGGCACCGACTCTTCGGCCTCATGCTCTCCAGCAACGCGGACCGGGAGGGACAGCGGCACTGGATGCACCTCGGCGCCGGGGCGTGGGACGGTCAGCAGCGGCCGTCGTGGATCCGGCTCGACCGGGTGCTCGACGTCCAGGAGAACGGCGTCCGGCGCGAGGGCGCGATCCTCGACCGCGCGCGGTTCGACAAGGTCGCGGCCGAGCTGCGCCGGTCCTACGGCTGGACGTAGCCGGCGCGGCGCGGAATGGACACGAGCGCGGCTCGGTTCTCCCGTCATGTACGCGATGGGGCGGGACGAGTTCGAGTTCGAGGTCGGCCGGGTTCTGGAGAACCTGCCGCAGCGATTGAGCAGCCGGATCGCCAATGTGTCGTTCGGTGTCGACGACGGGTTCGAGAACCTCAATCTGCTTGGCCTCTACGAAGGCGTCCCACTGACCAAGCGCACCAGTCAGTACGCCTTCGCCCTGCCGGACCGCATCACGATCTACCGCCTGCCAATCCTCATCCGCTGCTGGATGCGGGACGAGGTGGTCGCGCTGATCGAGAAGGTCGTCAAGCACGAAGTCGGTCACTACTTCGGCATCGACGACGCACGCTTGCACGAGCTCGGCTACGCCTGACGGGTCGTCACCAGGGTTGCGCGGCGACGAGCGGGGCGGCGAGGGGTTCGAGCGCGGTGACGAGCTCGTCGATCTCCGCCGGCTCCAGGGCGTCGTAGGGCGGGGCGGCCAGATCGTCCGTCAGATCCTCGATCCGTTGCTTGACCGCACGGCCTCGTTCGGTGAGCAGGCAGTCCTCGCCGACGATGCCGCGCCGGCGCAGACCCTCGACGCCGGCGGCGAGGTGCGCGGCCGGGAGGTGGTGGGTCCGTCCGAACTTCTCGGCCGGCATGCCCATGTCGAGCGCGACCAGGATGTGCGCCTCCAGACCGTTGATGCGCTCGGTCATCAGTGCAGCGATGTGGCCGTCACCCCGGTGCTCGCGCAGCAACGTCGCGGCGTGGAAGAGGCGAGCCGCCGCACCCTCGGGCAGCGGCAGCGCCCGTAGGGCGGCGTACATCGGGCGGCCCTCGTACGGCGCGCTGACGGCGGCTTTGGTCAGCAGGTGTCCGGCGCGGACGAACGCGGGGGAGTCGACGTGCTCGCCGAGGATCCGTCGCATCGTCGCGACGCAGCCGTGTTGTCGAGCGGCGAAGGCCGCCTCCGGGGTCGTGGTGTCCCAGACCTTCGGGATGTGCCGCGCCACCTCGCCCGCGGCGAAGTTGTAGAACAGGGCGTCGACGACCTCCGCCGGGACCCGGCCGAGCGGCGCGGCGCGGCCGGCGAAGTAGGTGTCCCAGAAGTCCGTGAACCCGAGGGCGAACAGTGCCTCGTTCGGTTCGTCGAAGGCGTAGGGGATCACCCCGATCGGCTCGACCAGCTCGAACATCCGCCGTGCCGTCGCGTTCATGGGGTGATCCTCCTCCTGCTCGGTCGTTCACCGGTGCAGACCGGAGCGCGGCGGCGAAGTCATCGGCGTCGTGCGGCGTCGTCGGCTCGTAGGGTGGCGCCATGATCGTTCGCGCACCGTACGGATCCTGGTCCACGCCGATCACGTCGGAGCTGCTGCTCAGTGCGGCGGTTCAGCTCCGGGAGGTGCGGGTCGACGACGACACCGGCGTGGTGTGGGCGGAAGGGCGGCCCGCCGAGGGCGGCCGGACGCAGCTCGTCCGGCTCGACGCCGCGGGCAACCGGACCGACCTGCTGCCCGACGGATTCAACGCCCGCACCGGCGTGCACGAGTACGGCGGCGGGTCGTGGTGGGTGCGCGACGGCGTCGTCTGGTTCGTGAACTGGGTCGACCAGCGGCTGTACCGGCTCGAGCCCGGCGGGGAGCCGCAACCGCTGACCGAGGAGCCGGCGGTGCCGCGTGGTGACCGGTGGGCGGACGGGGAGATCTCGCCCGACGGGGAGTGGATCGTCTGCGTGCGCGAGCAGCACGCGGCCGAGGGCGGCGCGGCGGCGGTGCGCAACGAGATCGTCCGCCTGGCGGCCCATGCCCCGTCGACGCCGGAGATCCTCGCGACCGGAACCGACTTCGTGTCCTCACCGCGGTTGTCGCCGGACGGACGCACCCTGGCCTACGTCCGGTGGAATCACCCGTCGATGCCGTGGGACGACACGGAGCTCGTGCGACTGGACCTCGACTCCGGGGCCGAGACGGTGGTCGCCGGCGGACCGGGGGAGTCGGTCGGCGAGCCGCGGTGGACCGAGGACGGGCGGCTTCTCTTCCTCTCCGACCGCACCGACTGGTGGAATCTCTACTGCGCCGAGCCCGACGGCACCGTCGCGTCCGTGGTCGAGATCGACGCCGAGATCGGCTGGCCCGCCTGGATGTTCGGCGCGGCCCGCTACGCGGTGCTGGCCGACGGCACGGTGGTGTTCGCGCGCGTCCGCGGTGGGTACGACGGGCTGGCGCTGCGTCTGACCGATGGTCAGATCGTCGATCTCGACCTGCCGTTCTCGATCTACTCGGACCTGCGGCTCGCGGGCCCGTCCTCGGTCGTGGTGGTTGCCGGGAGTCCGACGAGCGAGCAGATCGTCGCGCGGATCGATCTGACCGACGGAAAGCCCGTCGTGACGGAGCTGCGGGCGCCGCGGGCCCTCGGCCTCGATCCGGCGCTCATTTCGCTGCCCGAGCACGTCTCGTTCCCGAGCCGCGGGGTGGACGGCTCCGCGCGCACTGCCCACGCGCTGTACTACCCGCCGACCAACCCGGCGTTCGAAGCGGCCGCGGGGGAGCGCCCGCCGCTGCTCGTGGTGATCCACGGCGGCCCGACCGCGGCAGCGATCCCCGTGCTCCAGCTCGGTCTGCAGTTCTGGACCAGCCGCGGCTTCGCCGTCGTCGACGTCAACTACGGCGGCTCGACCGGTTACGGCCGTCCGTACCGGGATCTGCTGAAGGACGCGTGGGGCGTGATCGACGTCGAGGACTGCCTCGCGGCGGCGCGTTGGCTCGCGGAGAGCGATCGCGCGGACCCGGACCGGCTGTGCATCCGCGGCGGGTCGGCCGGTGGGTTCACCACGCTCGCCGCCCTGGTGCGCGAGGACACCCCGTTCGCCGCGGGCGCCGACCACTTCGGGGTCTCGGACCTCGCGGCACTCGCCGCCGAGACCCACAAGTTCGAGAGCCGCTACCTCGACGGCCTCGTCGGCCCGTACCCCGAGGCGGCGGAGATCTACCGCGAGCGCTCGCCGATCAGCCAGGTCGAGAAGTTCCGCAAGCCGCTCATCGTGCTGCAGGGGAGCGAGGACGCCGTCGTCCCGCCCGCCCAGTCCGAGGTGATCGTCGACGCCCTCCGAACCCGCGGGGTCCCGGTCGCCTACCTCCTGTTCGAAGGCGAGCAGCACGGTTTCCGTCGGGCCGAGAACATCCGCCGCGCGGTCGAGTCCGAGCTCTCCTTCTACGCCCAGGTATTCGGCTTCGACCTCCCCGAGGAGGAGGGCATCGACCCGGTGCTGATCGAGAACCTGGCGGGGTAACAACCGGCACCGTCTTCCCATAGCACTATCGTTCCGATAGCGGTATGGTTGTGCTATGGAGGTGTCGGTCGGCGAGGCGGCGGTCCGGCTCGGGGTGAGCGGGCGACGGGTGCGGGAGCGGATCGCGTCCGGAGACCTGCGAGCGCGCCGGATCGGGCGGGCCTGGGTGGTGGACGAGGCGCAACTCGGCCGCTCGCCGCGGGTTGGTCGGCCGATGTCGCGCCGGGTCGCCTGGGCATTCCTGGATCTCCTCGCCGGTGGCGTTGGCGAAGGCGTCAGTCAGCCCGAGCAGTCGCGGCTTCGCAAGAAGCGCTCGCTTCTGCTCGAAGCGTCGGATCCGGCATCGCTGCTGCGGTCCTGGCTCCCCGCCCGGGCTGAGGTCCGTCGCTACTCGGCCGCCGACGCCGACCTGCCCGCGCTCCGCGAGGACGCGCGAATCGCGTTGTCGGGGGTGAGCGATATGCGTAGTGGCATGGCAGCAGCAGGGGTGGTCGAGGGGTACGTCGGGGACGATGAGGTCGACAACCTGGTCGCGGACTTCCTGCTCTCGGAGCGGGGGGAGCCCAACGTGATCCTGCACGTCCTCCAGGAAGACCGGCCCGTCGCGGCGCCCGTTCCGCTTCCCCTCCTGCTGGCGGACCTGGCCGACCATGACGGCCCGCGTGAGAGAGCGGCGGTGGCGCGGCTGCTGCGGGATCTCCCGTGACCGTGGTGATGCCTCCGATGACGGAGGCGCAGGAGCAGGCCTGGCTGACGCTGTTTCGGCTCTCCGAACGGCTGGACCGCACGTGGTGCCTGGTCGGCGGTCAGATGGTGCATCTCTACTGCGCCGAGCGCGGGTTCACGCCGAACCGTCCCACCGAGGACGCCGACACTGTGCTCGACGTCCGTGGGCAGCCGGACATCGTCGGGCGGTTCACCAGCGCCCTGCTTGATCTCGGCTGGGCCTCCGCGGGTGAATCGCCGGACGGGCACCAGCACCGGTGGACGAGAGGAGCGGCCCAGCTCGACGTGCTCATCCCCACCCACGTCGGTCCCCGAGCAGCCGGTCGGCGCGGCGCCACCGGTGGGACCACGGTCCAGGCCCCGGGCGGGCAGCAGGCCATCGACCGGGCCGAGCTCGTCCGCGTCGAGGTCCGGGGAGTGGTCGGCGAGGTTCCGCGGCCGAGCATGGCGGGCGCGCTGGTCATCAAGGCGGCCGCGCAGCAGAACAAGTCCGACCGGTACCGCGACCGGCACCTCAACGACTTCGCGGTCCTCGCCGCGATGGTGCAGCGGACGGACGACCTCGCGGCGATTCTGCGTCCGCGGGACATCGACTACCTGCGCCGGACGCTCGCCGATCTCGACGCTCGCCCCGACGTGGTCGCTTCGATCGCCGGAGCCGACCGCGGCGTGGAGGTCCTTGCCCGCATCGTGGGTTGAGCGCGGTCAGGACAGATAGCGCTGCTGGACGGCGACGAGCTGGGAGCCGATCTCGTCGGCGGTGCCGGACATCTCGATCCGGCCGCGCTGCATGACGAGGACGCGGTCGGCGACGGCGAGGACCTTCCGGACGTGCTGCTCGACGAGGAGGACGGCGACCCCGTCGTCGGCGGCGGCGCGGACCGCGCCGAGGAGGCGGTCGACCACCATCGGGGCGAGGCCGAGGGAGAGTTCGTCGGCGAGGAGGACGCGCGGCCCGCCGGCCAGGGCCCGAGCCAGCGCCAGCATCTGTTGCTGGCCGCCGGAGAGGTCGCCGACGCGGCGGTTGAGGTGCTCCCGGAGCTCGGGGAACAGCTCCAGCGCCCGGTCCTTCGACACCTTCGCCACGGCGAGGTTCTGAGCGACCGTCAGGGTCATCAGAACCGACCGGGTCTCGGTGACCAGACCCAGGCCCGACCGGGCCCGACGGTGCAGGGGCGCGGTCGTGGCGGCGCCGTCCACGCGTACCTCGCCCCGGAGTGGGGCCTGCGCGCCGGCGAGCGTCATCAGCGTCGTCGTCTTGCCTGCGCCGTTGGGTCCGAGCAGGGCGACCACCTCGCCGGGGGAGACGGCCAGGTTCAGGTCGCGGACGACGACCGTCGACCCGTAGCCGGCGGCGAGGTCGTGCGCTTCGAGCACCGCGGTCATGCGTGGGCCTCCTCGCCGAGGTAGGACGCGACCACGTCGGGGTGCGCGCGGACCTCGTCCGGCGTCCCGGTGGCGATCACCCGGCCGAAGTCGAGGGCGACGATGCGGTCGCACGTCGCCATCACCAGCGGAACGTCGTGCTCCACCAGCACGACGCCGATGCCGTTCGCGGCGGCGAGCGACCGGATCGCCTGCCCGAGTTCCTCGCGTTCGTGGGAGTCGAGCCCGGCCGCCGGTTCGTCGAGGAACAACAGTGTCGGTTCCGCGCACATCGCGCGGGCGATGCCGACCAGCCGCGCCTGACCCTGCGACAGTTCCGCCGGCCGGTGCGCCAGGACGGCACCGAGTTCGAACAGCGAGACGATGCCCGGCATCGCGTCGCTCGGCACCTGGCGGCCCGGGCGGACCAGGTCGGTGAGGTACCGCCACGACGCCTGTCGGTCCGCGGCGACGAGCAGGTTCTCCTCGACCGTCAGCTCCTCGAAGAGCTCGACGGCCTGGAACGAGCGGCCGATGCCCTCGCGAGCGCGTCGTTCGGGGGACCAGCGGTCGATGGGCTGACCGCCGAGGCTGATCGACCCTGCGGCGGGTTTCGTGAACCCGGTGACGACGTCCAGCAACGTCGTCTTGCCCGCGCCGTTGGGCCCGATGAGTCCGACCACCTCGCCCGGCAGGACGCTGAAGCTGACGCCGTCCAGGGCGACGACACCGCCGAAACGGACCGTCAGGTTCTGCACGTCGAGGGCGCGGAACTCGCGTTCGCGGCGCGCCACGTCGGCGGCCGAGGTGGTCGCGCGGCCCCAGGGGAGGCCCGGCAGCCGGCGGCCGAGGTCCGCGATCTGCGCGCCCAGACCGTCGGGGGCGTGGCGGATCAGCACGATCACCTGCAGGCTCGCGAGGATCGTGATCCAGGTGACCGTGTCCGGGTCGGTGACGAGGTCGGTCAGCAGTCGTGAGCCGACGGCACCGACCGCGAGCGTCGCGCCGATCGCCGCGCCGCCGATCGAGCCGAGCCCGCCGATGACGGCGTACTGCACGACGTTGATCGAGCCGAAGATGTTGAACTGGTCGAACCGGACGGCCTGGTCCTTGAACCCGAGCACCACGCCGCCGAGGCCGGCGATCGCGGCCGAGAGGCCGAATGCATAGAGCTTCGCCCCGTACACGCCGACCCCGAGCGACGCGGCCGCGCGCTCGTTGCTGCGGACCGCGAGCAGCCGGCGTCCGCTGCGGCCCCGGCGCAGGTTCGCCACCACGAGACCGGTGACGAGCAGCAGCACGAAGGCCACCGAGGCGTAGCGGTTCGGGTGCGCGACGCCGTCGATGCTCCAGCCGAAGACGTCCGCGCCCGCGACGGTCGTGCCCGAGTACCCGCCGGTGAGTTCGGTGTTGCCGAGCACGATGGCCTGGACCGCGATGGCAAGTCCGAGCGTCGCGACGGCCAGGTCGACGCCGCGGGCGCGCAGCGCGGGCAGGGCGACGATCAGTCCGAGGGGCACGGCGAGGGCGACGCCGGCGAGCAGCGCGAACGGGAACAGCAGGCCCTGGGTGTCGTAGAGCCGCGCCGCCACCCACAGCCCGAATCCGGCGATGGCGAACTGCGCCAGCGACAGCTGCCCCGCGTACCCGGTGACCACGACGACGGAGAGGATGACGATCGCGATCGCCACCGTGATCGTGAGCGCGCCGGCCCAGGCCGCGTTCGCGGTCGAGGTCGCGAGCAGTCCGACCACCAGGGCGGCGGCGACGAGCTCGGGCCGGATGCGGCCGGTCCCGGGCAGGGGGAGTCGCGCGATCAGTTCGCCGCGTTGCAGGCGCCCGCGGCCGCGGATCGCGGTGACGAGCACGATCAGCAGGACCGGCACCGCGGTCGGGAGTCCGGCGAGCTCTTCGGGGTGGTCCTTCACGAAGCCGAGCTGCGGGATCTCGGCCTGCACGACGCCGATGGCGAGTGCGGCGAGCACGGTGACGCCGAACGAGGCGAACCGTCCGATCAACGCGGCCGCGAGCGCCGGGATCACCACCGCGGTGAGGGCGTTGATGTCGAGCCCGAGGACGGGCGCGAGCAGGATCGCCGCCGCCGCCGAGATGGCGCCGGCGATGGCGAAGTTCGCGAGCTCGATGCGGGTCGCGGACAGTCCCGAGATCGCTGCGACGCGGCGGTTCTCCGCGACCGCCGCCGTCGCGAGGCCGAACGGGGTGGCGGAGTAGAGCAGCCGCAGGATGACGGCCGCGACCAGCGCGATGCCGATCAGCACCAGCCGGTCCTGCGGGACGAAGACGTCCGGCAGGACCTCGCGGCGGGTGGTGACGAGCAGGGAGCGCGGTTGGCCCCGGCTCTCCTCGCCCCAGATCAGCTCGATGGCGCCGACGAGGATCGTCAGGATCCCGAGCGTCGCGATGAGTTTGGCGACCGGCGCGGCCCGGCTCAGCAGCGTCATCACGATGATCTGGGTGAGGACGCCGATGACCGCACCGGCCGCGATGCCGATCGCCATCGCGAGTTCGCGCTGGACGTCGTGCGTGTCGCGCAGGTCGTAGGCGACGAAGGCCCCGAGTGCCCCGGTGGCGCCGGCGGCGAAGTTGAGCACGCCGGACGCCCGGTACACGAGGACGATGCCCAGCGCGGTCAGCGCGTAGAGCGATCCCGTCGCCATCCCGAGGATGGCGAAGCGCGCGTAGGTCTCCACCGTTGGCCGCCCTGACGCCGGGTCAGTTGTCCTTGAGCGTGACCGGACCGGTGAACCGGGCCGGCTGTTCGACCGCCGCGACCGCCTTGCCGTTGACCACGCGCGAGGCCCAGAAGTGCGGGTTGAAGTAGCGGGGGAACTTCTCCGACAGCGGGGCGTCGAGCGCGGGCTTGCTCCAGTCGAAGGGCGTCCACGCGTCGTGCTCGATCGGTCCGGCGGTCTCGAGCGCCTTGGTCAGCGTCACCGGGGCGGTGACGTCGCCCTCGGCCTTGGAGAGCAGGTCGGCGATCGTGTGCACGCTCACCCACACCGACAGGGCCGCGTCGGTGTACTCGACCTCGGTCCCGGCCGCCTCGATCTCGTCGTGGAACCGCTTGACGCCCGGCAGCGAGTCGTCCGTCGGGGTCTTGCCGGAGTTGATGACGTACATCCCCTCGATGCCCTTCGCGACGCGCGAGTCGTCGAGGACGTCGGGGGAGAAGGTGCTGCCGAACGTCGTCGTGGGCGTCTCGTCCAGGCTGTAGCCGCCACCCTCGATCGCGTTGACGAAGGCCGGGATGCCCGCGCTGGTCACGAAGGTGACGTTCACCGAGTCCGCACCGGACTCGTACGCCGAGGTGACGTACTGCGTGTAGTCGGTGGCGTCGACCGGGTACAGCGTCGAGCCCTTGAACTCGATGCCGACCTGGGGCAGCAACTGCTTCACGAGGTCGAGCAGGCCGACGTACGCGGGGACGTTCGGGCCGAGGTACTGCACGGACGTCGCGCCGGTGGCCTTGAGCAGCGCGCCGCCGGCGACGAACTGCAGGGCCGTCGCGGAGATCGGGAAGCTGTTCTTCCCGCTGCCCTCCTGCGGGCTGTTCGGGTTGTTGCCGACGAGCGGGATCCCCGCCGCGTCGAGGATCGGCTGGTAGATCGAGCCGTCCGGCGAGGCCGCGCCGATGACGGCGGTGACCTTCTCCGAGACCGCCCGGCGGGCGCAGTCGCCGGTGCCGTTCGGGTCGAAGCGGGTGTCACAGTTGAGGATCTCGATCGGGTGACCGTTGACGCCGCCGGCGTCGTTGATCGCCTTCGCGGCGGCCCGCGCCGAGGGCGGGATCTCCTTGAACGTGACCGCGCCGGTCTCCGACGTCAGCGTCATGAGCTTGATCGAGGACCCGGGCGCCGCGGTCGCGTTCGGGTCGGACGCCGGGGACGTCGCTCGCGGGTTGTCGGACACCGGGCTCGCGGTCTCCTCGTCGTCATCGGCGCACGCGCCGAGGCCGAGGACCGAGAGAGCGGCGCACAGGACGAGGACAGGGCCACGCAACGACATCGAGACTCCAAGGGCACGGCGGCGGGGACTTAGGGCATGTCTCCCAACTCCTCTGCGGCGCGCTCGGGGCCTCGGACGCCCTCTGGCCGCGTTGTCGTCGTCGCCCGCTACTCCGTAGCGGGCTCCTCCTCCGCCTTGCCAGAGACCGTCCGAGCCGCCGATCGCATCCGCCGGGAGTTGAGAGACACGCCCTAGCCGCGGAGTCTACGTAGGTGTTGACTGCAATTCAACGGTCATGTTGACAACGAGTGGCTGAACGTGCGCAGTCGTCCCGAAATGTCGGGGCTACCAGCGGTCCCAGTGGATGAGCTCGGCGGCGGGGCGGCGGGAGACCGGGCCGAACCGGCCGGCGGGGTATCCGACCGGGATGAGGGCGTAGACCCGGACGGACCGGGGGATCCCGAGGATCGCGCGTAGCTCGGGCTCGAACAGTGGGTGCCAGGTCGTCAGGCACGCGCCGAGCCCGCGGGCGCGGGCCATCAACAGCAGGTTCTGGACGGCGGGGTAGATCGAGGCCGCCTCGCCGGTGCGGAGCATCTTCAGGACGTTCCGGGCCGCGATCAGCGCTCGCCGTCGGCCCAGGGCCCGCATGCCGGCGCGCTGCTTGTCGAGCGTCCGCATCATCCGCTTGACCGGGCCGCTCATGTCGTAGCAGGCGACGATCAGCGCCGGAACCTCGTCGAAGTGATCGGCCTGGTACTTCAGTGCGGCGAGGTGTCCCGTCCACTTGCGGTCGTTCATGTGCTCCGGCGGGGTCTGGGTGCTGATGTACCAGTCGACGACCTCCCGCCAGGCCGGCGCGAGCCGCGCGATCTGCGCCCGGTCCGTCACGACCACGAACGAGAACGTCTGCTCGTTGCCCCCGCTCGGGGCGTAGGTCGCGGCGGTGATGAGTTCCTCGAGCAGCTCCTGTGGGACGGGATCGGGCTTCAGTCTCCGCATCGCCCGCATCGTCGACATGACGTGGAGGAGCGGCGCCTCCGCCCCGAAGGAAAGCTCAGTCTCAGTCACAACGAGCACCCTAAGGAGGTCGGCCGCGTGTCGTCTGCCCTCGCGGACCGCTTGGGGCGCGGCAACCGCTGACGGGTCGTCAGAAAGTAGTGACAGTAGGGACTAATGAGGTCTTGACAGCACTAGAACAGACGTTCGAATGCGGGTAGAATCGTGGCATGTCCGCAGGGGTGGGGATCCATCCGGCACTGGCGACGATCGCCAGTGCGGTTGAGGACGTCCGCAAGGTCGCGGCGATGCTCACCGCGGACGAGGTGTGGACCTTCACCGACGCGGATCTCGAGTTCATGGTGCGGGCGCAGTCCGAGCTCGACTCCGCCGTCGCGGCGGTCGGGGTGCGGGCGGTGCGGGAGGCCGATGTCCGCGGGCTTTCGCTGCAGGACGGGAAGATCTCGACCGCGGTCTGGCTGGGCCAGAAGCTGAACCTGCACCCGGTCGAGGCGCGGCAGCGCGTCAAGGACGCCGACATCCTGTCCCGCAAGGGCATCGCCACCGTCGAGGCGTTGGCCGAGGGGAAGCTCAATCGCGACCAAGCCCGTGCGGTCGGGCGGAGTCTGCGCAAGATCGAACCCGTCGGCTCGGCATCGGAACTCGCGAAGGTGGAGACGTTCCTGCTGGCCAAGTCCCACGGTGCCGACCCCGGGGCGATCCTGCGCCTGGGTCGGCACATCGAAGAGGTCATCGACGAAGACGGCAAACCCCCGGCACCCGACCCGGACGACCCCACCGGCGACGCCCCGGCGGAGTCCAAGCGGGCGGCCCGCGCGCAGCGCAAGCGATCGTTGACGATCACGGATCTGGGCAACGGGCTGCACCGCATCCGCGGGGAGCTGACCGACGAGGTCGCCGCCCTGGTCAAAGCCGCCCTCGACCCCCTCGCCGCCCCGCGACCCGCCGTGAACGGGGTCCGGGACGAGCGGTCGGCGCCGCAGCGGCGCCACGACGCGCTCGGGGACGTGTTCCGCCAGTTCCTGCGCTTCGGGGACCTCCCGCCCTCCCACGGGGTCCGGCCACACCTGCACGTGACCGCGAGCGTGGAGACCATGAAGGGCGACACCGGGCACCCGTTCGCCCGCACCGCCACACCCGCCCAGTGGGCCGCCCTCGTGGCGAGGGACATCGGGTGCATCGGCGAGGGTTGTACCCGACCGGCGGCGTGGTGCGAAGCGCACCATATTGAGTGGTGGGACCGGGACGAGGGCCCGACCGACGTGGACAAGATGGCCCTGGTCTGCTCCCACGAGCACTATCTGATCCGATCATCACCGCGCAGAGACCCACCGCAACCACTGACCGCGTTGCAAGGGAAGGGCTGGGGAGTGCGGATGGCCGCCGACGGCCACCCCGAAATGATCCCCCCGAAGTGGGTTGATTCCGAACAGACGCCAAGACGCAACGCGCACTGGCAACTCATCCGCAACGGACTCAAAGTTCCGCCCGAGGAACCCGAACCACCCCCGCCGGCGGCCCCCCGCCGCGAGTAGAGACCGTGCGTCCGAAGAAGTGGTCGCTATTGCAGCCACATGTTCGGACGCAACGGGGAGTTACCAGACGCCGGCGGTGGAGCCCCCGTCGACGGTCATGATCGAGCCGGTGACGTAGTTCGACCCCGTCAGGTACAGGACCGCGTCGACGACGTCCTGGGGAACGCCGGTCTTCCCGGTGGGGGAGAAGGTGCGCAGGAAGGCCCACGTCTGCTCGTCTCGCGGGAACATCGGGGTGTCGATGACGCCGGGGGCGACGGCGTTGACCTGAACGCCGGTCGGCGCGAGCTCCAGGGCCAGGCTGCGCACCGCGTGGTTCAGGCCACCCTTGAGCATCGCCGGCAGCAGAGCGGGCAGCTTCGCCTGCGGCTGCATCGCGATGCAGGCCGTGATCGCGACGATGTGTCCCGACCCGTTCGCGCTCATGTGCCGCGCCACCGCCTGCGCCGGGTACAGGAACCCGCGCAGGTTGACGTCGATCATCGACTCGATCTCGTCCTCGGTGAGGTCGACGGTCGGCTTGCCGAGGAACTGGCCCGCGTTCGCGACGAGGACGTCGACCCGCCCGTACGCCTCGAGCGCGCGCTCGAAGATGCGCTGCGTCGTCTCTGGCCTGCCGATGTCGCCCTCGACGAGCAGGAAGTTCTCCGGATCGCCGATCGAGGTCGCGGCCTCCTGCAGCCGCGCCAACGTGCGCGCGTTGCCGACGACGTTGTCGCCGCGCTTGAGGTACGCCTCGGCGACGGCGAGACCGATGCCGCTCGAAGCGCCGGTCACAATCACAGTCTTGGGTGACGTCACGTCAGGTTCCTCACGTCTCGCTCGTGGCCAGGGGGTCGTAGTCGGGGGACATCAGCAGGGCGTGCAGCGCGCGACGGCGCACGCCGACGTTGCCGCCGGCGAAGATCGGCAGGGCCAGGGCGTCCTGCAGCAGGCCGCCGAGCGGGTCGACGTCGTCGTAGCTGTCGACGCCGACGACACGCATCAGGTCGGTGATCACACGCACCGCGGTCTCGGAGGCGAACACCTTCGCCGAGTGCGCGAGCTCGGCCGCGGCAGGCTCACGGTGGTCGACCGACCAGCACGCCCGCAGGCTCAGCGCTCGCACCGCCTCGATCGCGATCTTCGCGTCGGCGAGCGCGTACCCGACCGCCTGGTGGGTCAGGATCGGCGCGGCGCCGCCGCGGTGCTCGGTCCGTGCGAACTCCCACGCGTGCACGAACGCCGACCGCATCAGCGCGACGCCCATCAGCCCGACGAGCGCCGACGCCCCCGCGAAGCTCGCGCCGCTCAGCCGCAGGCCCGCGCCCCCCGCGCCCAGCAGGTTCTCCTCCGGGGCGGTCACGTCCCGCAGGGTGATCTCCGGCAGCAGATGGGCACGGTAGCCGGGCGAGGCAATGACGCGGTCCAGCTCGACGCCGGACGGGTTCTGAACGGCGATCATCGAGATCGCGCTCTCGGGCGGGGCGTCCTCGTCGGTGCGGCAGACGACGCAGAGCAGGTCCGCCCCGTCGCGCTCCCACCCGGTCGCGGAGGAGACCCACTTCTTCCGTCCGTTGATCACCCACCGGCCGTCGGCGCGGACGGCCCGCGTGCGCACGCCTTCACCGGGCGGCGGTGACGCGGCGTTCGCGCTCCCGCCGGGCTCGCTGGAGCAGAACGCGGCGAGCGGTGCACCGGTCGTCTCGAGGAACGGCGCCAGGAACTGCTTGTGCTGCTCGGGCGTCCCGCCGACGACGACCGGCGTCACGCCCAGCACCGTCCCGAGCAGCGTCAGCGCGACGCTGCCGTTCTCGGCGAACAGCTCCTCCACCACGACGGCGGTGTCGACCAGGCTCTCGTTGTCCCCGCCCACCGCCGTGGGGAGGCAGGCGCGCAGGAACCCCTCGGAGATGAGGCGTTCGTAGGCGGGCCGGGTCGCAAGGAAACGTTCTTCGGGGGTGGCCAGGCGCTCCGCGGACCGCGCGTCCCGCAGTACGTTCCGGGCCACCGAGCGCGTGCGGGCGCGGAGGTCGCGCTGCCGGGGCGTCAGGGCGAAATCCAACGTCACGCCCGCAGTCTCGGCGGCACCGCCCGGTCGGCGCTCGAACGTGACTGCGCGTCGATTGGGACGAGCGTGCAGGGCCGTCCGCGGTTACCCTGACCGCACCAGCCCCGCGGAGGTGGCCTGTGCGGTACCTGACGGTGGCGGATCATCCGCCGGCCGAGCAGTTCAGCTACTGGCGCGACGTCATCTGCCAGGTGTGCACCCCGCTGGCCGCCGAGCGCGAGCCCGAGCACCGTGGCGGCGAGCCCGCCCTGGAGCGGATGACCGGTTGGGCGCGGTCCTCGACCGTCGGCACCTCGCACTGCGCGGAGGTCAGCTCGAGGACGCAGGTCCTCGTCCACGGCCCCGGCGAGATCCGGCGCATGAGTTCTGACGACGTGTTCGTCTCGCTGCAGCTGCGCGGGCACTGCATCGCCGGGCAGGGCGACCGTGTCTGCCACATCGGCCCCGGCTCGTTCGCGATGTTCGACACCACCGACACCTACCGGCTCGCGTACTCCGGTGACGACGCCGGCGAGTGGCAGGTTCTGTCCTTCCGCGTCCCGCGGTCGCGGCTGGTGCCGCTGGTCGCCGACCCCGGTGGTTTCACCGCGGTCGTGCACGACGCGACGCAGGGTGGCATCGCGGCGCTGGTCGCGTCGACGATGACGTCGATCTGGCGCAACGTCGAGACGCTGGACGACGTCGCGGCGCAGTCCTCGGAGACCGCACTGCTGACGCTGCTCGCCGCCGCGGCCGGCGACACCGTCGGCCGGGAGGTCCGGGGCGAGACGACGGGCGCCGCATTGCGCGCGTCCATCAACCGTTACCTCGCCGGCAGTCTGCACACCGAGCTGACGGCGGCGTCGGTCGCGGCGCGCTTCGGGATCTCCGTCCGCAAGCTGCACAGCCTCTACGCCACGAGCGAGCAGACGTTCGCACAGACCGTCATGACCCTGCGCGTCGAGGCGGCGGCACGTGACCTGCCCGCCGGCGGCGCCGGGACGCTGACCGACACCGCGATGAGGTGGGGCTTCGCCGACCTCTCGCACATGAACCGCGTCTTTCGCGCGCGGTTCGGCTGCCTGCCCTCGGAGTTCCGGCAGCGACCGGCGGCCGAACTCCCCGATCTCGGCCGATAGCCGGGCACGTCACCAGCCGGACAAACAGCAGGGCCGGCTCGAAACGTCGAGCCGGCCCGGGTGTCGATCGGAATCAGGCCTGCGTGACCCACTCGTCGACGTGCGCGCACACCGCGGCGGTGCCGGCAGCGGCGCACGGGGCGCAGGTGCTGAAGCCCGTGCCGTGCTTGTGGGGCTTGATGGTGCTCTTGTCGAACGGAGGCGTCCGAACGAGCTTCGACGGGTCCGAGTTCCGGGCGGCTTTGACCGCCCGCATCTTGACTGACAAAAACTTCTCCTCAATGAGTGCGGGCGCCCTGAACGCAGGACGCCCACCTCCATGATCGCAGTCTTTTCGCGATCGTGCTCGGCGTCGCGGTCGGCGGACGGTCTGCAACGGCTCGTGCGCAGGTCAGCGAGGTGCCGGGCCACCGCCCGGCGGCGCCGGTGTCGACGCAGGGAAGAATCCGGGCATGACTTCTGCACCGATGCTGGACGCCGTCGAGTTCGAGACCGGGCCGAACCCCGAGTGGACCGTGATCCTGCTGCACGGACTCGGCGACAGCGGGGACGGCTGGGCGCCGGTCGCGCCGCACATCGTCCGGCCCGGCTGGCCGTCGGTGCGGTTCCTGTTTCCGCACGCGCCGGTCCAGCCGGTGACGATCAACGGCGGGATGAAGATGCGGTCCTGGTACGACATCGTCGACCTCGGCGACATCGACCGCCGCGCCGACGAGGCCGGGCTCGCGGAGTCGGCGAAGGCCGTCGAGGCGCTGATCGCCCGTGAGGCCGAGCGCGGCATCCCCGCCTCGCGGCTGATCCTGGCCGGGTTCTCCCAGGGCGGTGCCGTGACGCTGACGCTCGGCCTGCGCCGCGCCGAGCCCCTCGCCGGACTCGTCGCGATGTCGACCTACCTGCCGATGGCGAAGAAGGTCCTCGACGAGGCCAACCGCGACGGCACCCTCCCGGTGTTCATGGCCCACGGCCTCCACGACCCGATGGTCCCGCACCCGGCCGGCCTGCAGGCCGCCGAACACGTCCGCAGCCTCGGCCACGACGTCGAGTGGCACTCCTACCCCATGCAGCACGAAGCCTGCGCCGAGGAGCTCGACGCCCTCGGCGCCTGGCTCTCAGCCCGCTTCGGGGTCTGACCGTCAGCCGCGGACGCGGCGCCGCCAACCGAACACGGCGAGCAGCCCGACGCCGATCCCGCCGGCGGCCGCGAGGGTGAGCGCCGTCCCGGAAATGCCGCTCGCGTCGTCGGCTTGCGTGTGGACGATCGGCTGCGGCGTCGGTGTCGTGGTGGGCGGCGACTGGTCGGTAGCCGTGAATGCGGCGTCGGGGAACGCGGCAACGACGTGGGTCGCGGCGGCCGTGCGGAGGGAGTCCGCGACGACCGGGCCGCCCGACTTCGGATACGCCGTCAGACGCGTTCCGGAGCCGTACACCAGCGCCATCTCGCCGAGGGCGTCGAACTGACCGCTCCATTCGCCCGGCACGGCCGGCCGTTCACCCTGCGGATTCGCGGAGCGGTCGTAGACCGCGACGCGGTTGTGATGTGTGCGGTAACCGGCTTCCTCCCGCACGAGCAGTTCGCTCGACGACGTCCAGGCGAGGCCCGTGGCCCAGTCGCCCTCGGGTGTCTCACCCAGCCGACGTCCGGTCTCGACGTCGACGACGATCACCCGGTAGCGGCCGTCGCCACCGACGTACGCGGACGCCGCAATGGTGCGGCCGTCCGACGACGGCTTCCACAGTTCGACGCTCTCGTCCAGGCTCGCGACGGCCGTCAGCCGCCCGGCGGCGTCCAGCCGGGAGAACGTCGCCCCGCGGCGCATGTCTCCGTCCCGCACGAGGAAGCCGTCGCTCACCGCGTAGCCCTCGGAGACGTCGCCGATCGGCCGGGACGACACCCCGGTCCCGCGCACCTGCACGAGGCGCCCCTCGTAACGCCCCTGATCGGTGTTCCGGGTCGCCACGAGATCGATGTCCCGGCCGGCCCGATCGAGGCACCGCAGTGCGCGAACGGTCTCCTCGGGTGAAACTCCGAGCGCCACCTGGCGGCGCAGAGCGAGACCGTCCGCGTCGTGGACGGTGAGCTCGGTGCGACCCTCACGGAAGGTTCTCGGGTCGGCGCCGGCCGGGGTGTGCCGCGGGGCGCGTCCCGCCGCGACGACCGTCTCCCCGCCCGGGCAGACGGCCGCCAGCGTGGCGGAGCCGGGCGTCCGGTCCCAGGCGACGACGGTGCCGGCGGAGTCCACGGCCGCGAGCCTTCCGGAGGCGAAGTTGCCCGCCACGAAGGCGACGGGTCGGCCGCCTTCCGCGGGCTCGGGGTCGCCGTCCATCAGCTGCAGCGCCTCGCCGAGCGGGTAGCCGTTCCCGCAGCCGCTGACCGTCCATTCGCCGTCCGGGCCCCGGCCGGCGGACAGGGCTGCCGCCGCGCCCGGGGCGACGTAGGGAAGGCAGCTGGCGCCGGTGTCGAGCGCTCCGCGGAGGACCTTCGGAGGCTCGGGTCCCGCGAAGTCCTCGACCCGGAAAGTGCCGATCGGCGGCTCGGAACCAGGGCGGTTG
This sequence comes from Sporichthya polymorpha DSM 43042, assembly GCF_000384115.1. NCBI lineage: Bacteria > Bacillati > Actinomycetota > Actinomycetes > Sporichthyales > Sporichthyaceae > Sporichthya > Sporichthya polymorpha. The sequence continues at coordinate 3,938,300 of NZ_KB913029.1, forward strand.
GCGTCGTTGGGGGTCTCGTCGGTCCGGGTGACGATCACGACCGTCCCGCCGGCTTCGAGCGCGCCCTTTGCCGACCCCTGGGCGCAGGAGCAGGCGTGCGCGGGCACGGCGAACAGCATCGAGACGGCGGCGCATGCCGTCGCGGCGCCGCCGCCCGCGGCGTAGCGCAATACCCGGTTCACACGGGTTGGACGGCGGAAGCGGACGAAACGTTCGCCGGCGCGGTCAGCTGGCCGGCGACCTGAGTCCGCGCTGGCGGAGGAGGTCCTTCATCAGGGTGATCTCGTGCTGCTGGACCTGGAGGATCGTGGTCGCGAGGTCGCGGAGGGTGGGGTCGTCGGTGCGGGCGAGGATGTCCCGCGCCATCGCGACGCCGGCCTCGTGGTGGGGGATCATCAGCTGGAGGAACCGGACGCCGACGTCCTTCGGCGGGATGGTGCCGAGGACCTCGATGTCCGCCTGCGGCATGACCGCCCCGGCGTGGTGGCCCTCGGCGCCCGGGGTCGCGGCGGGCCCGGTGGGCGGGAGGCCCCACACCGCGAGCAGGGCCCGCATCTGGCCGATCTCCTGCTGCTGACTGAGGGCGAGGTCGAACGCGATCTCCTGGATCTGCGTGTCGGGCGAACGGTCCCGGGCGAAGGTGGCCATCTCGATCGCCTGGGCGTGGTGGGTCTGCATCTCGCGGGTGAACCCAGCCTCGGCGCTGGTCGTCGCCGGGTAGGTCGGCGCGGCCTCCCCGCGGTCGAGCTGCGCGAACGTCAGCGCACCCGAGGCGAAGGCGGCGACGCCGATGAGAGCCGTCCGCGTCCACACCCCTCGACGGTCGCCCGGGCGTGTTTCCGGTCGTGGACGTCCGCGTTACGAGGACCTACCGAAATTTCTCCTCCGGGATGTCGAGAACGGTCCGGCGGCTCCGTCCCCGGGGTGAAGGCGACCAAGATGGGTCGGCAGACACCGAGGAGAACCACCATGGCGAAGTACCTCCTGCTCAAGCACTACCGCGGCGCGCCGGCGGCGGTGAACGACGTGCCGATGGAGAAGTGGACGCCCGAGGAGATCGACGCGCACATCCAGTACATGCGCGACTTCGCGGACCGACTCACCGAGACCGGCGAGTTCGTCGCCGAGGCGGCGCTGGCATCCGAGGGCACGTGGGTGCGCTTCGACGGCGAGGGGCGCCCGCCGGTCACCGACGGCCCGTTCGCGGAGACCAAGGACCTGATCGCCGGCTGGATGATCATCGACGTCGAGAGCTGGGAGCGGGCCGTCGAGCTCGCCGGGGAGCTGTCCGCCGCGCCGGGAGCGAACGGGCAGCCGATCCACGAGTGGCTCGAGCTCCGCCCGTTCTACGGAGTCGCGCCGACGATCACGGACTGAGTGTGGACGACGTCGCCCTTCGGGCCCTCGTCCCGAGCGTCCTGGCCGTTCTCGTCCGCCGCGGGGCCGACTTCGCGGCGGCCGAGGACGCGGTCCAGGACGCCTTGATCGAGGCCGTCCGCACCTGGCCGGCCGACCCGCCGCGGGACGCCAAGGGTTGGCTGGTGACCGTCGCCTGGCGACGGTTCCTCGACGCCACCCGCGCCGACGCGGCCCGGCGACGGCGTGAGGACGTCGTTGACGCCGAACCTGAGCCCGGCCCGATCCCGGCGACGGACGACACGCTCTGGCTCTACTTTCTCTGCGCGCACCCGTCGTTGACCCCGGCCTCGGCGGTGGCGCTGACGCTGAGGGCGGTCGGCGGTCTGACCACACGTCAGATCGCCGACGCCTACCTCGTCCCCGAGGCGACGATGGCGCAGCGGATCAGCCGCGCCAAGCGCACGGTGTCCGACGTCCGGTTCGATCAGCCCGGGGACGTCGGCACGGTGCTGCGGGTGCTCTACCTCGTGTTCAACGAGGGCTACTCCGGCGACGTCGACCTCGCCGACGAGGCGATCCGCTTGACCCGCCAGCTCGCGGCGGCCTTCGACCACCCCGAGGTCGCCGGGTTGCTCGCGCTGATGCTGCTGCACCGCGCCCGCCGCGACGCGCGGACCCGGCCCGACGGCAGCCTCGTGCCGCTCGCCGAGCAGGACCGCTCGCGCTGGGACACGGCGCTGATCGCCGAGGGCGTCGAGATCCTGCAGACCGCCCTGGCCCGGGATCGGCTGGGGGAGTACCAGGCTCAGGCCGCGATCGCGGCGCTGCACGCCGACGCTCCGGAGGCGGAGGAGACCGACTGGGTGCAGATCGTCGAGTGGTACGACGAGCTGCTGCGGTTCACCGACAGCCCGGTGGTCCGGCTCAACCGCGCCGTCGCGCTGGGGGAGGCCGACGGCCCGCACGCGGGTCTCGCCGCGCTCGCCGGGCTCGACGAATCCCTTCCGCGGCACGCCGCCGCGGCGGCGTACCTGCACGAGAAGGCGGGCGAGCGTGCGCTCGCGGCCCGCCTGTACGCCGAGGCGGCGGCCCGGGCGACCAACGCCGCCGAGCGCGACCACCTGACCCGTCAGGCGGCGCGGCTCAATCGCGGGTGAGTGCCTCGACCAGCAAGGTGAGGGCCGCGGCGGCGAAGGCCTCCATGTTCGCGGCCCGGTCGTCGGAGCCGGTGCGCAGGTTGCGGGCCGTCACGCCGTTCGGTCCGGAGACCGCGGCCCACGAGTGGCCGGGCGGGTCGCCGTAGGGATTGCCGGTCGGACCGGACGCGCCGGTCTCGCCGATGCCCCAGGTCGTCCCCAACGACGCCGCGACAGTGGTGGCGAGCCAGGCGGCGAAGGGCTCGGTCGCCCCGCGCAGGTCAGCGGGCCGCGGCGCCCCCGCGAACTGCGCCCGCGCGCCGTCGAGGGTGTAGACCACGAGCCCGCCCCGGTAGAACGCCGAGCAGCCGGGGACCGCCACCAGGGCGGCGGAGATGAGCCCACCCGCGGCGGACTCGGCGACGGCAATCGACTCACCCCGCGCGACCAGTCGCTCGGCGGCGGCGTGCGCGGGTTCGGTCAGGGTGGTGGGAAGCACGGGGTGATGCTAAGGCTGACCCGTCGTCAGCGCCCCTTCTTGCGGGTCGACTGCGCGAAGCGTCCGGCGTGCCCGAGGGCCTTGGACGTCTTCGTCGGGCCGGCGTGCTTCTTCTCGATCCGCTCGCTCAGGCGCCGCGCCACGGCACCGAGGATGGGCACGGCGATCGCCATGATCAGCCAACGGCGGAACCGACGCGTCAGGAACACCCACATGGCCCCAAGCCTGCCCCGTCGGTGCCGGCGTAAGCCGGGCGGGGTCGGGGATGATGGCCACATGGCCCAACGTCCCGCAGTGAGTTTCGACGACGCCCGTCGCCTGGTCCGCGACCATCTGCTCGACCGCTGGACCTCCACCGACGGCCGGTTGGTCATCGCGAAGCAGGGCTTCACGGACACCACCCGGTGGCGGGTGGTCGCGCACGCGGAGCCGATCGAGGACGACCCGGCCGACGCCCCGCCGCCGCCGGATCTGAGCGGCACGGCGTTCCTGGTGGACAAGACGACGGGTCAGATCACCGAGATCCCGGTCGCCGGCAACGAGCTCGAGCTGGACCTCATGCTGCCCTGGGGCGTCCCGGACTGACCGTCAGCCGAGCTGCGCCCGCCGCGCCCCGTCGGGATACGCGGTGGTGTGGAGGTTCAGGTAGAACCGCTCCGGCTTCGCCAGGACGCGGGAGACCGCCCGCGGGTTCGGCTTCATTCTGTGGCCGTGCGCGTCGTCGGCGTCGACGCAGTCGGCGAGCGACCCACGCTTGCCGGGCACCTTCACGTCGTTGACAAGGTCGACGTGGTGCGGCCCGGTCTTGCCGGCCGCGCCCCGGTGCAGGTGCGCCGCGACGACCTTGCCCTTCAGCCCGCTCCACGTGATCAGGTAGCAGACGGAGTTCCGCGGGTCGTCGAGCGAGAGGAACGCCCGGACCTCGCCCCGCGGGTCGCCGCCGCCGGGAACCGCCTCGGCGGTCGGCGTCAGCTCGAAGAACCCGCTCTTCGGGGCCGCGGTGCCCGCTGCGAGCGTCGGGCCGGCGAGCGTCGCCACCAGCGCGACGGCCAGGGGGAGACCGAGGATCGGGAACGCCAGTCGTTACGCCGAGGTGTCGAGTTCCCTTCGCCGCCAAGGAATGTCGCCGTGATGTCAAGAAAGGGTGACACCCCTTACTGCGCAGTAAGGGGTGTCACCCTTTTTGAACATAGGTGGGGCGTCAGGCTGGGATCGGGGCGGCGGTGCCGGTGACGCGGACGCCGTCGGAGGCGGGGTCGAGGGCGACGACGAGGCGGCTCGGGCGGCCCATGTCCTCGCCCTGGTGGAGGACGACGCGGTCGCCGACGGCCAGGCGGCCGAGGGCGCGGAGGTAACCGCCGAACGCGGCGGCGGCGGCGCCGGTGGCCGGGTCCTCGCGCACCCCGCCGGGCGGGAACGCGTTGCGGACGTCGAACTCGGCCGGGCCGCGTGGCCAGAAGACGTGCACCGTCCCCCACCCGGCGTCCGCCATGACGGCGGCGAGGGCGTCGAAGTCGTAGTCGAAGTCGGCCAGGGTCTCGCGCGCCGCGACGGCGAGGACGGGATGCGTGTTGCCCGCGAACGCGACGTGCACCGGCCAGCCCCCGTCGAGCTGGTCCCGTTTCCACCCGAACGAGGCAAGCAGGGCGTCGATCTCCGCTGCCGTGGCGGGCCGGCTGGAGGCCGGGGGAGAGGTCAGCGTCGCCGTCACCCCCGTCGGGCTCGCCTCGGTCAGGACCGCGACCGGACCGGCCGGGGTGTCGAAGCGCAGCGGCCCGCACCCGTCCCGGTCGGCGAGGGCGACGGCGGTGGCGATCGTCGCGTGCCCGCAGAACGCGACCTCGGCCTGCGGGCTGAAGTAGCGGATCGGGCGCGATTCGCCGTCGCCCGGGAGGACGAACGCCGTCTCCGAGTAACCGACCTCCGCCGCGACGGCAAGCATCTGAGCCTCGGTCAGCCCGGTTGCGTCGAGCACCACCCCGGCGGGGTTGCCCCCGACTCCGTCGGTGGTGAAGGCGGCGTAGTGCAGTACCTCGGTCATGCGTCCATCCTCCCGGTCGTCCGGGCGATCAGGCGACCAGTGCCGACTCGGTCGGCAGGCCGGCCTCGACCCAGTCCTGGATCCCGGCCTCGTAGGTGCGGACGTCGGTGTACCCGAGCGCCTCGAGGCCGCGCGCCACGGCCCGGCTGTTCGGGCAGGCGGTGTTGGCGCAGTACGTCACGACGGTCTCGTCGCGCTGGGGGAGGAGCTGCGCGGCGAGCGCCGCGACGTCGTCCTCCACCAGGTTGACCGCCCCGGGGAGGTGCTCCTGGTCGAAGTAGCCGGACGGCAGGGCGTCGACCAGGTGGACCGGCCGGTTCGAGGCCAGGAGGAGCAGCAGCTCGGTGCGGGAGATGTTCGTAGCCATGTCACGTTCCTTCGGTGGGTATGTGCGTGTACACGCAAATTAGTAGCGGCCGAGGGTTCGTCCTGTCAATGTGCGTGCACACGCACGGATCAGTTAGGGTGGTCACATGGTTCGGAAGGACAGCGTCGGAGTCACCGCCTGGGCGGCCCTGCTGCGGGCCCACGCGGCCGTGGTGCCGAAGCTCGCGAAGGAGGTCGCGGCCGCGGGGCTGCCGATCTCCTGGTACGACGTCCTGCTCGTGCTCAACGCGGCGCCGGAACGGAAGCTGCGGATGTCGGACCTCGGCGCCGCCGCGGTGCTGAGCCGCGAGCAGATCAGTCGCGTCGTGAGCGAACTCGAGCGCGCGGGACTCGTGCAGCGCGTCCCGAACCCCGACGACAAGCGCTCGTCGTTCGCGACACTCACCGACGCCGGCCGCGAGCGGCTGCGCGCCGCGGCGCCGACGTACGTGGCCGCGATCGAGGCGCACTTCACCCAGCACCTGACCGCCGCGGAGATCGCCGCGGTCGGGTCCGCGCTCGCGAAGGTCGTTGCGGCGGAGGAGTGAACGTGCAGGTCCACGCGGCGTGTCGCCGTCGATTCCGGAGGCGGATGCCCGATCCTTTCGAATATGACAACGACTCAGATTGACTGGACCCAGCTCGAGGCCCAGTTGAGCGAGGCTGCCGAGGTCCTGCGTGAGCACGTCGACGCCGAGATGGCCGAGGTGGACTCCGCGCTCCGTGCGCTCGCCGAGGACATCACGACCCAGTCCCGCGCGGCGCTCGCCGCCGTCGAGGCGCGCGGCGCCGGCTTCGTCGTCGCCCCGCGGCAGCCGCTCGAAGTCTGACGCCGACCGCGTCACCTCCACCCGGATCCCACACCCGGGGCACAGCCTGTTCACAAACGCCGATGTTCTGATGGTGCCGTGGACGTCTGGCGTTCTGACGCACGGTGGGGATCGGGGGCCGCGCTGGCCCTCGTCGCCGCCGTGTCCGGGCTGCTGACGCACCTCTCGCTGCGCGCCGACAGTGTGGGGCCCGCTCCCGCACTGTCGACGCTGGTGATCGGCGGCGCGGTGCTCACCGCCGTGCTGTGGCCGCTGGCGGCGCGGTCGACGGGCGTCGTCACGTTGGCGGCGGTGCTGCTCGTCGCCCAGTTCGGCACGCACGCGCTGACGCTGCTCGCGGCGGGCGCGCCCGTCGGCAACCCCCGCGGGCTGATCTGCTGTCCGCCGACCGAGGCGACCAGTGACGGCCTGGTCGGCCGGCTCACCGCGCAGGCGGGCTGGACGCTCGTCGCCGTCCAGGCGCTGGCGTGCCTGCTGCTTGCCGCCGTGATCCGCGGCAGCCGCGCCGGTGCCGACCTCCTCGCGACGGCGTTCGCGCTCGTCACGTCCGTGTTCTCCGTCGCCGGCGTGCTCGCCGGCCGCGTCCTGCGGTGGCTGCGCCTGCTCGGCGCCCCGACCGCACCGGCCTGGGTGCGACCCGCGCCCTACGCCCGACCTTCCCGACTCCGCGACCCGGGCGCGCTCCTCGCGCGCTGCACCGGCCGCCGGGGCCCGCCGCGCCGGCCCGCCCCGGTCCTTTCCCTGGCTGCCGGCTGACCGCGTGACGTGCGGGGCCGTGCCGCCCCTTCTCGTCGGAGTTGGTCATGTCCGTTTCTGTCCCAGCACGTCCCGTTGCTCCTCGTTCGCTCCCGCCCCGCTTCGCCGGGGCCGCCGCGTGGGCCGCCGTGCCCGCCCGGTTGCTGCTCGCCGGCGTCTTCGGCGTCGCCGGTGCGCTCAAGATCGACGACCCCGCGGCATCGGTCCGCGCGGTCCGCGCGTACGACCTGTTGCCCGACTGGCTCGCCGTGGTCGTCGGCCGCGGTCTGCCCGCGTTCGAGCTCGCCCTCGCGGTCGCGCTGCTGCTCGGCGTCGCGCTCCGTCTGACCGCCGGGGTGGCGGCCGGGTTGCTGACGGTCTTTGTCGTCGGGATCTCGACGGCCTGGGCCCGCGGCTTGCAGATCGACTGCGGCTGCTTCGGGGGCGGCGGCGTCACCGACGACCCGCAGTACGGGCGTGAGATCGCCCGGGACCTCGCGGTGCTCGTCGTCGCCGTGGCGCTCGCCTGGTTCGGCCGCTCGCGTCTGACGATCAGTCAGCGTGTGGTTCCCGGCGTGGTCGCTGCGGCCCTGCTGGTCGCCGGCGGTGCGGGCGTCGTGGTCGCGGAGGCGACCGAGCCGGCCCCGCCGACGCAGATTCCGGTCGGCGTCACCGTCGCGGGCGGGATCGTGGTCGGGTCACCGGACGCGCCGCGCACCGTCGTCGTCTACGAAGACCCGCAGTGCCCGCACTGCGCGGAGTTCGAGCGCACCGGGGGAGTCGCCCTGCACGACGCGGTCGAGGCGGGGCGCGTGAAGGTCGAGTACCGGATGCGCAGCTTCCTCGGGCCGGACAGCGTCCGCGCCGTCGCCGCCCTCGGCGCCGCCCAGGACGCCGGAAAGTTCGACGAGCTCCGCACCGCGATGTTCGCGCACCTGCTGACCGGCGGCGGCTACAGCGTCGACCAGCTGCTCGCGCTCGGGGCGTCCGTCGGGCTCACCGACGCGGCGTTCGTCGACGCCGTCCGCGACCAGGTCTACGCCCCGTGGGCCCGCTCCGTCGACGACCGCGCCAGCAAGGACGGCAACACCGGCACCCCGGCGCTGTTCCTCGACGGCCACCCCGTCGACCCGGCCGTCGCCTTCGACGCCGCCGCCCTGGCCCGCGCGCTCGCTTGACGGCCAACGTCCGAAGAAGTGGTTGCTATTGCAGCCACTTCTTCGGACGTTCGGGCATTGTCAGACGCGGACGGGGCCCTCGGAGCCGGCCTCGGCGCCGGCGGCAGCCTTCGTCAGGGCGAGGAGGCGTCCGATGGCGCCGCCGGGGGAGTCCCAGTACTCGCCGTAGTCGACGTCGACCGCGAGGACGCGGATGTTCGGGTCGTCCTTGCCGTCGAAGTACGCCCCGGCGGGGGCGGTCCACAGCGACTCGATCAGCGCGCGGTCGTTGAGCACGCGCGCCGAGCCCTGCAGGGCGACGTAGTCGTTCTTGCTCGGGTCGGAGAACGTCGTGGTGCACGGAGCGCTGCCGTTCCCGAGGGCCTGCACCCAGTCGGCGTCGGCGGCGACGAGGAAGTGCATCGTCGAGGAGTCCAGACCGGCCAGCGTCAGCGGCCGGGACTTCCAGACGTCCCCGTCCGGCGTGCCGACCATCGCGAAGTGCAGTTCTTCGAGAACCTCGGACAGGCTCCGGGCTTGAGTGTCGGTGGCAGTCATACCGAAGAACTGCCCGCCATGGACCCCGCCATTCACGACGCCTTGCGGGCGGGACGTTTGCTCGAACTCTTCTTGGCGGTGGTCTTCTTCGCGGCCGACTTCTTGGCCGTGGTCTTCTTGGCCGTGGTCTTCTTCGCCGCGGTCTTCTTCGCGGCGGTCTTCGACGACGACTTCTTCGCCGGTTTCTCGTCGTCCTCGTCGGCCTTACGGGTCTTCAGCTTCCCGGTGTCGGTGTTGCCGGCGCCCTTGCGGGACTTGGCGGCGTCGACGGAACGGCGGAGGGCCTCCATGAGGTCGAGGACCTCGGCCTCGGGCTCGGCGTCGTCGTCGTGCACGACCTCGCGGCCCTTGGCCTTGGCCTTCACCAGTTGCAGGACGCGGTCGCGGTAGGTGTCGGCGTAGTTCTCCGGCTTCCACTCGGTGGTCAGGGCCTCGATGAGTCCGACCGCGGTCTTGAGGTCCTTGTCGGAGAACTTCGCCTTGCGGGGGATCGAGGGCAGTTCATCGGCGGGGTCGCGGACCTCGTCGCCGAAGTACATGGTCTCCAGCACCAGCACGCGGTCCTGCGGGCGGATCGCGGCGAGGTACTGCTTGCTGCGCATGACAAGCGTCGCGATGCCGATGCGCCCGGCCTTCTCCATCGCCTGCAGCAGCAGGCCGTACGGGCGCGCGGCGTCGTCGCTCGCGGGGGCCAGGTAGTAGGACTTGCGGTAGAACACGGGGTCGATGTCGGCGGCCTCGACGAAGTCGGTGATCTCGATCGTCGAGCTGCGGCCGGGCTCGACCTCCTCGAGCTCGTCGGGGGTGACGATCACGTGGCGTCCGTCACCGAGGTCGTAGCCCTTGACGATGTCGGAGTACTTGACCTCCTTGCCGGTGTCCTCGTTCACCCGCTTGTTGCGGACGCGGTCGTCGGTCCCCTTCTCGAACTGGTTGAAGTGGACGGTCTTGTCCTCGGTGGCGGAGTACAGCCCCACCGGAACGTTGACCAGACCGAAGCCGATCGAGCCGGACCAGATCGCGCGTGCCACGGACGACCTCCCGCTGCCAGGCCCTCCGAACGGGCCGTTGATAGGTGGGAAGTGCCCACGAACACACGTGCTCACCCGTGACAGCAGATTCGACCTCGAAAGTTCCCCGAAACGGGAAGTTCTACGGCATAGAGGGCGTTGCAACGGATATCTGACGACAATCGTGTGGAGTATTCATGACGTTCCGAACGCACGTCCTGTCCACCTGTGCCGCCGCCGGCAGCGCCGTCGTGCTCGCCGGGGCCCTGACGATTTCCCCGGCGCTGGCCTCCGACAAGCCGGCCGACAAGACCGCCGAGCAGCCCGCTGCGGGTGCCGCGTTGTTCGACACCGCCGGCACCTGGGCGCCGGCCGCGACGGCGAGCGTGCACCCCGGCGTCATGACGCAGACCGAGGGCGCCGGCCAGTGCACGGCGAACTTCGTCTACACCGCCGGCAGCAAGACGGTCCTCGGCCAGGCGGCGCACTGCTCCGGTACCGGTGAGGCCACCGAGACCGACGGCTGCACGTCCGAGTCGCTTCCGCTCGGGACGCCGGTGAAGATCGTCGGCTCCGACGTGGTCGGCACGATGGTCTACAACTCCTGGATCACCATGCAGCGCAGCGGCGAGAAGGACCCCAACGCCTGCGCGTACAACGACCTCGCGCTGATCGAGCTCCCGGCCGACGCTTTGAACCAGGTCAACCCGTCCGTGCCGGTCTTCGGGGGTCCGGTGGGCGTCAACACCACGGGCACGAGCAACGGTGAGAAGGTCGTCTCGTACGGCAACTCGTCGCTGCGTCAGGGCCTGTCGATCGTCTCGCCCAAGACCGGCACGAGCTTCGGCACCGTCGGCGACGGCTGGTCGCACACCGTCTACACGCTGACGCCGGGCGTCCCGGGTGACTCCGGGTCAGCCTTCCTCGACAGCAACGGTTACGCCCTGGGTGACCTCTCGACGCTGTCGTTCGCGCCGATGCCGCTGAGCAACCAGGTCAGCGACCTCGCCCACGAGCTCGACTACGCCCGCGCCCACGACAGCAAGCTGTCCGACCTGCGCGTCGTGGCCGGCACCGAACCCTTCCTCCCGGGCGCGCTTCCGGTGGGCTGATCCGCCCGACAGCCCGGCGCCCATCCGACGGCCGTCACCGCTTCCCCCCAGCGGTGACGGCCGTTCCTTGTCCGCCAGCCGTTCCGAGGGTCGCTCAGTCCTCGTCGGGGTCCGCGTCGTGCCCGGCGTCGAGGTGCTTGACGGACTGGAAGCCGAGCTGGCCCATCGGGTGGCCGGCGGACGACGCTGCGACCGGTTCGAGCAGGTAGCCCATGTGGTCGCCGACCTCGAGGCGGTCGAGGATGCGCCCGACGAACCAGCGGGTCACCTCGTCGAGGATCGGGACGCCGAGCGGGCCGTCGTGCCAGGTCTCGGGCGCGAGCTTGTCGACCTCGTCGCCGGTGCGGGTGCCGAAGCGGATCGCGAGGTCGATCTGGCCCGGGTCGGGGAGGTGCACCCCAAGCGCCTCGGCCTGCTCGGCGACGTCGAAGGTGTGGTTGTTCTTCGACAGGAAGACGAAGTAGCGCGGCGGGTGGATCGCGCACTGCGTCGCAAACCCGAGCAGGCACCCGTTCCGCTCGCCGTCGCGGGAGACCGCGGTCACGAGGTGCATCGGCCAGTCCAGCTGGCCCATGACGGCGTGGAAGTCCTCGACGGCGCTCCCCGGGATCGCCTCGGTGCTCACTGCGGTCCTCCGATCCAGCCGCGGCGGTGGGCGGCGAAGACCGTCCCGGCGGCGATGGCGAACATCGTGCCGAGGACGATCCAGTACACGATGACGTTGGTGAAGAACCCGAGTTCGAAGTTCATGCCCATCACACCGGCGATGACCGTCGAGGGCATCAGGACCGCGGAGATCACCGTCAGGATCTTCATGACGTCGTTGGTCCGCTGTGCGGTCCGGCTCATGAAGACGTCGAGCGAACCGGTGATCGCGGACCGTGTGCTGTCGATGGAGCCCACGGCCGTCTCCAGCCGGTTCGTCAGCTCGGCGAAACGATGCGCCGACTCCGAGTTCGAGAGCACGATCAGTTCCGGGTCGGCCAGCCGCGTCAGCAGTTCGCGATGGTCGACGACCGTCCGCCGCAGCCGGCCCACGCGGTGGCGTAGGTCGATCAGACGGTCCATCAGTTCACGGTCCTGGCGGTTGAACTCCGGGGAGATGAGCTTCTCGTCGAGGTCGTCGACCTCGCGGTCGAGCTGTTCGACCCGCTCGAAGAACGTGCTCAGGTGCCAGTCCATCAGGACGGCGAGGAAGCGTGGGCCGTCCATCCGTCCGAGGTCCGACTGCGAGCTGATCGGTTCGTTCAGCAGCTCGATCAGGTTGACCTGCTCGGTGTGCGCGGTGACGATCCAGCCCCGTCCGACCACGCAGCGGATCGCGACCGGGTCCGGGCCGTCGGCGTAGGCGAGGGCGCTGATCAGGATGTGGCCTTCGGCGTCCTCGGCGAGGGCGGCCTCGTCCCGCTCCTGCAGCCACTGGAATTCCTCGTCGTCGAGCAGGCCGTCGTGGAGTTCGCTGAGGAGTTTGGTGGTGGAGTCCTCGAGCCCGCCGTCGCCGAGGCACAGGTCCACCCAGAGCAGCTGGTTCCTGCTGATCCGGCCGAGGCGGTCCTGCTCGGGGTCGACCTCGTGGTCCAGGCCGTTCTTGTCGTAGAGGTACGCGCGCAGGGCGTTACCGGCGCGGCGCTCGGAGGCGTCGGCGGCGTCGGGTCTCGGTGGGGCGGGACGGGAAATGGGACACCTCCAGATCTCCGGAAGGTCGTCCTACCCGCCCGGGGGCGATTCACCCAGGACTGAACTGGTGGTAACCGCGGTAGGTACCAGGCGTGTCGCCCACCAACAAGCTTGCCGAAGAGATCGCCGCCCTGGCCGAGGAGCACGGCCACACCGTCGCCACCGCCGAGTCCCTGACCGGCGGTCAGCTGACGGTGCAGCTCGCCGCGGCCCCGAACGCCTCGAGCTGGTTCCGCGGTGGCGTCGTCGCCTACAGCTCCGAGGTGAAGCGGGACGTGCTCGACGTCCCGCTCGGGCCTGTCGTGAGCAAGCCCGCCGCGATGGCCATGGCCTCCGGCGCGTGCCGGGTGCTCGGCGCCCGGATCGGCGTCTCCACCACCGGGGTCGGCGGCCCTGGCGAGGAGGAGGGACAGTCCCCGGGCACGGTGTGGATCGGCCTGGCGTGGGAGGGCATCCCGATCGAGGCCTGGGAGTACAAGTTCGGCGGCGACCCCGACGAGATCTGTCAGCAGGCCTGCGAGGCCGCGCTGCAGGCGGTCCGGGACCGGATGCACATCGGTTGACCCGCGGGACCCCGGGTATCCCGGACTGATGGACCACTCACGCGCGCCCGTTCTGGAAGCACTCGAAGAGTTCCGCCGTCGCGGGGACACCGTCTTCGGCCCGCCCGGACACAAGCAGGGGGCCGGGGCCGACCAGCGGGTGGTCGAGATCGTCGGCGAGGGCGTGTTCGCCTCCGACGTCCTCTCGCTGAACGGCCTCGACGACCGGCGCGAGTCGCAGGGCGTCATCACCCAGGCCGAGGAGCTGATGGCCGACGCCGTGCACGCCGAGCACGCGTTCTTCTCGACCTGCGGCAGTTCGCTGTCGGTGAAGACCGCGATCATCTCCGTGGCCGGGCCGGGGGAGAAGCTTCTCGTCGCCCGGAACACGCACAAGTCGATCGTCGGCGGCCTGATCGTCGCGGGCATCCAGCCCGTCTGGATCCCCGCCCGCTTCGACACCGAGCGCCACCTTGCCCACCCGCCCGGTCTGACCGAGGTGGAACAGGCGCTCGCCGAACACCCCGACGCCAAGGGCGTCCTGATGATCAGCCCCACCGACTGGGGCTCCTGCGCCGACCTCGCCGGAACGGCGAAGGCCGCCCACGCCTACGGCATGCCGTTACTCGTCGACGAGGCGTGGGGAGCGCACCTGCCGTTCCATGAGGAGGTCCCTTCGTGGGGTATGGACGCCGGGGCCGACCTCGTCGTCACCAGCGTCCACAAGATGGGCGCGGCCATCGAGCAGAGCTCGGTGTTCCACCTGCAGGGTGACCTGATCGACAAGAACGTCCTGACCCTGCGCGAGGACATGCTCGGCACGACCAGCTCGTCCGGGCTCGTCTACGCCACCCTCGACGGCTGGCGGCGGCAGATGGTCGAGCACGGGCGGGACCTCATCGGCGTTCTGCTCGAGCTGGCGCAGCACGCCCGCACCGGGCTCGCGCAATTCGACGGCCTCGACGTGATGGGGCGTGAGGTCGTGCGCGACGACGGTGCCTTCGACCTCGACCCGCTGCGCCTGACCGTCGACGTGCGCGGGCTGGGGACCACCGGTTACGCGGCCGCGGAGTGGCTGCGGGCGCGGTGCCACGTCGACGTCGGGTCGTCGGACTCGTGTCGCGTCAACGTGCAGATCGCCCTGGGTGACGACGAGCGCACCGTCGCGCGCCTGATCCACTCGTTCCAGGCGCTGGTCAAGCACCGCGACGAGCTCGACCCGCGACCGGAGATCCCGATGCCCGACCCCGCCGTCTTCGACCGGCAGCCGACGATGACGCCCCGCGAGGCGTTCTTCGCCCCGGCCGAGCAGGTCGCGGTCGAGGAAGCCGCGGGCCGGATCGTCGCCGAGATGGTCAGCCCGTACCCGCCCGGCGTCCCGGTGCTGGTGCCGGGCGAGCGCATCGAGGAGGAGGTCCTCGCCTACCTCCGCGCGGCCGTGGACGCCGGCGCGCTCGTCCCGGACACCGTCGACGGCTCCCTGCAGACCCTGCGCGTGGTCGCCTGACGGTTGCGGGGCGGGGAGCGGGGCAGATCGAGGGCATGGCACGCACCTCCCGGACGATGAACGGCCTGAGCCCGGCCCAGGTCTTCCTCGCGTTTCGCGACGGCTACACCTACGACCGCTGGGTGGTGGGGACGCGGAACATCCGCTCCGCCGACCCCGGGTGGCCGGCGCCGGGCACGGAGATCCACTACACGATCGGCTACGCCCCGCTGCGCAAGGACGACAAGACCGTCGCCTGCTCCTACGAGCCGGACGTCAAGCTCGAACTCGAGGCCCACGCCTGGCCGGCCGGGACGGCGCGGATCGCCTTCACCGTCGAGGAGGTCGACGGCGGGTGCGTCGTGCACATCGACGAGCACCCCCTGCGCGGCATCGCCGCGACCCTCCACAACCCGGTGCTGGATCTCCTGATCAAGGTCCGCAACGTCGAGACCCTCCGCCGCCTCGAGCAGCGCATCCGCCAGATGGTCGTCCACCGCTAGCGCATCCCGCAGGAGAAGGTCAGGCGCGGCCCGAGGCGATGGCGCGGATCACGGCGGTCGCGAGGCGGCCGGAGGTCCCGGCCCGGAGGGCGGCGTGGGCGGCGTTGGCGCCGGGGGCGCCGTGGACCCCGCCGCCCGGGTGGGCGGACGCCGACGCGAGGTAGAGCCCGCGGATGTGCGTCTCCGGGCGGCCGAGACCGGGCAGCGGACGCAGGACGAGCTGCTGGTGCAGGCCGCTGGTCCCGGCGCTGATCGCGCCCTCGACGAGGTTCGCGTTCTCGGCCTCGAGGTCGGGCGGGAAGCTGACGGAACGGTTGATCACGAGGTCGGTGAACCCGGGGGCGTACTCCTCCATGCGGCGGTCGACCGCGGCGAGCACGCGCTTCTGCAGGTCGGGGTCGCGCCAGCCGTCAATGCCGCCCGGCCGCGCCGGGACGTGCGTGTACGCCCACGCCGACTCGGTGCCGGCGGGCGAGCGCGTCGCGTCGGCGGTGGTCATCTGACCCAGCAACAGGAACGGGTCCCGCGGGACGCGGCCCATCGCGAGCTCGTGGGCGAACTCCGAGAGCGCGTCGAAGTCCCCGCCGACGTGGACGGTGCCCGCCCCGACCACGTCGGGGTTCTTCCACGGGATCGGGCCGGACAACGCCCAGTCGATCTTGATCGTCGCGTCGTCCCAGGAGAACCGGCGCAGGTCGTCGCGGAGTCGCGTCGGGACGAGGTCCGGACTGAGGAGGTTCAGGTAGAGGTCCGGCGCGGTGACGTCGGCGAGGACGGCGCGGGCGGAGAACGTCTCGCCGCCGGCCCGGACGCCGACGGCCCGGCCGTCCCGCACCAGCACCTGCTCGACGCGGACCCCGCAGCGGACCCGTCCGCCGCGGGAGTTCAGGCGGCGGACCATCGCCGCCGTCAGTTCGCCGGCGCCGCCGACGGGGACGGGGAACCCGACGTCCTGGCCGAGCATCGCGAGCAGCCAGCCGAAGACGGCGCTGCCGGCCTCCTCGGGGCCGAGGTCGGTGTGCATGGCGTTGCCGGCGATGAGCAGCGGACCGCCCTCACCGGCGAAGCGTTCCCGCCCGTAGGCGCGGACCGAGAGCAGGCCGAACCGGGCGAAGCTCAGCGCGCCGTGGACCTTGAGCTGCCGGGCCAGCCGGGCGCCCGCGCGGACGGGCGGGAACGGCTTGAGCAGCGCGTCCATCAGCGTCGGGCCGAGCTCGGTCCACTGGTCGACGAGCGCGCGCCAGGCGGCGGCGTCGCGGGGGTCGAAGGCGGCGAGGGACTCGGCGGTGATGTCGACGTCACGGTTCAGGACGACCGTGCGTCCGTCCGGCAGCGGGTGGGCGAGCGCGGTGGGGGCGTGGGTCCAGCGCAGGCCGTGGGCGGGCAGGTCGAGCGCCGCCAGGGCCGGGGAGGCCGCGCCGAGCGGGTAGAACGAGCTGAACCGGTCGTTCACGAACCCCGGGGCGACGTACTCGCCGCTGCGGACGGCGCCGCCGGGTTCGTCCTCGGCCTCCAGGACCAGGACGTCCCAGCCCGCGTCGGCGAGCAGATTGGCCGCGACGAGTCCGTTCGGGCCGGCGCCGATGACCACGGCGTCCAAGGAGGAGTTCATGTCCTGGCCCTACCCACGCTTTCCGCACGTTTACCTGGGTAGATGCGCGTCATGACGGTTACTGAGCTTCCCGCACGCCCGGAGGCCGTCGGCCCGCCGCTGCCCGCCGCCCGAGGGCCGATCTCGGCCCGCATGCTCGACCTGATCTGCGGCCGCGCGACCGCGAACCCGCCTTCCGGCGCTGTCGGTGACGCCGATCCCTACGGCGACGACCTGCAGCTCGCGCTGTACATGGCCTACGAGCTGCACTACCGGGGCTTTGCGGGCGTCGACGACGACCGGGAGTGGGACGCCGACGTCCTCGCGCTGCGCACCGCGCTGGAGCGGCGCTTCTCCGGCGCGCTGCGCGACCGGATCACCCCGAGCGCCGACGTGGACGCCGCGATCGCCGACCTGCTCGCCGTCGACGGCGAGGGCGGGGTCTCGGACTTCCTCGCCCGCAACGGCACCCGCGCTCAGGTGCGGGAGATGCTCGTCCACCGCTCGATGTACCACCTCAAGGAGGCGGACCCGCAGGCGTTCGTGCTGCCCCGGCTCTCCGGGGCCACCAAGGCGGGCGTCGCCGCGGTCGAGTTCGACGAGTACGGGGGCGGCCGCGCTGCGCGCATGCACGCGGAGCTGTTCGCGTCGCTGATGCGCGCCTTCGACCTCGACGCCCGGTACGGCGTCTACATCGACGTCGTGCCGGCGCCGATGCTCGCCGTCGTCAACTTCATGTCGCTGTGCGGCCTGCACCGCGCGCGCCGTGGCGCGCTGCTGGGTCAGCTGGCCGCCGTCGAGATCACGTCCCCGCCCGGGTCGATGCGCATGGTCGCCGCGATCCGCCGCGCCGGGGGTTGCGAGATTGCTGAGGAGTTCTACGCCGAGCACGTCGTCGCCGACTCCGTCCACGAGCAGGTGATGCGCGCCGACGTTCTCGGCACCCTGCTGGAGCACGAACCCCACCTCGCCGAGGACGTCGTCTTCGGCATCTGCGCCGCCGGGTACCTCGACACCCGGCTCGACGAGCACCTGCTGAGCTCCTGGACCGCCGGCCGCTCCAGCCTCCTGGGCCCGATCTGACTCCTGCGGGATGACGTCCCGCAGAAACTGGCGCGATCAGAGACGAACGGCGCTCAGAGGCGGCGGTGGGTGCCGTCGCAAAGGGGGTAGCGGCCGCTCTGGCCGCAGGCGCAGATCGCGACGCGGAAGCGGTCGATCCGCTCGGGTGGTCCGTCGCCGACGCAGACCTCGATCGGGCCGTCGACGAGGACCGGTCCGCCGCGGTTGCACGTGACGCGGCGGACCTCGGCGCCGCGGCGGGGGAACGCCTCGGACGCCAGGGTCTCGCCGGACGCGGAGTCCGGGAGGGCCTCAGGCGCGAGTGCCACGGACGACCACCAGGGTCTCGGTGTTCTCGCCGGGGCCGATGAGGCCCTCGGCGCGCAGCCACGCCTCGCGGGAGCGCATGACGGGCCCGAAGGGGATCTCGTCCTTCTTCACGACCTCGGCGGTCAGGCCCTGCTCGCTCAGGAGTGCGACGGTGCGGCCCGGGTCGCAGAGGGCGGAGTGGACCAGCCAGAGCGATCCGCCCGGCGCGAGCCGACTCGGGGCGTCGCGGCAGATCCGGTCGAGGAGCGCGCGGCCGTCCCGGCCCGCGTCCCACGCGCGCGCCCGGCTGTGGGCGGGTGGGGGTCCGTCGCAGGTCGGCACGTACGGCGGGTTGGCGACGATCAGGTCGAACAGACCGGCGACGCCGGAGAGCAGATCGCCGCGCCGCGCCCGCACGGGGAGGCGCCGCAGCATGGCGTTGATGCGGGTGCCGAGGATCGCGCGGCGCGCGATGTCGACGGCCACGACCTCACCGGCGCCGGCGGCGGCCAGTTCGAGGGCGATGTGGCCACTGCCGGTCCCGAGCTCGCACACGCGAGCGTTGGGCGGCAGCGGCTCGGCAAGGACGGAGTTGAGGAGCAGGAGGGTGTCTTCCTGCGGGGCGTACACACCCGGAAGTCTCAGCAGCAGCACGAGGCCGGACTACCCGCAAACGCGCCGGAAATGCTGGACGCCAGCTGTGTCTGAGGGTGACTCAGACCGCGAGTGGCGCCCCGGGCGGCAGCTCGAGGCCGCGCCGGGCCCGGTGCAGGGCGACGTCGAGGTGGTCGCGCGCGAGAACTCCGGCCCGGACCCAGACCAGGTCTTCGGACCCGCCGTTCAGTTGCTGGGCGACGTGAACCGCGTGGTCGACGGCGTGCGCGACGGTCTCCGCGTCCAGGGCGGGAAACTCCGTCGAGAGCACGGCGACCATGTCGGCGCGCGAGCGAGGCGTGGGGGCCAAGGGACTCCGATTTCCGAGACGTCGAGCAACCCCGGTTCTGGAGGTGGCTAACGTGAGTTACCCGCCGGAACGCCGTTTCAACCCTGTCCGCGCCGGCGACTTCCGGACCGCGCGTCAGACCGAGCGCAGCAGCTTGGTGACGGCTTCCTCGACGGGCCCGGCGGTCGCGAGCGAGCCGGGTTCGACGCCCTCGCCGAGGACGTCGAGGGCGCGGGTGACGGTGCGGCCGTCGTCGTAGCACTCGATGACCCGGGCGTCGATGTAGGACCGCCGGGCGACGGCGGGGGTGTTGCCGAGGTACTCGGCGACCTCGCGGACGGTCCGGGCCACGGCGCGCTTGCGGGCGGTCGGCGACGAGACCTGGTCCGAGACCGCGAGGCCGACGGCCGCGAGCACGGTCGCGTGCCAGGTGCGGAAGTCCTTGGCGGTGAAGTCCCCGCCCGAGATCTCCCGCAGGTAGGCGTTGATGTGGGCGGCCTTGACGTCGTGCCAGCCGTCGGAGTCGCGCCAGGCGAGCAGCTCGGGGTTGGCGTCCCGGCGGCGGCGGAGCCCCGTGATCAGGCGGCAGACCGCCTCGTCGGCGACCGCCTGCTCGCGCTGGATCCCGTGCTTGGCGGGGTAGTCGAACTCGACGACGCCGCGGCGGCACGTGACGTGCTCCCGCCGGACGGTCGCGAGCCCGAACGTCCCGTGCTCGACGGTGTACGCGTCGCTGCCGGACCGGAAGAACCCGAGGTCCAGCAGCCGGACGGCCCCCGCGAGCACGCGCTCGCGCGGGAAGCCCCGCTGCTCCAGGTGCTCGGCGACGGTCTTCCGGATCTGCGGCAGCGCCTTGGCGAAGGCGAACATCCGGTCGTGCTTCGCCGCGTCCCGGACCGTCCGCCACTCGTCGTGGTAGCGGTACTGCAGGCGTCCGGCAGCGTCCCGGCCGGTGGCCTGCAGGTGGCCGCGGGCGTCGGGGCAGATCCAGACGTCCGTCCAGGCCGGCGGAATCACCAGGGCCTGGATGCGGGCGCGGTCCTCGGCGCTGACGGCGGATCCGTCGTCGTGGCGGTAACGGAACCCCTTTCCGCACCGGACCCGCCGGATCCCGGGCGCCGCGGGATCACTGCGGCGCAGTTCCACCGCGGCGCTCCCGAGGGTTCAGGCGTCGGCCAGCATGCCCTGGCGCAGCTGCGCGAGGGTGCGGGCCAGCAGCCGCGAGACGTGCATCTGGGAGATGCCGAGCTCCTCACCGATCTGCGACTGCGTCTTCTCCTCGTAGAAGCGCAGGTGCAGGATGCGCTTGTCGCGCTCGCTCAGCTGCTCGATCAGCGGTCGGAGGGCCTCCATGTCCTCGAAGAGCTCGAAGCGGCCGTCGGTGAAGGCGACGGTGTCCGCGACGGTCTGGCCGTCCTCGTCGCTGCCGCTGACCGGGGACTCCAGCGACGTGACCGAGAAGTGGTCCTCGGCGGTCATGGCCTCCAGGACCAGGTCCGGGCTGACGGCGAGCTTCTCGGCGAGCTCGTTGACCGTCGGGGCGCGACCGAGCTCGTGCGCGAGCGCCTCGGTTGCGTCCCGCAGGACCGCCTTGGTCTCCTGCAGACGGCGGGGGAGGCGGATCCAACGACGCTTGTCGCGGAAGTAGCGGCGGATCTCGCCCTGGATGGTCGGCTTCGCGTACGCCGCGAAGTCGGAGCCGTGGTCCGGGTCGAAGCGGCTGATCGCCAGGGCGAGGCCGACGAACCCGACGGCCTCGAGCTCGTCGGTCTCGACGGCGCGGCCGGCGTAGCGGCTCGCGAGCCACTTGACCAGTCCGGCGTACCGGACGGCGATGAACTCCTGGATGCGCTCGCGCTCGGCGTCCTGGGTGGCGGCGCGGAGCGCGCGGAAGAGGTCGTCGTCAGTGCTGTCGGCGTTCACGGCGGCGCGGGTCAGGGTGGCCGCCGGGGCGGAGGTCATCGTGGGGGTCGCGTTCATGACCGGAGGATTCCGTGTCTGACCAGCACCGAAACGAGGGGTGACTGTGATTCAGGACAAGCAATCCGAAGCGGGTTTCGGCATCCCCACGCTCGGCACGGGCAGTGTCCGTCCATGAGAGCACTCACCTGGCAAGGTAAACGTGACGTACGCGTCGAAGACGTGCCCGATCCCCGGATCGAGGCCCCCACGGACGCGATCATCCAGATCACCTCCACCGCGATCTGTGGCTCCGATCTGCACCTGTACGAGGTGCTCGGCCCGTTCCTGGAGCCCGGCGACGTCCTCGGCCACGAGCCCATGGGCGTCGTGCAGGAGGTCGGCCCCGAGGTGACGCACATCAAACCGGGCGACCGGGTCGTCGTCCCGTTCAACATCTCCTGCGGCACGTGCTGGATGTGCAGCAAGGCGCTCTACGCCCAGTGCGAGACGACGCAGAACACCGCGACCGGCAAGGGCGCCTCGCTGTTCGGCTACACCTCGCTCTACGGCTCCGTGCCGGGCGGGCAGGCCCAGTACCTGCGGGTGCCGCAGGCGCACTTCGGTCCGATCGTCGTCCCCGAGGGCGTCCCGGACGAGCGGTACCTCTACCTCTCCGACGTCGTCCCGACGGCGTGGCAGGCGGTCGCGTACGCGGACGTCCCGAAGGACGGGACGCTCGCCGTCCTCGGCCTCGGCCCGATCGGCCTGATGTGCACCCGGATCGCCAAGCACCTCGGCGTCGAGCGGGTCATCGGTGTCGACCTCGTCGACGACCGGCTCGCGCGGGCGAAGGCCGACGGCATCGAGGTCGTCGACTCGCGGGAGGTCGACGACGTCGCCGTCGCGCTGATCGAGATGACCTCGGGTCGCGGCCCGGACGCGGTGATCGACGGCGTCGGCATGGAGGCCGCGCACTCGCCGCTGGAGAAGGCCGCGCACACGATGGTCGGCATGCTCCCGGACAAACTCGCCGAGCCGATGATGGACAAGATGGGCATCGACCGCCTCGCCGCGCTGCACACCGCGGTCAAGTCCGTCCGGCGCGGGGGAACCGTCTCGCTGTCCGGCGTCTACGGCGGCGAGACCGACCCGATGCCGCTGATGGAGATGTTCGACCGGGGCATCCAGCTCCGGATGGGCCAGTGCCACGTCAAGCGCTGGATCGACGACATCCTCCCCGTCGTCGAGGCCGACGGTGACCCGCTCGGGCTGGAGGACTTCGCGACCCACCGGGTCCCCCTCGAGGACGCCCCCGCCGCGTACGAGATGTTCCAGAAGAAGACCGACAACTGCTTCAAGGTCGTCCTCAAACCCTGACGCCCATCCGGCCGGCCGCTGACACCCCGGCCGGCCGGCCGCCGCTCCCGCTGTCAAGAAAGGGTGACACCCCTTACTCGTAAGTAAGGGGTGTCACCCTTTTCTGACGCCGCAACGGAGGGGTGTCACCCCTGGTGAAACGGGTGGGGTCAGAGGGATTCCCGGGCCAGCGGGTGGACGGCGGGGCCCTCGAGGACGTTGCCGTCGACGTCGAAGCGGGAGCCGTGGCACGGGCAGTCCCAGCTGGTCTCGGCGGCGTTGAAGCGGACCAGGCAGCCGAGGTGGGTGCACCGCAGCGAGACGCAGTGGGCGGCGCCGGCCTCGTCGCGGTAGACCCCGACCTGCTTGTGGCCGGAGCGGACGACGGCAGCGGTGCCGGGCTCCACGGCGTCGGGGGAGGAGACCTCGCCCGGGCGGAGACGGTCGCCGACGATGTCCGCGCCGACCTTCGCCTGCAGCCGGGCGAAGCTGTGCGCGGAGCGGAGGTTGAAGCGGGTCGGCCGGAACGTCTCCCCGTAGGGGCTCTGACGCCCCATCACCAGATCGGTGAGGATGCCGGCCGCGACGGTGCCGTTGCTCAGCCCCCACTTGCCGTACGCGGTCGCGACCCACAGCGAGTTCGAGCCGGGGACGTACGGCCCGATCATCGGGAGGTGGTCGGCGGACACCGGGTCCTGGGCCGACCAGCGGTACGGGACGTCGCGGACGTCGGTCCAGGCGCGGAGGTCGTCCTCCAGGGCCTCGAAGCGGTCGGGCCCGACCCCGCGGTCACCGGCGGCGTGGCCCTCGCCACCGAGGACGGCGATCCCGTCCACCAGCGCCCACGAGCGGGTCGGGGAGCCGGCGGTGATGGCGAGGGTCTGTCCGGTGTCCCCGGCGAGGGGACCGGCGACGCAGTAGGAGCGCTTGGCCTCCAGTCGCGCGAAGTACAGGCCGCGGTCGAACATCGGGTAGTGCGCGGCGACCACGACGTGGCGCGCGGTGATCTCGGCGTGCTCGGTGCGTGCCCGGTACGGGTCGCCGCCGCGCAGGCCGGCGACGCGGCTGTCCTCGAACAGGCGCGCCCCGGCGGCCTGGGCGGCGCGCAGCAGACCGCGGACGTACCGGACCGGGTGCAGCGTCAGCTGGTCCTCGAGCACGACGGCGCCGTAGCAGGGCAGGGGAGCGTCGACCGAGTCCGCGCGGGTGACGCGCAGCCCGGCGGCCCGGGCGGCCTGCAGCTCCTGCTCGATCGAGGGGACGTCGTCGACGGAGCCGGCCACGGTCGCGGCGGGCCGGCGGGACAGCCCGGCGTCGGGGGCGAACTGTTCGGCGAGCTCGGCCACGGTCGCGACGCCGGCGAGGTTGGCGGCCGCGTACGACGCCGCGGTGTCGGCGCCGTGACGGCGCGTCAGGGTCGTGTAGATGGTGCCCTGCAGTGCCGACACCTTCGCGGTGTTCAGCCCCGAGGTGCCGCTGACCGCGGTCGCGGCCTCGCAGATCACGACGTCGAGCCCGGCGCGGGCGAGCAGCAGCGCAGTGGTGACGCCGGTGATCCCGGCGCCGATCACCAGGACGTCGCAGGCGATCGCCCCGGACGCGGGGGGAGCGGTCCGGGTGGTGTCGGCGAGCCACGGGGAACCGGTGGCGGAGACGGTGGTCATGGCGATCCTGTCGGTACGTCGGCCGTCGGTACGAGCCGGGCGAAGGTGCGGGCGTTGCGGACGGCGGCGCCGCCGGGGTCGTTGTTGAAGTAGACGTAGACGTCCTCGTCCACGCCGTAGGTCCCGCGGACGCGGTCGGCCCAGGAGTGCAGCGAGTGCCGGCCGTAGTTCGGCCACGGCTTGGCCCGGCCCTCGTGGAGCCGGACGTAGCCCCAGTCGGTGGTGCGCCACAACGGGTTGATGGGCTTCGAGTTGCGGTCGGCCCACACCAGGCACGCCTTACGCTCCGTCAGGAGGTCGCGCAGGTCGGGCGTCCACCACGTCTCGTGGCGTGGCTCGACCGCGACCCGGATCTCGGTGGGGAACAGGCGCAGGCAGGCGTCGAGCTTGTCGAGGTCGGCCTTGAGGTTCGGCGGCAACTGGAGCAGGACGGGCCCGAGGCGGTCGCCGAGGCCGGTGAGGCGGTCCATCATCCGCGCGACCGGTTCCTCCGGCTCCTTCAGACGCTTGATGTGGGTGAGGAACCGCGAGGCCTTCACGGCCATGACGAAGCCCGGTGGCGTCGCTTCGCGCCACCGGGCGAACGTCTCGGTCTCGGGCAGGCGGTAGAACGCGTTGTTGTTCTCCACCGTGCCGAACTGGCGGGAGTACTCCGCGAGCCAGCGCGGCGTCGGGCAGCGCGGCGGGTAGAGCACGCCGCGCCAGTCCTTGTACTGCCAGCCCGAGGTGCCGACGAGAACGGGCATCCCTACGGCGCGGAGAGCGCCTCGACGAGGTCGCCGACGCGCTGGTCCGGCAACGCCCGGGCGACGTCGGCCTGCGCCACGATCCCGACGAGCGTGTGCCCGTCGATGACCGGGACCCGGCGGACCTGGTGCTGCCCCATCGTCTTCATCAGCTCGTCGATGGAGTCGTCGGCGCCGATCGTCACGGCCTCGCCCTGCTGGAACTCCCCGGCCAGGCAGGAGTTCGGGTCCTTGCCGGCCGCGACCACCTTCACGGCGATGTCCCGGTCGGTGATCATGCCACTGAGCCGGTTGTCCTCGCCGCAGATGGGCAGCGCGCCCACCCCCAGCTCGGCCATCTTGCGGGCGGCCTCGGCGACCGTCTGGTTCTCGCGGATGCACTCCGCGTTCGGCGTCATGATGTCGCGTGCCTTGGTCATGCGGTCCTCCCTCGTCCGTGGATGGAGATCGGCCTGATCTCGGACTACCCGGCACCAGGGCCGGAAACGGGCGACGACTGAATCCGTCCGGTCTGTCTTCGGCCCTGCAGGTAGATCGACGGCACGTTCGAGCCGCTGCGGGCGGGGCAGACCTCCGGGGACGAGGACACCACCGAGGAGGTGCGCCATGCCCGCAGGTTCGAGCCCGAAGCGTGAGCGGCAGTACGAGCACATCAAGGCCGGTCTGAAGAAGCGCGGCAAGTCGACCGACGTCGCCGAGGAGATCGCGGCGCGGACGGTCAACAAGGAGCGTGCCCGCTCCGGGGAGTCCAAGCAGGCGAGCCGGAGCTCGACGAAGGACATCTCGTCGAGCCGTCGCGGTGGCCTGCGGTCGCACAGCGGCTCGGGCGGCCGGACGAAGGAACAGCTCTACAACGAGGCCAAGCGCAAGAACATCAAGGGCCGCTCGTCGATGAACAAGGCGGAACTCGAGCGCGCGGTCGGTCGCTGACGTGCGAATCGCCATCACCGGAGCGTCCGGCAATCTCGGGACGGCGCTGATCCGCGCGCTGCGCGGCACCGACCCCGGCCTCGACATCGTCGGCATCTGCCGTCGCCCGCCGGCCGAGGGGCCGGCGGGGGAGTCGCTCGGCGCCGTCGACTGGCGCGCGATCGACCTGTCGAGGCCGGAGTGCGAGCCGGCGCTCGTGGCCGCGTTCGACGGGGTCGACGCGGTCGTCCACCTGGCGTGGGCGATCCAGCCCGTCCGTGAGGAGGAGCGCCTGTACGCCGTCAACGTCGGTGGGACGGCGCGGATGCTGCGCGCGGCCGCGGCGGCGAAGGTGCCGCACGTGGTGCACGGCTCCTCGCTCGCGGTGTACGCGCCGCACGAGACGAGCCCGGTCGACGAGACCTGGCCGACGACCGGTGTGAAGACGTCCTCCTACAGCCGGCAGAAGGTGGAGGCCGAGCGGCTGGTGGCCGAGGCCGAGCGCGCGAACCCGGAGATGACGTTCGCCTACGTCCGGCCGACGCTGGTCGTCCAGCGCAACGCCGCGGCGGAGATCGCGTCCTTGTTCGTGGGTGCGCGGCTGCCGATGAAGGCGCTGGCCGCGCTCCGGGGGCGGTTGCCCCTGCTGCCGCTGCCCGCGGGTCTGCAGATGCAGCTGGTCCACGCCGACGACGTGGCGGACGCGATCGTCCGGATCCTGGAGCAGAAGGCCGCCGGCCCGTTCAACCTCGCGGCCGAGGTGCTCGGCCCGCACGATCTCGGCGAGGTCATGGGCGGCGCGCGTCCGATCGGGGTCCCGCGTCAGGTGACGCGCGCCGCGGTCGGTGTGGCCTACAAGGCCCGCGCGATCCCGACCTCGCCCGGCTGGCTGGACATGCTGGTCACCGGCGCCTCGCTGGACTCCACGCGCGCCCGCGCCGAGCTCGGTTGGGAGCCGCGGTACTCCTCGGCCCAGGCCGCGGCCGAGCTGCTCGACGGCTTCGCCGACGGTGCCCAGGGCCCGACGCCCGCACTCCAACTGGTTTGATCGACGCGTGCGCTATGGCTCCTCCCCGGCCCGGAACGCCGATCAGCTGACCGCGGCCGCCCAGACCGACGACCTGACCACCTGGGCGCGCGGCGACGGCCTCGAGATCGTGCTCGTCGTGCTCGGCGCGATCCTGGCCTGCCGCGCGGTCGCCGCGGTCGGGCACTACGCGACCCGGCGCATCGACGCCGCCGGCGGGGAACTCGACGACGTCGTCCGCACCGAGCGGGGCAAGCACCAGCACGCGCTGGTGCAGGTGCTGATCTGGCTCGGCAACGTCACCATCGTCTGCATCGCGATCGTGCGGTGCCTGACGCTGCTCGGGTTCTCGCTGACCGGCTTCGTCGCGCCGGCGGCCGTGCTCGGCGTCGCGCTCGGCTTCGGCGCGCAGCGGATCGTGCAGGACCTGCTGGCCGGGTTCTTCATCATCGCCGAGCGGCAGTACGGCTTCGGCGACCTCGTCCGGATCTCGACCCTCGGCTCGGAGACCGGCGTCACCGGCACGATCGAGGAGGTCTCGCTCCGCATCACCAAGATGCGGACGTTCACCGGGGAGCTCGTCATCGTGCCCAACGGGCAGCTCGTGCAGGTCACGAACCTCTCGCGCGACTGGGCCCGGGCCGTCATCGACATCCCGCTGTGGCCGAACTCCGACCTCGTCGAGGCGCAGCGGATTCTGCGTGAGGTCGGCGCGGACGTCTACCGCGACCCGAAGCTGCGGCCGCTGCTGCTCGACGAGCCGACGGTCATGGGCGTCGAGACGATCAGCACCAGCTTCGTGAAGGTCCGCATGGTGGCGCGCACCCTGCCCGACCGGCAGTACGAGGTCGGCCGGGCCCTGCGCGCGCGGGTCATCACCGCGTTCCGGGAGCAGGGCATCTCGCTGCCGACGGACACGATCATCGCCAGCTCGGCCCCGGGGACGCCGTGAACCTGCCCCCCACGCTGTTCGGCGGCCGCGTCCGCACCTCGACGGTGGGGCTGATGGCTGCCTTCGTCGCCGTCCTGACGCTGTGGATCCTGATCCGCCCCGAGCCCCTCGACTACACCGAGGAGGTCGTGACGGTCCGCAAGACGCGCGCCACCCCGACCCCGCGGCCCGAGCCGACGGTCACCCCGGTCCCGGCCGCGACCCCGCGCCCGACCCCGGCCCCGCCCCGGACCCCGCGCCCCTCCGGCGCCCCCCGGGCCACCCCGACCCCGGTCCCGACCCCCGCCGGCGGCGTCGGCGACCTCTTCGCCACCCCCGAACCGACCCCGGAGCCCACCCCGACCCCGTCCCCGGTCGGACTGTTCTGACGCGGCCGGCCTCAGCCCGCCATCGTCAGGCCGCCGCTGACGGAGAGGACCTGGCCGGTGATGTAGTCCGACCGGTCGGAGCAGAAGAACAGGACGGCGTCGGCGATGTCCTTCGGCTCGGCGAGGCGGCGGAACGGGATCGACTTCACGAGGGCGGTCCGGATGTTCTCCGGGACCGAGGCGAACAGGGGCGTGTCGGTCGGGCCGGGGCAGACGCAGTTGACGTTGATCCGGTGCCGGGCCATCTCGCGGGCGAGGGACTTGGTGAACGCGATGACCGCGCCCTTGGTCCCGGAGTAGACGGTCTCGCCCATCGAGCCGACGCGGCCGGCGTCGGAGGAGATGTTGACGATCTTTGCGCGCCGATCGGCCGCGAGAATCGGCTGCAGGAACGCGTGGCACATCCGCACCGGGCCGAGGTAGTTCACCGCGGTCAGCGACTGCCAGAGCTCGTCGTCGTTCGCCAGAAACGGCTCGATGCGGTCGAACCCGGCCGCGTTGACCAGGACGTCGGGCAGCCCGTACCGGGCGACGACCTCGTCCCGGACGCGCAGGATCGCGGCCGGGTCGGCGAGGTCGACGACGAAGGCGTCGCCGCCGTGGGGAAGCGTCTCGGCGGTCGCGCGGGCGCCCGCCTCGTCGCGGTCGAGGACGGCGACCTTCGCGCCCGCCTCGCCGAGCGCCTGCGCGATCGCCCGGCCGATGCCGGAGGCGCCGCCGGTGACGACGGCGAGGCGGTCGCCGAGGTTCATCAGATCCGCCGGGTGTCGGAGACGCTCGGGAAGTTCGGGGCGCGCTTCTCGCGGTGGGAGGCGACGCCCTCGAGCACGTCGGGTCCGGTGAAGTTCAGAAACTCGAGGCCGAGCGAGGCGTCGAAGATCGGGCCCGCCTGTCGGTACCAGTGGTTGAGCGCGTGCTTGGTGAACCGCAACGCGGGCTGGGCCATCGCGGCGAGCTCGGTCGCGACCTCAAGGGCCTTGTCGTGGACGTTCTCGTCGTCGTCGACGCAGAGGGAGACCAGGCCGATCCGCTCGGCCTCTTCGCCGGTGAGCGGCTTGCACGTCAGCAGGTAGTACTTGGCCTTCGCCATGCCGCACAGCAGCGGCCAGCAGATCGCGGCGTGGTCGCCGGCCGCGACGCCGAGGCGGGTGTGGCCGTCGATGATCTTGGCGCTGCGGTTGACGATCGAGATGTCCGCGAGCACACCCGCGACCAGCCCCGCGCCGACGGCCGGCCCGTGCATCGCCGAGACGATCGGCTTCGAGCAGTTGATGACGTTCATGACGAGGTCGCGTGCCTCGCGCATGACCTGGATGCGGGTGCCGTAGTCGGCGATCATCGAATCGATCAGGTCGAAGCTGCCGCCGGCGGAGAAGCCCTTGCCGGCGCCCTGCAGGATCGCGACGCGGGTCTCGGGGTCGCGGTCGACGTCGACCCAGACCTCGCCGAGCTCGCGGTGCCCGTCGGGCCCGACGGCGTTGAGCCCGGGGCCGTCGAGGGTGACGCGCAGGATGCCGTCGCCCGGACGGTCGAAGCGCAGCGAGGGGTAGGCGGCGGCGTAGTCGAACGGCACGGCGTGTCTCCTGATGTGAGGATGCGTCAGTTCTTGTGGTCGCGGACCGCGCGGGCGATCTCGCCCCAGCGGCCGAGGTTCTCGGGGTGGGCGGCGAGGTCGTCGACGGTCAGGTAGGAGATGACCCGCTCGGCGAGGTCGCCGTAGCGGGAGATCAGCGTGTCGGCGATCGAGTCCCACGGTCCGACGACGGCGTAGTGCTCCAGCATCTCGTCGGTGATGCAGGCCCGCAGCGCCTCCATGTCGTTGTTGCGGAGTGCGAGGCGGGCCTTCTCGGTCGTCCCCTCGTAGCCGAGGTCGTCGAACTGGAAGTGGTAGTTGGGCGTGGAGCCGTAGAAGCCGATCTGCTGCTTGGCCTTCGCGGTCAGCGCGGCCCGCTCCTCGGGGGTGTCGCCGGGGACGATGAAGACCGGGATGAGCAGGTCCGTCGTCTTGCCCGCGCCCGCCTTCGCCTCGCCTTCCCGCACCTGCGGCAGCAGGCGGTTGGCGATGTAGTGCATCGAGTGCAGCGGGTGGACGTGGATGCCGTCCGCGTGCTCGCCGGCCATCCGGCACATCCACGGCCCGACCGCGGAGACGTCGATCCGGATGTCCCCGTGCTCGTGGGACGGCGGCGCCCACGCCGGAGGCAGGAGCGTCAGGTCGTGGTACTCGCTGTGGTGGTCGAGCTTCGTCTCGCCCCGGAACGCGGCGAAGATGTCGCGCACCGCGAGGACGTAGCTGCGCAGCCGCGGCCCCGGCGGGTCGTAGTCGACGCCGTAGCGGCGCTCGATGTGAGCCTTGATCTGACTCCCGAGTCCGAGGCGGAACCGGCCGCCCGTGTTGCCCGCGAGTTCCCACGCGATGCCGGCGAGCACCATCGGGCTCGAGGGGAACGCGACCGCGATGCCCGTCGTGAAGTGCAGGGTCGGGGCGGCGGTCGCGGCGGCGGCGATCGACATCCACGGCGTCTGCGTCGTGTCGGTGAAGGTCATGCCGGTGAAGCCGGCGCCCTCCAGGTCGCGCGCGAGCTGCGCGACCTCGTTCCAGGGGGTCGGCCCGACCATCACGTCGATCTGCACGCGGACTCCTTCCGGGGGGACGGGGCCAGTC
The DNA here is from genome assembly GCF_000384115.1 of Sporichthya polymorpha DSM 43042. Classification (NCBI taxonomy): domain Bacteria; kingdom Bacillati; phylum Actinomycetota; class Actinomycetes; order Sporichthyales; family Sporichthyaceae; genus Sporichthya; species Sporichthya polymorpha. Next base: position 3,968,805 of record NZ_KB913029.1, read on the forward strand.
AACCAATGCCGAGCGGCCCGCGGCGTGGTGGGATGCCTGCGTGGCGTCCCTCGAAGACCTGATCCGCCCGGAGCGGTACCCGCGCTCGCTGAACTACGACCCGGCGTGGGTGGTCTCCCTCGACATGGGGCCGCACCCGCTCTGGCTCCTGGAGAACCTCGACCTCGACCTGCCCGCCGGCGCCCGGGTCCTCGACCTCGGCGCGGGCCGGGGTGCGACGTCGGTGTTCCTCGCCCAGGAATACGGCGCCGAGGTCGTCGCCGCCGACTGGTGGACGCCGGCCGAGGAGGTGCAGAAGGTCCTCCACGCCGCCGGCGTGGGGGAGTCGGTGACGGCGGTCCGCGCGGAGGCCCACGACCTGCCGTTCGAGCCGGAGTCGTTCGACGCGATCGTCAGCGTCGACGCTTTCGAGTACTTCGGCACCGACGACCACTACCTCGGCTACCTGACGCGGTTCCTCCGACCGGGCGGGATCCTCGCGGTCGCGACGCCGGGCATGACGAAGGAGATCCGGGAGCTCGGGGCGATCCCGCACTACATCGCCGAGTGTGTCGGCTGGGAGGCGCTCGCCTGGCACACCCCCGACTGGTGGAGGCGGAGCTGGGAGCTCACCGGGCTCGTCGAGGACGTTCAGGCCCGCCTCCAGCCCGACGGCTGGGCCGACTGGTGGCTCTGGCACGACGTCACCTGCTCGCTCCGGGGCGAGGACCCTCACGCCGGCTCCGTCGGCCGGATGCTCGCCGCCGACGGCGGCCAGATGCTCTCCTTCACTCTTCTGACGGCCCGAAAGAAGGCCTGACGGGCGGTCAGTTCTTCCGGCTCGGCTCCTCGGCGGGGAGCCAGGCGGCGGGGGAGTCGAGGCCGAGGGTGGCGGGGTCGACGGCGAGGGCGTCGACGGTCGCGAGAACCGCGGGCCGGGTCTCGTCGGCCCGCCAGACCAGCGACCACGTGTAGTACGGGGTCGGGTCGACGACCGGGCGCGCGGCGAGGTCGGCCGGGAGCGGCACGCCGTCGCCCTTCGGCGAGTTCAGCACCGGCCGACCGAGCCGGCGGACGTGCGCGAAGTACGCCGGGCCGGTGATGCCGCCGTCGTCGATGCGGACGACCTCGGCCCCGGTGTCGGCGCCGAACTCGGAGACGAAGACGTTCCACGACTCCCAGTTGGCGGTGTCGGCGTCGACGAGGACGATGGTGTCGGCGGCGCGGACCTCACCGGCCTCCGGGGCCGGGCCGATCGCGTGCAGCCGGTGCGCGCCGACGAGCCGCGCGGCGAGGCCGAGGTCGGCGAGGTCGCTGGTGCGGATCCAGCAGACCGCGAGGTCGAGGCTGTGCTCGGCCACCCGCCGCGCCTGGGTGTGCGAGGGCAGGACCCAGGTGTCGACGTGGACGTCGGCCAACCCGAACACCCGCGCGGTGAGGTCGGCCGGCAGCCAGTGGACGTACCCGAGCCGGACGGGCGCGCTCGCGGCCAGGCCCGCCGCCGAGCGGCGCAGGTCCTCGGCCTGGGCCAGCAGCGCGCGGGCCTTGGGGAGCAGCGCGGCGCCGCCCGGGGTGAGGGCGACCGAGCGGCGGTCGCGGTCGAAGAGCCGGACGCCGAGGTCGCGCTCGAGCGCCTTGATCTGCTGGGACAGGGACGGTCCGGCGATCAGCAGCCGCGCCGCGGCCCGGCCGAAGTTCAGCTCCTCGGCGACGGCCACGAAGTAGCGCAGCTGACGGAGCTCCATCCGCGCAGGCTAACGCCCTGAGAGGCTGGGCCTATCAGCCAGGAGCAGACGTGTCGTGGCCGTCGGGGGCGACCGGCCCCACCATCGGGAGCGTGGCGTTGACCGTGGAGCGCGAGCAGGTCGCGACCGCGGCCACCGTGCGGCCCTGGCTCCTCGTCGCCCAGGGGGCCGCCGCGATGGCGGCCGCGATGGGGATCGGACGGTTCGTCTACACGCCGATCCTGCCGTTGATGAACGCCCAGGCCGGGCTCTCGCCGACCGACGGCGCGCACCTCGCGACCGCGAACTACGCCGGGTACTTCGTCGGCGCCCTCGCGACGATGCTCGTCCCGGGCCTGGCCCGCTCGCTGTGGGCGTACCGGGCGGCACTGGTCGCGCTCGTCGCGTCGCTCGCGCTGATGCCGGCCTGGCCCGAGGTCGGGCCGTGGCTGGTGTTCCGCTTCGTCGCCGGTGCGTGCAGCGCGGTCATCTTCATCGTCTGCGCGGGCGCGGTGCTGCACACCCTCCGCGAGCACGCGCACCACTGGGTGGGCTGGGTGTTCAGCGGCGTCGGGACGGGGATCGCGCTGTCCGGCGCGCTCGTCCTCGCCCTGCGGACCCGCGGGACGTGGGAGCAGGCCTGGTGGTGGGCGGCGGTCGCGGCGGCGGTCTGCGCGGTCATTGCGTGGGCCCTGCCGGTGCCGAGGGGCAACGGTGCTGACGGTGGGTCAGCGCAGCCCGCGGTGCCGCGGCGGTGGTTCGTGGCGCTGGCGTCGGGATACGCGCTGGAGGGCGTCGGGTACATCATCGCGGGCACGTTCCTGGTCGCCGCGATCGAGCAGAACACCCCGGGCTCGGTCGGCACGTGGGCGTGGGTGCTGGTCGGCCTCGCCGCCGCGCCGTCGGCGGCGCTGTGGGCGTGGCTGGCCCGGTTCAGCCCGCGCTCGACGCTGTTCGTCGCGGCCCTGGCAGTGCAGGCGATCGGCGTCGCGCAGCCGCCGATCTTCGGGGGAGCGGTCGCGGCGCTCGTGGCCGCGGTGCTGTTCGGTGCGACGTTCCTCGGCATCGCGATGATGGCCCTCGCGATCGGCAACCAGATGCGGATCCCGGGCGCGGTCGCGATCCTCACCACCGGCTACAGCATCGGGCAGATGCTCGGGCCGCTCGTCGTGACGCCGATGCTCGACTCCGGCTACCGGTCGGCGCTGTTCGTCAGCGTGGGGATCGTCGTCGCCGCGGCGGTCGCGAGCACCGGGATGCGCCGTTCGGGTGTCTGACCCGGCGCCTAGGTTGACGGCATGTACCTGGAGAACCTGGTCATCGACGCCCAGGAGCCGCAGCGATTGGGTGCCTTCTGGGAGGCCGCGCTCGGCTGCGAGCGGCTGACCGACGAGCCGGACATCTTCGAGACCCGCCTCGCCGTCGCGGGCGGGCCGGCGCTCGACCTGTGCTTCCAACGGGTCGCGGACCCGCCGTTCCCCTCGCCCCGGGTCCACCTCGACCTGCGGGGCGGGACGCAGCGGGACGCGGAGGTGGAGCGCGTCCTGGCGCTGGGGGCCCGTTCGCTCGACATCGGCCAGCGCGACGTGCCGTGGGTGGTGCTCGGCGACCCGGAGGGCAATGCGTTCTGCGTCCTGGAGGACCGCGCGGTGTACGCGGACACCGGCCCGCTGGCGGCGGTGGTGCTCCGGTCCGCGGACCCGCTGCGCGACGGGCAGTTCTGGGCGGAGCTGAGCGGCTGGACGCTCGTCGAGGACACCGAGTTCGCGTCGGTGCGCCACCCCTCCGGGCTCGGGCCGTGGCTGGAGTGGATCCCGGAGCGCGACCCGAAGGACGAGCGGAAGAACCGGCTGCACCTGGACCTGCGCCTCGAGGCCGGCGACGACGCCGACGCCGTCGCGGCCGACATCACCGAACGCGGGGGCCGGGAGGTCTTCCACCCGGAGTGGGGAGACCTGCCGTGGCGGTACTACCTCGACCCGTCCGGCAACGAGTTCTGCGCGCTGGCGGCGCGGACGTCCTAGCGGAGTTCGGTCGACACCGGCGCGAGCCGGATCAGGCAGCCCATCGTGTACTCGCCGACCTGCGCGACGACGTGGAGCCGGTCGCCGTTGCCGATCGAGTCGGGCACGTTGTCGCCGACCAGGTTCAGGTCGTCGAGCGTGACGTCGTGGAACTGGAACGACGGTCCGATCTCGGTGGCGGGCCCCCGGTCACCGGGGACGACGAGGATGTCGTAGAACCCCTGCCCGTCGTCGGGATCGGTTCGGTCGAGGATCGAGAGCCCGCCCGCCATCGCCGCGACCGAGGCGTCGAACTCGATCGTCCGCCCCGCGTACGCCGATGCGAACGCCCCGACCTCGTCGTTGCAGGAGTCCGTCGCGCGCAGGACCGAGGCGAACGTGGGGTCGTTCTGGACCGTCACGGTGGGGCCGTCGGACGCGGTGCCGGTCGCGGTCGCCGTCGGGCTCGCCGTCGTCGCGACCGAGGCCGCCGGGGTCGGGGTGCGCGTGTCCTCGTCGTCGGCGCAGGCCGCCAGGCCGCCGAGGAGCGCAGCGACGGCAATGGCTCGTACCCACAGTCGGTTCACCCGCCCACCCTGCCAGGTCCGCGCCCCGCAACGTCCGAAGGAGTGGCTGCGATAGCGACCACATCGTCGGACGCAACGTGTCACAAACGCCGGGCGGGGGGTGTCTCCATGCCGAAGCAACCACCGAGGAGGAGACATGACCCGCATCCCGCCCGCCGAGTTGACCGGACCGTACGGGGCTCTCGTCAAACGGATGGCCCGGAAGTTGACCGGGGAGGTGCCGGACGCGATCGGGGTCGCGTGGCACCACAGGAAGGTCCTGAACTTCGCGTTCGGGCTCGGTCGCAAGAGCAGGAAGTGGAACGCCTGCGACGACAGCCTCAAGGCGTTCGCGCACATGGCCGTGGCGTCCCACATCGGATGCGCGTTCTGCCTCGACCTCGGCTACTACACCGCGCACCACGAGGGGGTCGATCTCACCAAGGCACGCGAGGTGCCGCGGTGGCGTTCCTCGGACGTGTTCTCGCCGCTGGAGCGGGACGTCCTGACCTACGCCGAGGCGATGACCGCCACCCCGCCCACCGTGACCGACGAGCTGTCCGCGCGGCTGCTGAGCGCGCTCGGGGCGCCGGGGCTGGTCGAGCTGACGGCGTGGATCGCGCTGGCCAACTTCTACAGCCGCAACAATGTGGCGCTCGGCGTCGAGTCGGCGGGGCTCGCGGCCTCGTGCAGCCTGCCGCCGCTGGCCGTAGCCTCGGCGCGATGAACGATCCGTTCCTCGACCACCGGAACCTCCTGTTCACCGTCGCCTACGAGATGCTCGGCTCCGCGGCCGACGCCGAGGACGTGGTGCAGGAGACGTGGTTGCGCTGGGCTGGACTCGATGACGCGGTCCGGGCCGGGGTGCGCGACCCGCGGGCCTATCTCGTCCAGACCGTCACGCGGCAGGCGCTGAACCGGCTACGGACGCTGGCCCGGCGTCGGGAGGACTACGTCGGCGAGTGGCTGCCGGAGCCGCTGCTCACCAGCCCCGACGTGGCGGAGGACGTCGAGCTCGCGGAGAGCGTCTCGTTCGCGATGCTCACGGTGCTGGAGACCCTCGGCCCGGTCGAGCGTGCGGTGTTCGTGCTGCGGGAGGTCTTCGACGTCCCCTACGAGGAGATCGCGCCGGCCGTCGGCAAGTCGCCCGCGGCGGTGCGTCAGATCGCTCACCGCGCGCGGGCGCACGTCGCGGCCCGGCGGCCCCGGGTGGCGGTGAGCCGGCGCGAGCAGCAGCAGGTCGTCGAGCGGTTCCTCGCGGCGCTGCGGACCGGGGACGTCCTCGGGCTGATGGACGTCCTCGCGCCCGACGTCGTGATGGTCTCCGACGGCGGGGGCATCGCGCCGGCGCTCAAGCAGCCGGTGTCGGGGGCGGAGACGGTCGCGACACTGCTCAAGAACTTCACGCGGGTGGTCTCCGATGCGGACCTGGTGACGGCGCTGGTCAACGGCACGGTCGCGGTGCGGATCGAGCGGGCGGGCGGGCTCGACACCGTCGTCTCCTTCGCGTTCGAGTCCGGTCGGATCGCGCGGATCTTCGCCGTCCGGAACCCGCAGAAGCTCGAGCGACTGGAGGAGCCGGCGGAGCTGCGGCGGTGATCGACTGAGTCCCAGTCAGATGACCATGATCGTCCGGGGATGTCGCGGATGTCCGAATGCTCCGCTCTCAAGGATTCGCAATGTTCGCCGCGTCCGGTGATCGACTTCGGAACGATCACACGCATGACCGAGCAGACGACCTCCCGCAGCTCCGCTCCCTTGAACCGGGCCGCGCGTACGCCGGCCCGTCCCGTGGCCGCTGAGGCGGTCCCGGCGCAGACGCGTCCGGTCTGCGCCATGCCGAACTGCATGCGGACCCCGGTCCCGAGCGCCGCGGACGGCGCCAACGGGGTGGCCCGCTACTGCGGCGACCCCGAGCACAACCCGGCCGCGGCCTGGAAGGCCCGCCAGGAGCTGAAGTCGAAACTGACGGGTGCTCCGATCGACGAGCGTCCCGTCGACAGCGCGCGTGAGCGTGCGTCCGAGATCCGCCGTCAGGTCACCGGCATGGTGGAGCACCTGCTCGGCCAGTTCGGCGAGCTGAACGAGGCGCTGAAGCAGACCGCCGACCCCGAGGCCGCGGCCGCCCAGATGGAGGCCGTCTCCGCCGAGGCCGCGGAGAAGGTCGCCGAGGCGAACGCCCGCGTCGCCCGCGCCGAGCGCGCGCAGCTGCAGGCGGAGAACGAGCGCGCGCAGGCCGACGCCGCCGCGGTGGAGGCCGCGGCGCAGGCGGCCGCGCTGGCCGAGAAGGTCGAGCAGGCCCAGGTCGCGGTGCGGCTGATGTCGGCCGAGCGCGACACGATGCAGAAGGAGTTCTCGGCGCAGAACGAGGCGCTCGTCGCGGCGCTGAAGTCGGTGGAGGAGCTCACCGGCCGGCTGGACGCGACCGAGAAGGCCCTGACCGCCGAGCAGATGGCGCGCAAGGCGTCGGAGTCCGCGCGCCTCGCCGAGGTGGAGCGTCGCGTGAAGGCGACCGAGGCCGCGGCCGCGGACAAGGCCCGCGCCGACGAGGCCACCGCCGCTCTGACGGAGTCTCAGGCGGAGGCGCGTCGTGCCGCGGCGTCGCTGGCGTCGACCCGTCACCGCGTCGAGGCGCTGACGGCGCAGCTCGCCGCGCAGAAGTCCGAGGCCGAGCGTTCGACGGCGGCCGCCGAGGCTGAGGCCGAGCGCCTGCTGGCCCAGATCTCCGAGCTCAAGGCCGCGGTGGTGGCGAGCGAGCAGGCCAAGTCGGTGGCCGAGACCCGCGCCGAGGAGGTGCGTACCGAGGCGGCTCGCACCGTCGAGCAGGCGCGCACCGAGGCCGCGGCCGCGATCGACGCGGTGCGCAAGGAGTCCGCCGCGAAGATGGAGGGCGCTCGCATGGAGACGGCCCGCCTGATCGAGGCGGCGCGCGCCGACGCGGCGTCGAAGGTCGACGCGGCCCGGGCACAGACCCTCGCCGCGGCGACGGCCCACGCGCAGGAGTCCGCGGCCGCCGAGGCCGCCCTGAACGCCGAGATCGCCCGCCGCGAGGCCGCGGAGAAGACGATCACCGAGTTCAAGCAGCGGGCGCTCGAGGCCGAGGCCGCCGCAACCGAGTCCGGCGCCGCCGCCCGCGAGTCCGCCGCGACCGCGGCCGCGATCCGCGAGCGCATCGAGCTCCTCACCGCCGAGCGCGACGCCGCCGACCAGGCCAAGGCCGCCGTCGACGGCGAGAAGGACGCCCTCGCCGCGAAGCTCGAGGAGATGGCCGCGAAGCTCGCTCTCGCCGAGCGCGCCCGCGGCGCCGCCGAGGCCCGCGCCAAGGGCCTGGAGTCGGAACTGGTCAAGTCCGCGGACCGCGTCACCGCCGCGGAGGCTCAGATCGAGCGGATGCGGGAGCAGGTCGTCGAGCTCCGGTCCCAGTTCGCGGTCACCACCGCCGTCCTCGGCGGGGCTCAGTACACCGCCGCCGCGGACTCCTAGACCTGACCGGCCGCCCGGGCCCCCTCCGGGCGGCCGGCCAGAACCCTGAGCCATCCCGGTCAGCCGGCGGCCCCCCTCCCTGGGCCGCCGGCTGACGCGCGTCCGGTCCCGGGCCCCAGCTTCTTCTCGCCGCTTCTCCCCGCAGCTTCACTGGCTGAGCCCCCGCTTCACTCGCCGGGCCGGGCTGGTGAAGCTGGTCCCGGCGAGTGAAGTGGTGCTGCGGCGAGGGAAGCGGTCGCCGCCGGTGCGGGCAGTGGCCGTGCGGCGGCGGCTGCAGCTTCACTGGCTGAGACCGTCTTCACCGGCCCTGCCTGACGGGTGAAGCAGGGCCTCGGCTGGTGAAGGCGTCGGGACGCCTGGTGAAGCCGGCGTCGGAGCGCCGGCGGCCTCGGGGCGCAGCTTCCGTCGGCGGGGTGCGGCTTCCCTCGTCCGATCCGGCGGGCGAAGTGGTGCTGCGGCGAGGAAGCGGTCGCCCGGCGCGGGCAGTGTGGCCGCGCGGTGGCGGGTGCAGCTTCACTGGCTGAGACCGTCTTCACCAGCCCTGCCTGACGGGTGAAGCAGGGCCTCAGCTGGTGAAGGCGTCGGGACGGCTGGTGAAGTCGGCGTCGGGACGGCTGGTGAGGGCGGCGGGGCGGGGCGGCGACGGGTCAGGTCGTCGCGCCGGGGTCGTCGGCGAGGATCAGGTAGAGGTCGCGGCGGGCCTTCTCGAGGACCTCGCGGGCGGCGGCGATCTGGGTGGGGGTGCCGGTGCGGCCGAGGGTCTTGCTCGCGACGGCGAGGCCTTCGAAGACGTCGCGGAGGCCGGTGCCCTTCTCGTCGGTCATGGCGGCGAAGGGGTCGGCGGGGGCGGTCGTCTCGTCCTCGACGTAGGCGCGGCCGGCGTCGGTGAGGACGACGAGCTTGCGGCCGCCCTCGGACTCGGTGCGGACGAGGCCCTCGTCCTCGAGCTGGGCGATCGTCGGGTAGATGGCGCCGGGGGAGACCCGCCAGCTGCCGTCGGTGCGCTCGGCGATCGCGTTCATCATCTGGTAGCCGTGCATCGAGTGCTCGGCGAGGAGGCGGAGCACCGCGGCGCGGACGTCGCCCCGCTGCGCGCGGCCGCGGTGGCCGCGGACGTGCGGGTGGCCGAGATCGGGTCGCCCGTCCCGGCGTGCGCGCGGTTCGCCGCGCTCGACGTCGCCGTCGCGGCCGCGGGGGCTCATGGCGCCCCGTCCGCCGCGCCGGCCGTAGCCGCGCTCGGACGGGTCCTCGGCGCGGTAGCGCCGGCCCGGGTGGCCGTAGGAACGGCCGTCGTGGACGTCATGCATTCGATTCTCCTTGGTTCCGACCCCTCCCTGGGGTCGATGCACTCACGATATATCGAAACGTATCGCGATGCAACGGCGTGGTGCACGGAACACCGACGCCGTAGCGAGCCGAAACGCTTCCGCGGAAGCGTTCTCCGGTAGGAAGGGCGGGTGGAGCTGCTGATCGCGCGCAACCCCGACACCGACAGCTCCCTGCCGTTCCTGATCCGGGTCCCGGCCGGCCGGGAGGACCTCGTCTTCCGGACGAAGGACACGTGGCCGCGGACGAACGCGCTGTTCTGCTATCCCGTCCCGCTCGCGGAGTGGCCGGTTGAGCCGGACCTGGTCGAGACCGTCCCGCTCACCGCCTGCACCCGTCGCGGCGCGGCGATCGACGTCGTCGCCGACCGGACCCGGGAGTCTCGCTCGCAGATCGTCTTCACCCGCGCCCGGGGGCGCGAGATGGTCTTCTGGCAGTCGCCCCGGACGCGCAAGCAGGCCCGGCCGGCTGTCAGCACCCCGACGGCGCGGGCCTCGGGTCTCGCGACGATGGAGATCGTCGTCGACGCCCACGAGCGGTACGCCTACAAGTTCGCGAACCAGCAGGTGACGACGACCAAGCGCGCCCTGCCCTGCGGCGACTACGGCGTCGAGGCCGACGGCAAGCTGCTCGCGGTGGTCGAGCGCAAGTCCCTCGACGACCTCGTCAGCAGCGTGATGAACGGCAAGCTCCGCTTCGCGCTCGGCGAGCTGGCCGCCGTTCCCCGCGCGGCGGTCGTCGTCGAGGACCGCTACTCCCGCGTCTTCACTCTGGCGCACCAGCGGCCGTCCGCCGTCGCCGACGGGATCGCTGAACTACAGGTCCGCTACCCCGAGGTGCCGATCGTCTTCTGCGAGACCCGCAAACTCGCGGAGGAGTGGACCTACCGCTACCTCGCCGCGGCCCTGATCTGGACCGCCGAGCAGCCGGGGTGAGGGCGCGAAATCCAACTGTCGGTGGGGACGGCAACGATCCGGGCATGGGGAGAAATCGGTTGGCGGAACTGGGCCTGTCCGGCCCGGAGGACGAGCGCGCAGCGGTCGAGCGATGGCTGGTGCGCGTCATGGTGGATCCGGCGGCGGTCGACCTTGCCGTCGCGGATCTGATGCGCCGCGAGCCACGCCGGGTGGCGACGGTCGTGGCCGACGCGCTGAGCGCGCTGGTCGAACCGTTGACCTGCAACGGCTGGAATCCGGACGATCTGGGGCAGGTCCTGCGCCGGCGGGTCGGCTGTGGCGGTCCGGCGCTGATCGCCGGGCTGCTGCGGGCGCAGGCCCAGGCGTTCGACCCGTCCCGCATCGACGAGCGCTGGCAACGCGGCCTCGACGACCTGCCCCCGACCCTCGTGCCCGACCTCGGTGACCCCGTCGACCTGGCACTGACCCTGCGCGTGGTGGCGGTCCTGCGCTTCGTCCCGCACATCGCCGTGACCGTGTCGCCGCCCGGCCAGGCCCGGGCCACCCGCGGAGCATCGACCGGGCCCGACGCCGCGCGCCAACTGGCGAAGGTCCGCGCCCTGCTCGCGAAGGCCGAGTCCACGCAGTTCGAGGCGGAGGCCGAAGCCCTGACCGCCAAGGCGCAGGAACTCATCGCGCGCTACGCTCTCGACCGGTTGCTGACGCAGAGTCAGAACGGCCCGGCGACCGGCGGTGTCACGACGCGGCGCATCTGGATCGACGCCCCGTACGTCTGGGCGAAGGCCCTGCTCGTCACATCCGTCGCGCGGGCGAACCGGTGCCGCGTGGCGGTCAGCGAGGGACTCGGTTTCGCGTCGCTGGTGGGGGATCCGCACGACCTCGACGCGGTCGAACTGCTGGCCACCTCGCTCCTCGTGCAGGCCGACGCGGCGATGCTGCGGCACGGCCGCCGTCAGGACGGGGGTGGGACGTCGCGCACGCGTTCGTTCCGGCGCTCCTTCCTGATCTCGTACGCGCAGCGCATCGGCGAGCGGCTCCAGGCCGCGGACCGCGCGGCGCTGGCGGAGGCGCCGGACCGGGAGCGCCTGCTGCCGGTGCTGCGCGCGGTGAGTGCGGACGTCGAGCGCGAGTTTCAACGCGTGTTCCCGCGGCTGCGCACCAAGTCGACCGAGGTCAGCGACGTCGAGGGCTGGGCCGCCGGCCGCGCGGCCGCCGACCTCGCCCGCCTCGACGTCCGGGGCGAGATCGCGGGCTGAGGGGTCGGAAGCGACTCCGAATCGTCCCCCAAGGCCAGGTGAAGCCACGGTCGGTTCCCTGATCCTCGTGGGCCAGGGCGGCCCGAGGAGGAGGGCACATGAAGATCGGTCAGTACAGCCGTTCGGTCGGGCTGGTGGCGGCCGGCCTGGTCGCCGGGGGCGTGTTGTTCTCGGCGGTCGGGGCCGTCGCGGCGGACGAGCCGGCCGGGACACCGGCGCCGAGCAGTTCGCCGTCGGAGTCGTCGGAGTCGTCGGAGCCGTCGGGGGGCACCACCCCGACGGCGACCCCGGGGGCCCGCGGCGGGGTGGCGCCCGAAGGGGCGGCCCGGCAGCACCCGTGCCCGGACGACGAGGACGGCGGCCGCGGGCAGGGGACGGGTGGGGAGAGCCGTCGCGGCGTTCCGCCTGGCGAGCGGGGCGACGCGGCGGAGCAGGGCGCGAGCCCGGCGTCGTTCGTCCTCTCCGGCTCTCTGGCCTGACGCACCATCAGCTGGGCCCCGCGCGCGGCGGGCGGGGCCCAGCGCTCACCTCACCCGGCCACCGGTTCGACAACACCGGACCGCTACGCCGTCCGCGGCCGTCGCCTGACCGAGTCGCCGAGTCGCGGGCCGCGCTGAACTGCACCGAGTGCGCAGATCGGCACGGGTTTCGGGGCGCGGACCGGGGCCGATCTGCGCACTCGGCGCAGCTTGGCCCGCCCCCGGAGCCCCTGCGCGCCGCCTTACCCCGTGGTGGGAAGCCGGAAGTGCTTGCCGAGGGTCTCGACCTGGTTCTGGTAGTTGGAGCCGATGCCCTGGCCGTAGAGGCGCTCGGGCTCGGCGAGCATGCGCTCGAAGGTCAGTTTGCAGACGCCCTGGCGGTGCTCGATCATGAACGGGACGTCGTGGGCACGGACCTCGAGCGCGGCGGTGGAACCGGTGAGCGCGCCGGCGGGGTCGACGCCGAAGCCGGGGTCGAAGAACCCTGCGTAGTGGGTGCGGAGCTCACCGGAGGTCGGGTCGTAGGCGGTCATCTCGGCCGCGAGGCCGGACGGGATGCGGACCGCCTCGTACGACATCAGCAGGTAGAAGTCCTTCGGCGTGAGCACGATGCGGTTGCCCGGCTCGGGCTTGACCGGCTCCCAGAACTGCTCGGGGTCGGCCTCGCCGACGCGACTGAGGTCGAGCAGCGGCGCGTTCGGCCGGGCCCGGTAGCCGACGCGGCCGACGTTGTTGGCGCGCAGGTCGAGGCCGAGGAACATGCCGTTGCCGAGGACGAGTTGCTCGGCGGGGACGGGAGCGCCGTCCGCGAACAGGATCGGCTCGATGCCGTGGTACTCCTGCAGCTCGGCGTCGCTCAGCTCCGCGCGGCCGACGGCGAGGCGCAGCTGGTTGAGCGTGAGGTCCTCGCGCACCCGGATCGGGAACGAGAGCGGCACGACCTCCAGGTACAGCTGGCCGGAGTAGCCGGGGGCGATCTCGTCGAAGCGGTCCGAGCCGTCGGTGATGACGCGGGTGAAGACGTCCGCGCGGCCGGTCGAGCTCTTCGGGTTGGCCTTGCCGCGAATCCCGGGCGGGAGGCTGAGGGCTTCCTTGAGCGGGATCAAGTACGGGCGCCCGGTCTCGAGGACGACGCCCTCGCGGCGCAGGTCGAGCTCGTCGACGATCAAATCCTTGAGCCCGTGCTCCACGGTGTCGCGGTGGGGCAGGAAGCTGCACCGGATCCGGTACGCGACCTCGCCGAGCCGCAGGTCCAGGCTCGCCGGCTGGATGTTGGTCGCGGGGATCGTGAACCGCCCGGCGTCGATCACGCCCTCGGCGATCGCGGCCCGGAGGAACTGGTCGGGGAGGACACCCTCGCCGGTCGGGAGCTGCAGCACGGCCACCTCGTGCCTCGTCGGAACAATGGCCGATGGTATCGACCGCTCCGGGTTCGCCCGCGGGACGCCACAGCGCGGCGGCGCGCCGCGTCGCTCCGTGATGACCCGCCTGTGACAGGCGTTGTTCGTGGGGTCCCGGGTGCTCGGGCCGGGCCAAATCCGTTCCAAGTGGACCGGTCCGCGGGGGCGTCGCTCGTATCAAGGGAAGGTGGCCGACGACTGCGCCGGTCCATGCGTTGGGAGGCCCGCATGAAGCGCTCACTCGCCCTGTCCACCGGCTCCGCCCTCGTCGCCACCGCGGTCGGGGTCACCGGCTTCCTCGTCGCCGGCGGGTCCGCCGGGGCTCAGGCCACGGCCCGCACGGAGGCCCGGGTAGCCGCCGCCGGTTCGGGCGCGGTGGTGGTGTGCCATCAGGGCCTGGGCAAGCACAAGGCTCTGAACTCCGGAGTGGGCATCGAGTCCCTGGAGTCAGGAACCGCAATCAGCGGCACCTCGACCGAATACCGGCGCGCCCGCGGCTGCCGGGCGCTGGTCCGCGGAGTCGAGGAGCGCACGCGGGTCACCGCGTTCTACCGGGTGAAGTCACCGTTCCGACTGAAATCGGTGACCGTGAAGCAGACGGATGGGACGAAGGTGACGTTCAGGCACAACTCGCACGTCGCCCGGGTGCTGCTGGACGAGCGCGAGGACGTCACCATCACCTACCGCTGGGTCCGGCCGAAGCGGCGGTAGCGCTTGGGTCAGGTGGAACGGGCCGAAGGGACTAGTGAAATTGGTCCGAACGGACCACGTCCGACGGGCGGGTCGATTCGTCTCATTGCCATGACTGAGAAGAACGAGACCACGCAGGCCACCCCGGGGACCGAGGGCGCGATCGCTCCGGCCCCGCAGCAGCCGGAGCTCCACGTCGGTGTCGGCGTGCTCCTCGGCCGGATGTCGACCGAAGCCGCCTGACCGAATTTCCTCGTAGCGTCAGCGGGATCGAGCGCAATAGCGCGCGATCCCGCTGACGCTACGGGTGTTTCTCAGTTCAGCGAGGCCCCGGTGCCGTAGCGCTGCTTCCAGTACTCGGCGGCGGTCGCCTCGGAGACCGGGCGCAGCAGCTCGACCTGGGGGTCGTAGACGACGAGTCCGCGCTCCTCGGCCATCGAAGCGATGATCACGCTCCCGATCAGAGCCATGTCGTCGTCGAGGGTCAGCAGCAGCATCGGGCCCGACGCGTCGTCGAGGAGCGGGGTCCAGACCCAGGGCGAGGTGATCGAGGCCGGGTCGTCGGCGTCGTCGGACCACTGCGCGGTCAGCGCGTCGACGAAGGCGCGGATCCTCGCCGTCGGCGCGGTCTTGTCGCCGACCAGGTGCCGGCACACCATCTCCCGGCACTCGCGCCCGCCGGCGGCGTCGTCGGCCGGGCGCTCCCCTTCCCAGACGTAGAGCTGATACGCCATCGGATGTCCCCTCCCGTGTGTGGAGGGCAGAGACTGCCGGAATTCGCGCGCTTCCGCTCCGGGCCTGTGGACAACGCCGCGACCCAACCCCCGTTGGAGATGTCATCTCCAATGAGGGTGGGTCAGGCGGTGCGGAGCGAACCGCCGAGCAGACCTTCGTGGCGGGCGACCTTGGCGCTGAGCCAGACGGTCACGGCGGCGCCGCCGGCGATGAGGGCGGGGGCGAAGACGGTCTTCATCGCGACGTAGTCGTCGGTGGGCTGGGTGTGGAGCAGGTAGAGGGAGAGCGTCGCCTTGATGCCGACGATGACGGCCCACAGCAGCGTCAGCCGCCAGAACAGGCGCTGGACGCGGGCGCGGCCGTGGAGGTCGTCGTCCATCGGATAGAAGTCGTTCGCGAGGCGGGCGACGACGGGACGGGCGGTCAGCAGGGAGCCGAGGAACAGCGTCGCGACGACGACGTCCGAGAGCGCCGGCTGCAGGAAGTAGAAGTACGTCGAACCGGTGGCGAAGGCGAAGATCGTCTTGCCCGTCAGGCCGATGATCGTCAGGTACAGCAGGATCGACGCCCGGCGCTTGGTGACCGAACGCCAGGCGGCGGCGCCGTAGCACCAGCAGAGGGCGACGGTCAGGGCGAGCCAGATGTTGCTCGCGAGCATGCAGGAGTAGAACAGCAGCCCCGGGATGATGTTGGCGGTCAGGATCGCCAGAGTCAGGTGCTTCACGACGGCGCCGAGGGACGGGCGCTCCGGGGCGTCGGTGGGTACAGCGGGGTCAGCCTCGAGCGGCACAGAGTCTCCGGGACGGGATCAGCGCGGGTCGTGCAGGTCAGGTGGTGCGCACGGCGCCGCGTCCGCATCGACGCGAAGGACGTTCCTCCACGGTAGAGGCATCGGTCGGCGTGGCGCCGTGGTTGAGCCCACACGTGATCGATCTCTCCGGACGGGTACGTCAGAGCCGTCGGCCACCGCGGCCGCGGATCGATCGGAGGTCGTCGTGCTCGTCGCCGAGATGCAGGAAGCCCATCCCCGTCCGTTGGTCGGGATCGACGCCGACGCGCTGGCCGAGTGCATCGAGGCGTGCCTGGCCTGCGCGCAGGCCTGCACCTCGTGCGCGGACGCGTGCCTGCACGAGGAGATGGTCGCCGACCTGCGGCGCTGCATCCGCCTCAACCAGGACTGCGCCGACCTGTGCGACGCCCTCGCCCGCATCCTGACGCGGGGGCCCGACACCGCGCCGGGGCTGCTGCGCGCGGCCGTCCGAGCCTGCGCGGACGCGTGCCGGATGTGCGGGGACGAGTGCGCGACGCACGCGGAGATGCACGAGCACTGCCGGATCTGCGCCGAGGCGTGCCGGCGGTGCGAGCAGGCGTGCCTTGCGCTGAACCTGGGCTGAGCCAACTAGCCGCCGAGCTCGACGACGGCGCTGTTGAGGCGCTGGGCGAGTTCTTCGACGGCGTGGTCGTCGCGGACGTTGCCGAGCAGGCCGGAGAGATCCTCACGTCCGATGACGAGGTAGCCGTTGACCTCGCTGAACGGACCGGGCAGCACGAGCGCCCGGCCCTTGCTGATGACCAGCGCGGACCCTTCGGGGGCGGTGCTCAGAGCGCGGACGTGCTCGGCGGTGATGAGGTCCATCGCGGTCCCTTCCTGCGTGGTCGTCTCCGACACTGCCCCGCCGGGCGTGGCGCATGCCCCGGTCTTTCCGGCGCGCCAGGTGGGTAGGGGGAGCGGCAGAGCGTCCTCGGGAGGACCGATGCGCTTCACGGACCGCCGCGACGCGGGACGCCGGTTGGCTCCACGCGTCGCGGCCCTGAACCTGACCGACCCGGTCGTGCTGGCCCTGCCGCGGGGTGGGGTGCCGGTGGCGGCCCCGATCGCGGCAGCACTGGCCGCTCCGCTGGAGGTGTTCGTGGCCCGCAAGGTGGGGCTGCCGGAGCAACCGGAGTTCGGGATCGGCGCGATCGCGGAGGGGCTGGCCGAGCCCGTCGTGTACGCGCACGCGCCGCGGATCCGCGAGCGGACGTGGCGGGAGCTGACCGCGGCCGCGCGCACCGAGTTGGAGCGTCGCGTCGCGCGGTACCGGGGCGATCGCGCCCTGCCGCCGCTGGCCGGGGCGGAGGTCGTCCTGGTCGACGACGGGCTCGCGACGGGGGTGACGGCCGAGGCCTCGGTGCGTGGGCTGCGGTCGTACGGGCCGGCGCGGGTGGTGCTCGCGGTCCCGGTGGCGGCGCCGGACACGGCGGAGCGGCTGGCCGCGGAGGTGGACGACCTGATCGCGATCCTGACGCCCCGTCACTTCGAAGCGGTCGGGATCTGGTACGAGGACTACCGGCAGACGGGCGACGACGAGGTGCTCGCACTGCTTGCGGGAGCCGCGTCGTGACGGTGGCTCAGCAGGTCTCGATCGTCACGGATCGGGCCGCGGTGGCGGGTGACCTCGTCCTGCCCGAGCGCGCCGACGCGGTGGTGGTCTTCGCGCACGGGAGCGGGAGCAGCCGGCACAGTCCGCGGAACCGGATGGTGGCGTCGGTCCTGCAGGAGCGCGGGATCGGGACGTTGCTGCTCGACCTGCTCACCCCGGCCGAGGCGGAGAGCGCGTTCCCGGTGGGGCTGCTCGCGGACCGGCTCTACGACGCGGAACGCTGGCTGAGCAAGGAGATCGGGCCCGCGCGGGTCGGGTACTTCGGCGCCGGCACCGGTGCGGCGGCCGCGCTGGTCGCGGCGGCGCAGGCCCGGGGGCGGATCGGGGCGGTGGTCTCCCGCGGCGGGCGGCCGGAGCTGGCGGGGAAGGCGCTGGTCCGCGTCGCGGCGCCGACGCTGTTGATCGTCGGGGGCGAGGACATCCCGGTGCGCGAGGTGAACGAGCGTGCGGCGACGCTGATGCTGTGTCCGCGGCGCGTGGAGATCGTCGAGGGGGCGACGCACCTGTTCGCTGAGCCGGGCGCGTTGGAGGCCGTCGCCGGGCTCGCGGCGGACTGGTTCGCGACGTTACTGACGCCGGGTGGCGAGGTCGTGTGATCAGGCGCTGCGCGCCGCGGCCCCGAAGAACCCGCTGAACAGGTTGGCGAAGCTGAGCCCGGATTCGGCGGAGACGTAGGTCGGGGCGGAGCGCCGCGCCTCCCCGGCGACCTTGAGCACCGCGGTCGAGTGCGTGATCGCCGCGTGGCGGGGCACGCCCTCGCGCTCGGCGACCCGCGCGAAGAACTGCTCGATCGGGATCCGCGGGACCTCCGGGTCCGCGGCGGTCCGGCGCAGGTGATCCCCGATCTCGCCGGGGAGCTTGGACGCCAGACTCACCGCCGCCGAGTTCGCCATCGCCTCCCCGAGCGTCTCCAGCGCCGCCGCGATCGCCCGCTCCACCTCGGACCGGGAGCTCAGCCGCGCCCGGATCCGCACCTGCTCGATGAACTCGTCCTGGTCCACGCCGCCTCCGGTCCTGAGGCCGGAGGGCTACCCGGACCGGGGCCGGACATGCCGCCGTGCCGAGCCGCCCTGCAGCGGGTGCCGGGCGCGGGAGCTGTCCGCGGGGTGTGCGACGGTCCAGAATGGGGCTTCACCCGGGCGTCACCTCCGGCGCCCGGAGCGGAGGAGGACCGGATGTCGAACCGCCCGTCGAAGCGCCGTCGCCTCGCGGTGGTCGGGGAGGCGGGGGCGCCGGACCGGCCGAAGCTGCGGATGCGGCCGGCGAGTGAGAAGGAGTTCAAGAAGACGTCCGACGCGCTGGTCGCGGAGTTCGGGACCTGGGTCGCCGAGCACGGGCTGAGCGTCGACGTCGACGACGCGCGGCTG
Source organism: Sporichthya polymorpha DSM 43042 (assembly GCF_000384115.1). NCBI lineage: Bacteria > Bacillati > Actinomycetota > Actinomycetes > Sporichthyales > Sporichthyaceae > Sporichthya > Sporichthya polymorpha. Next base: position 3,987,153 of record NZ_KB913029.1, read on the forward strand.
CTGCTCGACTGGCGCTTCCAGTACGACGACGGCGTGCTGGACGTGTGGACAGTCGCGTGGGTGCAGGAGTTCCTGCTGTGCTGGTGCCCGCGGAAGCTGTCCGCCACCGCGGAGCTGTGCGCGGACATGCCGGGCAACGTGGCGGCGTTCGTCGAGTTCCTGGCGCAGACGGGCCGGCTGGACCCGGCCTCGGACCGGCCCTCGACGATCCGCTCGTGGTGCGAGCGCAACCAGGCGGAGTTCCTGCGCGAGATGTCCGACCCGGACAACTTCGGCATGGCGAAGAGCCTGTTCGCCGGCGTCGGGGGACTGCAGACCGGGCCGGAGCTGGACGACGCCGCACTCGCCGACCTCGCGGAGCGCGTGCTGGAGCTCGACGACGACACGGTCGCGGGGATCCTCGGCCGCGTGGAGCGTCGCAACGCGGGCGTGCCCAACACGTTCAACCCGGTCCGGATCCCGGACATCGAGGAGCGACTCGACGACGTGCAGTCGGCGCCGCTGCTGCTCCAGGTGCAGGCGCTGGCCGAGTTCTGCGCCGCGCCCGGGGCCTCGCTGACCGAGAAGGGCCACCTGCGCCTGGCCGACGCCCGCGAGCTGGTCCAGATGTTGGCCACGGGGGACGAGCTCGAGGGCGTCCGGTCCGCGACGGAGCTGGAGTACCTGGACCGGGTCGTGCGGATTGCGGTCACCGCCGGGGCGGTACGGCGGTACCAGAAGAAGCTCGTCGAGGTGAAGAGTTTCGGCGAGCTCGACATCCTGACGGCCCATCAGCGCATCGTCGAGGCCGCGTTGGTGTCGGTGCCGCCGCGGGAGGGAGTCGTCGACTGGCTGCACGACCTGCGGCTGGGGTCGAGCGTCCTGCTGCTGGCCGCTCTCCTGCACACCGGCGAGGACGGGCTCGATGGTGCCGAGCTGATCGACATCCTCGAGCGCTACGTCGCCGAGCGGCTGCCGGACCCGGCCAAACTCGTCGAGGAGATGCTGCCGGTCTGTGTGGACCTGGTTCTGGGCGACTTCGACGAGCTCGGTCTGGTCGAGATCGTCCCGGACGACGAGCCGTGCCCGGACTGCGACGACGAGCACTTCATCGCGCTGCTCACGCCCGCGGGCGTCGCGGCGGCGGTGGAGCTGCTGCGGGGTCAGGGGTTCGAGATCCCGGAGCGGCCGGACCCGGTCGGGGCGAGCGCGGCGGAGCTGGTGGCGCTGGCCGGTGTCGGACGCCCGGAGGACTGGCTGGCCGACGCGTGTGCGTGGCTTGACGCCTCGTCAGATCCGTCGGCGGCGCGGGACCTGCTCACAGCCGTGGTCGACGGTGGGGCGGACCGGCTGACGCTGATGCTCGCGATCGACGCCGTCGACGAGACCGTGCCGGAGAAACCGGCGGTGGAGGCGATGCGGAGCTTGCTCGACGGCCCCGGGGACGGGTTCGCGCTGCTGTGGCTGCGGGAGCGTGGGGCGGTGGGGCGTTCCGACGTCGCGAAGGAGCGGTGGAGCGGGGCGATGGTCGACATCCTGTCCGTCAGCCTCGACGCCGGTGGCGAGGAGGAACTGGTGAGCTCGTTCGGCATCGAGTGCGTGCCGGAGCGGAACGAGCTGCTGGACGAGATGTGGCGGCTGGACCATCCGCGGGTGGAGGAGGTCCTCGACGTCCTCGGGGCCCGGCACCCGGACAAGGCCACCGCGAAGCGGGCCCGCCGCGCCGCGGTGAAGCTCCGCACCCGGCTCGGCCAGGAGGCGGCGCGAGTCTGACGCGTGTGTGCGTCGCGCGGGCGATCGGGTAGGGCTCTGAGAGCAAGGCCCGATCGTCGAGGAGGACACATGCCGAATCCCGGAAGCCGTGCCTACGACACCCAGCGGGCGCGCCGCCGCGACGAGGCGGACAACCGCGGGATCCCGGACCAGAAGGCGAACGAGGTCGCGAAGCAGGAACTCGCCGACGCGGGGATCAGCGGCGGTCCCGACCCGGCCAAGGACACCGACCGTGCCCGCGGTCCGAAGGGGGAGCGGTGATGGCCCGCGTCTCCGCAAGCTCCGACGTCGACCTCGACACTCTCTGGCAGGCGTTTCACGACGCCGTGAACATGACCTCCCGCGAGCTGCGGGACTGGCTCCAGACCCAGAGCGCCTCCGAGGGGTCGGATGAGTTCGCCGACCAATCCGGCACCGACCTCGGCCGCGGCGTCCTCGCGGTGCTGGGGAAACGGAAGACCGACCTCACCGACGACGACCTCGTCGTGATGCGCCGCGTCGTCGACCGGGTCGACTCCCTCCGTGGGGAGTCCGAGGAACCCACCCCCGGCGGCAACGACCGCTGGCGGCGCCGGCTCATGAACATCGGCCACGACCCGCTGAAGCCGGCGTAGCTCTCGTCGGTCAGCGGCTGAACGAGGCGGTCGCGTCCTCGAACGGCGTGTCCGCGAAGGCCGGGCGAGATCGACGCGGACTGACCGGGAACGACCGCCGAACAGGCGCCGAAGGTGAACGGCAGTCCGTACTCGCCGGGCCGAGGCCGTCGCGCCCGGTGGTGCATCTTCAACGCGAACTCGGCGCCTCGCCCTCGCGGCATTCAATGGTGTCATCCACAACCGCAGAGGGGTGGTGACAAGGCCGTCCGGTTTGTCTAGTGTGTGCCCTCGCGGGCGTCGCCGGGGGGTGGCGCGGCGAGGTGCTGGGGGGCACATCATGGGCCGACTGCGACGGAATCTTCTCGTCATCAGCTTGATCGCCGGCGTGCTATCCGTTCCGGAAGGCACCGCTCAGGCCGCGGCGCGGCAGAGTGATGACCAGGACGTCATCTCGGCGATCAACTCGGTGGTTGTCGGGGGCAAGGCCGCGATCAACACGCGAACCGGTCAAGGGCGAGAGCTCGGACCCTTGCGCACAGTGCGCAGCCTTGTCGATGCGGCTACTGACGATGTACTGGGCCCGGGCACCCTGCGTCTGGACGCTTCTACCGAGGGCCCCGCGGATCTCCGGAGCTGCATCAAGAACGGGGACAACCGGAAGCTGCAGACCTACGACCACTTCGATCGGTATGCCAACACAAGACGCGGCAGCATCCACTTCCAGTACCACCCGTATCGCATTACCGCGGCTCGCGAGGTTGAGGGGGCGCCGACAACTCAGTGGGAGGTCTGCTCGGTCGGTGGTGGTCAGTTGGCCGACCACCGCCTGCGCCGCATGGGCACCGGGATCGCGCTTGCCGATTCCGAGAATTTCCGCCGGATTGGCTATTCCTGGCGCACAGGGTCCACGCCCGAGAACTACACCCTCGGCCTGGGTTTCCAGGTCAAGAAGGGACCCGTCGGGATATCAGCGTCGCTGACGCAGAAGCCGGCGGACAAGCTGCTGGGCTCTCATCGCGGTCCGTGGAACACATTCATGGACACATACGACCGCAATGCAGTCAACGCGTGGTGGCAGGACAACTGCATCGGTCGCTGGTACCGCTGCTGGCCGAAGAGCGGTAGCCACGATTTCCAGGGCGCCATCGCGCACGGTCTGTGGGAGTTCCCGGCCGGAACCGAGCCTTCGGACGTCGCCTTCTACTTTGTTCTCTACGCCGGGGTTTGAGTGAAGGGAACCGGGATGCGTCGCTGGCCGGTCGGCGCCGTGCTGGCGGTGCTCGCGCTCATCGTGGTCGGCGGCTGCGGGGATGAGGACTCGCCCTCGGACCGTGCGTCGGCGGCAGCACCGACGCTGCATAGCTTCGACCTCTACGTGGCAGCGAGTGCGGACGGGGACGTCCTGTCCGCGGATCTGTACGGGATCACCTTCGATCCGCTGACTGTCCATCGGATCACGACGGACAAGCGGATCTCGAACCTCGCCGCGGACCGGTCGACCGTCGTGGTGGTGGCGGCCGACGAGCAGCTGGACAAACTCGCGCTCGTGACCGAAGGTGGCGAACTTGTTCCGCTGCCAGGAGTTGGCCGTCCGCACGGCTTCTCTCCGGAGGTGCGGCCGAACGGTCGGATCCGGTTTGAGGACGACGGGCCCGACAACGACCGGAGGGTCCTTGGTCGGCTCCTGGAGTACGACCCGCAGACCGAGCGGACGCGGGTGCTGTTCTCCTCGCGCCGGGAGATCAATCTGGCGGGGACGCTGTCGGATGGGTTTCTCGAACTCGTCCATCGGGACAACGCCGACGACCAGGTCGCGATCGTCGGCGACGGCGCGCGGCGGGTTTTCCGGATCGCGCCCCGTATCGGCGATGCTCTCGTCGGCACCGGCTACGTCGCTGCCCGCGTCTACCCGGTCGACGATCCGACCGCGGAGCCGACGGACACGAGTCTGCTGGACACGACGACGGGGAAGGCTGTCGTGGTCCGCGGCTGGTCCCCGCTCGCGTGGAGCCCAGACCGCACCCGACTGCTGGTGAAGCGTCGGCCGGCGGCCGGAGAGATGGAGACGGAACTCGGTCTCCTCGATGCTCGTCGCCCGAAGGACGTAACGCAGGTCGGCGTGGTCCCGGCCCTGGTGCTGTACAGCGGCGCCTGGGTGAGCGGCGAGGCCCTCTGAACGCCGGGTCAGGACTGGTGGCTGGGGACGTCGGTGGCGCCGAGCTGACGGCGGACCAGGTCGATCGGGTACGCGAAGCCCCGGGCGCTGTAGGGGGTGCGCTGGAAGTGGTGGTGGAGTTTGTCGAGATCGAGCTGGGCCAGGCCGCCGTCGTTCCGGGCGATCCAGTCGCAACGGTTGGCGAGGTCGGTGAGAGAGCCGAGGACGCTGCGGTCCGCGGTCGTGGCGAGCTGGACCGCCGCGGGGTCGAGCGGGCCGAAGGTGTCAGCGGGGAGGTCCTCGCGCTGAAGCTCGGCCGCGAGGGCGGGGACGACGGCGGCGCCGAGGGGCCGGAGGTCCGCGACGCGGACGTCCGGGAGGAAGAGCGAGAACAGCGTGCCGGCGTGCATGGCGACGAGGCACTTGCGCCCGTCGATCCAGACCAGGTTGAGGTACCAGTCCTGGGGTGAGGGTGGGAGCTCGGGCAGGTCGGCCGGGCGGACGCCGATCGCTTTCAGCAGCTTGCCGGTGCAGCGCAGGGTGAGGCCTGGCCCGGCGGGCTCGGGGTCGGGCACGACGTGCAGGGCGGCGGTCTTCCACGCGATGCGGGCGAGCGCGGCGTTGGTCGCGGCGAGGTGGAAGCTGTGCGGGTCGAAGGATCCGCCCCAATCGGTGTAGAACTCGTGCTCCTCGTGCTCGGGGTCGCGCAGTGCCTCGAGGAAGTTCTCGTACCCCGGGCTTCCTCCGACGTCCTCGGGCGGGCACGCCCGCGCCCCGTCCAGGCAGCGGGGGTAGGGGACGCCCGGTTCGGCGGGGTGGACGCTCTCGACGGTGAGGACGTGCTCCCAGCTGTCCCCGAAGTCGTAGAGGTACTCCAGCTGCGTGCCGGGTCTCGCGAACTGCTGGAGGTGGACGCGGGCCTCGTCGCCGACCTCCCCGACGTCCCAATCGGGTTCGGGGACCGCGTACCGAGCGCCGTCGACGTGGAAATCGTGCAGGTGACTGTCCGTCCAGCCCATCGCGGCCTGCAGGACCGTGTGCAACTCAGCGAGGGTGGCAGCGGCCGGGACCTCGATGCGTCGCCAGACGGGTGGATCCACGTCCCGAAGCTGGACCGTCATCCGGACCACCGGGTCCCCGACCTTCATCGTCCGCCGCGCCATGGCCCCAGCCTGCCAGGGCGGCGGGCCGGTCAGAGGGAGCAGTCCAGGTTGTAGGGCTTCATGAAGCCGAGGAACGCGTGGTCGTGCTCGGTGGCGACGCGGACCATCTCCCACGGGTGGCCGTGCGACCCGGCGACGACGGTGCCGGCGTCGAGCTGGCGGACGATGCGGCTGTTCGGGTCCGGGTGCTCGTGGACCGGCGCCGCGTGCGGGATCACCCGGCAGTAGCCGCCGGCCTGGGCCGGGGTCGCGGTCAGCAGCGGCAGGCCGGTGAGCAGGGCCGCGGCGGCGGCTGCGGCGGCGAGGCGGGCAGTGGTCGCCCGGAGCGCGGTCATGAGGTCCCCCGATCGGTAGCGTGGTGTGCGGTGTCGGGATCGAGCCTGGGCGGTGGCGCAGGGCGCTGACCAGGGGTGGGACGTCCCGTGGGACGCCGCGGCGTCCCGTGGGACGGCGTCTCGCGGGTGGCCCGGCCGCCGTGGCACGCTGGGGCCCGCGCGGGGACGTGGGGTGAGGTGAGCGATGGACCGACCGGCGGGTGCGGACGGCTTCGCCGACCTGCTGCAGGAGCTGCGCGTCCGCTCAGGGCGCAGCTACGAGGACCTCGCCCGGGCGACGTTCACCAGCCGCTCCACCCTGCACCGGTACTGCACGGGGGCGGGGCTGCCGGTCGACGACGACGTCGTGCTCCGCCTCGGGGAGGCCTGCGGCGCCGATGCCGGCGAGCTCGACGACCTCGTCCGGCGGTGGAAGACCGCCCTCGCGGACCGGGAATCGGGGGCGGTCCGCCCGGTCCCGGCGGACGTCGAGCCGGAGGAGCCGGCCGCGGCGCCGGTCGAGTCCGAGGGAGCGGAGGCGGACGGGCCCGCCCCGCGGCGCTCGCGGCGCCGGGCGGTGATGGCGGCGGCCGGGCTCGCGGTGGTGGTCCTCGCCGGGGCGGTGGTCGTCGCGGTCCGGGGCGGGGACGCGCCGGCGTCGGCGGGGCCGACCGGGGCGGCGGGGGAGGACGTGTGCGTGAACCGCTCCGACGTCCGCCGGGCCGACGGCCCGACCGGGGCGTTCGACGCCACCTGGACCGCCGATCAGCTCTGCCCGAACCAGCCCAACGTGCCGGTGTTCCTCACCCCGCTCGCCCGGGAGGACGACCCGGGCGCCCAGGCCGGGACGCTGTACAGCACCGAGAGCTGGTTCGTCTGCTGGACCACCGGCCGCCTGCATTCCGGCGGGAATCGGATCTGGTACTACACCCAGGGCGACGTCTCCCACCCCGACCACCGCGACCGCCGGGCGTGGGGCTTCGTCGCGGCTCACTACCTCGACACCGTCCTCGACCCAGACCCCGGGACACCCCAGTGCCCGGCGCTGCGGGGTCGTTCCTGACCGATCGTCAGCCGGCCCGTTTAACCCAGGCCGCGCCGTAGATCGTGAAGCTCGGCAGGACGCCGAGGGCTGGGGGCGGCTGAATTCCTGGGGTCGAGAAAGGGCGAGCTCGCTAGCTCGGGTATGCCGTGCGGCGGTCGAGGTCGCGCGCTCGCGTGTACTGCCGAGCTTGGATGCGGGTCGCTGCCGTCAACGTCGAGCGGCGAGGTGTTTAGGACGCGATGGCTGGGTGGCGGAACACTTCACGCCGGTGCCAGGCGAGGTGATCCGCCGCGGGTAGGGGGCTGCCCGGTCGGGGCTGCAGGGCTCGCCCGTGCAGGTCGTAGAGGTGACGGCCGGCCTCGGTCCGGGCCGAGTAGTGCGTGGACACGACGATCGAAGCGCCCTCGTCCAGACCCAGCACGCCCCGGTCCAGCAGCTTGTGGTGAAGCGTGCACAGAGCGAGCCCATTGTCGAGCTCGTCTGGCCCGTCGTGCGTGAACCACCGGACGTGCGCGGCATCGATGCCCACCGCCTGTCCACCGAGTTGTCCGTCGAACCCACAGAAGGCGCACTGGCGGTCCCAGGCGGCCAGGACCGCCCTTGGCCAGTCTGAGGACCGGCGCCGTGCTTGATTCATGAGAGCAGGAGCAGATGTATCCGGATCGAATCCAACCGCGATGAGGAGATCCGGCACGACGGTCGGGGGGAACTCGTCTTCCGCGAGCCGCCGCGCCAGACCGGCAATGTCGCCGGCGGTGATGATTGCGACTTCGAGCTCTGGGGTGAAGCGGCCGACCGGGTTCGAATCGCGGAGGGGAGTGACGTCGTCGTCTGGGACCGCTGCACTGAGGGTCCAGACACCATCGTTCCGGAGCCGGGTGAAGGGATACGCCGCGGACTTGACGGAAGCGGCCGTCGAAGGGGGACCAAACTCCGCTAGAAGTTGCGGCAGTTCCCTGGCCGCGTCAGACCAGACGATTTGGCTGCTCCCGGTTCGCGCGAGCCGCCCAAGGGCGAGGAGCGTCAGTAGACGCTTGTGCGGAGACCTCGAACCGTCGGAGCGGCGGTTCTGGTTCAGCCGCATCAATCGTGCGATGGCGTCGGTTGGTGCGCTGCGCTGACGAGCGGGAGACTCCGCTCCGCGATCGTCATGTAACGACATGTTTCGAGCCTACGGCGGCTCGTACCTGTAGCAGTGGATTGCTTGGATGTTGCGAGAACGCCGGCAAGCGCAGGGAGTGCACGATTAAATGAATCGCCCTGGGTTCCTTGGAGGCTCCTGACCTTGGAACGAGGATGGGGCCATGGAGAACAAGGGGGCGTCGGGTAAGCCGTCGCAGCGTCGCTACACCGAGGCTGAGAAGCAGGGCGCGGTGCGCTTGGTCCGCGCGCTTCGTAAGGAGCTCGGCGGCACGCAGGGGGCGATCTCGCGGGTTTCGGCCCAGCTCGGGTACGGCTCGGAGTCGGTGCGTAAGTGGGTCCACCAGGCTGACATCGATGAGGGCATCGAGCCCGGCCTGACCTCGGCGGAGTCGGCGCGGATCAAGGAGCTCGAGCAGGAGAACCGTGAGCTGCGCCGGGCCAATGACCTGTTGAAGCGGGCCTCGGCTTTTTTCGCGGCGGAGCTCGACCGCCCATCGAAGTGATCGTCGCGTTCATCGACGACAACCGTGCAGAGTTCGGAGTCGAGTTCATCTGCAAGCACATGCAGGTGGCTCCGAGCACGTACTACGCCGCGAAGAAGCGCCAGTCCCAACCGTGTGCGCGGGCGGTTCGCGACGCGGTGATGATGCAGATCTTGCTCGCGTTGTGGATCGCCAATCGGAAGGTCTACGGGGCCCACAAGCTCTGGAAGGCCGCCCGCCGCGCCGGCCACGACATCGGCCGTGACCAGGTCGCCCGCCTCATGCGGGAACTCGGCATCGAGGGCGTTTCCCGGCTGCGCAAGAAGGTCTTCACCACCCGAGCGGACCCGGACGCCACCCGGGCTCCGGACCTGGTCAACCGGCACTTCAAGGCTGACCGTCCCGATGCCCTGTGGGTCACCGACCTCACTTACGTCCCGACCCGGTCGGGGATGGCCTACGTGTGCTTCATCGTCGACGCGTTCAGCCGGCGCATCGTGGGCTGGCGGGTGGCGTCGAACATGAAGACCGAGATGGTCCTCGACGCTTTGGAGATGGCCCGGGCCTCGCGCGGCGGGCACCGGCTCATCGGCCTGGTGACACATTCTGATGCAGGATCACAATTTACCTCGGTGCGCTTCACCGAGCGGCTGGACGAGATCGGTGCCAGGCCCTCGATCGGGACCGTCGCCGACTCCTACGACAACGCTCTGGCCGAGACGACCAACGGGCTCTACAAGACCGAGTGCGTCTACGGGCCTGATACCCGTGGTTGGGAGGACGTCGAGGACCTCGAACTGGCGACCCTGTCCTGGGTGCACTGGTTCAACGAACAGCGGCTGCACGGGCACTGCGGCGACCTTCCGCCGGCGGAGTACGAAGCAGCGTTCTACGCTGGCCAAGACTCCAACCCGGTCGGATTGGAATCCAATAAGAAGAGCCGCCATCAGACCCAGGGCGATTCACCGGTCGGTGGATCCGGGCTTAGGTCGCCGTGCAGCTGTCTCGCCTATTCATGTGGCACCAGCGCCAGCGCAACGAAGTCGTCGTCGCGCTTCGCGGCGATGCCGTGCCGGGCCAGGACGGCGAGCATGTCGGACTCGCGTGCCGGCGGGATCTGCAGGTACCAGCCGTTGAGCGTCGTGTCCTCGAGGGTGGCCCCGGCGTCGGTCCGGAGTGCGGCGATGATCGGACCCTTCGGATCGAACAGCTCCAGGGTGTTGGCGGTGGCCATCGGCGGCCAGTCCCCATCCGCGACGCCGGGTAAGTCAGTGGGGCTAAACGGATCGGTCATGTATTCGAAGTCCTCCGGCTCAAACCCGACGAAGTTGTGCTTCAACGAGGGCTGGAAAGCGAGGAATTCGTCCAGGGTCGTGCAGGCGTAGATCGCACGCCATTCGGCGGCGAGTTCGCGGGCCCGCTCGGCCTCGTACAAGGCAAAGCTGTCGTGGTACTCGACGTAGCCGTAGACGACGACGAACGGGGCGGATGACATGGGAGCAGCGTAGGGCTCGACACCGACACTTTCGTGGCTTGCGGGTGATCCATCGACGCCCCGTCGACCGTCGGGTCGAGCAGGCTAACGGTCACCAGCGCCGTGGTGTAGGAACGTCGACGTGAACGTGATTGCCCGGCGGTCGCCGGGATGGACCTGAGTCTTGGAGGCGATCGCGATGGTGCTGTGCCTGCCCACGGAGCCGAAGGTCACGGCGCATGCGGGGAAGGCCGCCTTGCAAGCGCTCAAGACCCAGATGCGTCCGGATGACAGGCGGATCACCAACCTCCGCCATGAGCGGTGACCTCTGTGGATGACCTCCCGGTCGGCCTGTACGAAGCCCTGGTCACCGAGCGGCTGGCCGCCCGCCTCCGCGACCTCGCCGATGACCTTGTACAGCAGACAGGGCCGCTGCTCGCTGCGGAGGCGCCGGACCGGCTTGCCTGGCATGTCGCCCGCGAAGTCGAGCGCGCGATCGCCCACGTGCCGGATACCGAGCGGGTCGGCACTGGCGTAGCGACCGTCCGAGCTCTGCTTCAGGAGTTAGCGGCCACGGCCGGGGCCGAGGCGGCCGACCTCCCGGTAGAGACCGGCGACGTCCTGCGGGCCATCCGGGCCCGCAACCTGGACGGGACCGCCAGAGAGGTCGCTTCCCCGCTGGTCCCGCTGCTCGACACCACCCTGCTCACCAACGCCCCCGGCGAACCCAACCTGTGGGCCCAGCTGATCTCCGAGGTCGACTCCGCCGCCGCCATTGACGTCGTGATGGCCTTCATCCGGCGCAGCGGCATCGCGCCCCTGCTGGAGCCGCTGCGCCGGCACTGTGAGTCGGGGAAGCCGCTGCGGGTCCTGACCACCACGTACACCGGCTCCACCGAGGCCGAGGCCCTGGACCTGCTGGCCGACCTCGGCGCGGATGTGCGCGTCTCCTACGACCTCACGACGACCCGGCTGCACGCCAAAGCGTGGATGTTTCACCGACCTGGTGGCTACTCCACCGGTTACATCGGGTCGTCGAACCTCACGCGGTCGGCCCAGGTCACCGGCCTGGAGTGGAACGTGCGTCTCTCCGGTGCCCGCAACCCTGACGTAGTCGCGAAGTTCGCCGCGATGTTCGACGGTTACTGGAACAGCGGCGACTTTCTGCCCTACGACCCGGCCCAGTTCGACGATCAAATGGCCCACGCTCGCCGTGACGCCGGTCCGCACGTGTTCCTCAGCCCGGTGGAGATCACGCCGACCCCGTTTCAAGATCGGCTGCTGGAGCTGCTCGAACTGGCCCGAAGCCGCGGGCAGCACCGCAACCTACTGGTCGCGGCGACCGGGACCGGGAAGACTGTGATGGCGGCGCTGGACTACGCCCGCCTGCGCGCGGTCTTGCCGCGAGCCAGGTTGCTCTTCGTCGCGCACCGGCAGGAGATCCTCGACCAGAGCATGGCGACCTTTCGGCATGCGCTGCGCGATGCCAGCTTCGGGGAGAAGTGGGTGGGCGGGTCACGGCCCGTCGCGTTCGAGCACGTGTTCGCCTCCATCCAGAGCCTCAACGCCGCGGACCTCGAGCGGCTGCCGACCGAGCACTTCGACGTCGTCATCGTCGACGAGATCCACCACGGCGCGGCCCCGTCCTACGCGCGCCTGCTCGACCGCATCCAGCCGGCCGAGCTGCTGGGTCTCACGGCAACGCCGGAGCGCAGTGACGGGCTTCCGATCCTGCACTGGTTCGGCGACCGCATCACCGCCGAACTGCGGCTCTGGGACGCCATCGACCAGCAGTACCTGGCGCCGTTTACCTACTTCGGCATCCACGATGGCGTTGACCTGCGGGATGTTCCCTGGAGGCGTGGGCGCGGTTACGACACGCATGCCTTGAGTTCGATCTACACCTCGGCCGACTCCTGGGCGCGGTTGGTCATCAAACAGGTCATGGCCCACGCTGACGTGACCGCTATGCGATGTCTCGGCTTCTGCGTCGACATCGAGCACGCCCACTTCATGGCCCGACATTTCCGCGCCCACGACATCGACGCGGTGGCGATCGACGCGAGTACCCCACCCGCTGAGCGGCAGGCCGCCCTGCGTGATCTGGCCGACGGCCGGGTCCGTGCGGTGTTCTCCGTCGACCTGTTCAACGAGGGCGTGGACGTCCCGGTCGTCGACACGGTGCTTATGCTGCGCCCGACCGAGAGCCCCACCCTGTTCCTGCAGCAGCTGGGGCGTGGTCTGCGCAAGGCCCCGAACAAGGCAGCGTGCACGGTGCTTGACTTCGTCGGCACGCATCGGCGCGAGTTCCGCTTTGATCGGCGCTTCCGGGCGCTGCTCGGTGGATCCCGCAAGGACGTCGAACGGGCCGTTCAGCAGGGGTTCCCCTACCTCCCGGCGGGTTGTCACATGCACCTGGATCGGGTTGCCACCGACGTCGTGCTGGCGAGTTTGCGGAATGCGTTGCCGTCGCGGTGGCCAGCGAAAGTCGAGGAGCTTCGCTCGCTGCGGGTCGAGCGACCGGATCTGGGTCTGGCCGGCTTTCTCGACGAGTCTGGGCTGGACCTCGACGACGTGTATCAGGGCGGACGGGGTTGGTCTGACCTGCAAGCTGCCGCCGGAGTCGTCCTCGAACACGACGGTCCGCACGAGACTGCGTTGCGCCGGGCGATCGGGCGTCTCCTGCACGTTGACGATGCTGAGCGCCTTGATGCCTACCGGGAGCTGTTTGCTGACGCCGAGCCGCCCGACGTGAGCCAGCTGCCGGCGCGTCGGCGCCGGTTGTTGGCGATGGTGGTCGCCGTGGTGGGTGAGTCGGTTTTGGCCAAGGATGCGTCGCTGCAAGCCGGGGTCGACCTGCTGTGGCAACATCCGCAGGTTCGGGCTGAGGCGCGCGAGTTGTTGTCCGTGCTTGACCAGCGTGTGGATCACGTGTCGTTCCCAATTCCGAGCCATCCTGACGTCCCGTTGGAGATTCACGCGCGGTACAGCCGGATCGAAATTTTCGCGGCGACCGGGGTCAGCGAGTCGGCCAAGATGCCGCCGTGGCAGACCGGGGTCTACGACGCCAAAGACATCGCCGCCGACCTGCTCGCGATCACGATGGACAAGAGCGGCGAATCGTTTTCCCCGACCACCCGATACCGCGACTACGCGATCAGCCGGACCTTGCTGCACTGGGAGAGCCAATCGGTTACCCGTGCGGACAGCCCGACGGGCAGGCGCTACCAGCAGCACGCGGAGATGGGGCGCTCGATCTTCGTCTTCGCCCGGCTCAAGGAGACCGACCGGGCGTTCTGGTTTCTCGGACCCGCCACCTATCGCTCCCACGAGGGGGAGCGACCGATGGCCATCACATGGGAGCTGGAATACCCCCTGCCCGGTGACCTGTACGCGAGCTTCGCCTCGGCTGTGGCGTAGGTCGCGGCCGGCCGCGGCGCCAGGGCAGAGTGGGTATATGCACCTCGACGGCTGGCAGCTCGTGCTTAGCCCGACCGACGTCACCAAGCACCTCGCGTGCGCGCATCTCACGGCCCTGGATCTGGCCGCCGCTCGCAGGATCGTCGACGCCCCCGAAGCGGACGACGAGGCGCTGGAGCTGATCTTCCGCCTCGGCATGGAGCGCGAGGCCGACTACTCGCCGCGCTGCGGGCGCAGGGTCGGTAGGCCGGCGAGATCCCGGACGACCGCCGTTGTCTATCGGGTGGACGCTCCGAACCGCGCGCTCCCGCAGTTCAGCGGGTTAGTGCGTGCCACTGCTAACAACGGTGAACTCCACGTCTCTGACAAGACGGAGTCCACGGACACGCCGGGGCTGCAGCCAGTCTGGTCTGAGTGTTCGTCAGGTGGCGGCCGATGTATCCGATGTACACAGCGCCGGACTTGGCCCAGTGGTCGAGGTAGTAGAGTCGCGGGGTGACCATCCCGTGCTTTCCTAGCTTAAAATGCGCCTGCATCTCGATCTTGCACGACGGGTCGACAATCGCTGGGACGGGGAAGATCCGTTCGTCGCCATAGGCCGACATGGTGGTCGAGGACTCCAGAGGAGCGTGACGCTTCACGGTCATCGGGCGGAAGCCCTCGCCCTGGCCCGCGCGGCCGACCCGATCGCGATCACTGAGTCGGTGATCGGGGCCTGGGCCCGGCTCGTCGCCGACTGCCGCCAGGGCGGGATCACCCGCACCGTGAAGCTGATCGACGCCCTCATCGCCGCTACCGCAATCGACCTCGGGTTACCCGTCGTCACCCAGGACGACGATTACGACCGGATGGCCGAGGCCCACCGCCCGCTCCGCGTGATCAAGGTCTGACCGGCCCTCAGGTCACTGCGCAGACCCCAAACTGTCAGACCCCCTCTCTACGGTCTTGCTCATCAGGGCACCGGACGTGGTGGGGAGCCGCTCCGGGTGCCGATGTCTTCCACTGACCCGGGGGGTCTTCCATGAGCACGACCAACGTCGAATCCGCCGGCCTGCCGCAGGCCGGGTACGTCCAGCCCGTCGTCGTGATGAACGGACCCGGCCGCCAGGGCCCGGCGATCACCAGCCTGGTGCTGGGCATCGTCGCGGCGGTGTTCTGCCTCATCCCGATCGTCGGGATGATCTCGCTCGTCCTCGCCCCGATCGGGCTGGTGTTCGGCGTCGTCGGGTGGCGCGGCGCCGCCGTGGGACGCCGGGCCGGCAAGGGCAAGGCGATCGCCGGGGTGGTGCTCGCGATCCTCGCGGGCATCGGGGCGATCGCCTCCACCGTCGCGGTCGCGACCGCGGTCGACGAGGCGGGCAAGTCCATCGACCGGGCCGTCGGCAACGCGACCGACGACGTCCTCGCGAACGACCTCGGCGTCGCAATCGGCACGTACACGGCCAAGGACCTCGGCTTCGGTCTGACCGACGGCAAGCTGACGGTGACCTTGACCAACAAGTCGAGCAAACGTCAGTCCTTCGACGTCAAGGCCGAGGCACTCACGCCGTCCGGCACACGCATCGCCACCGACACCGCGTTCGTCTCGGCTCTCGGTCCGGGCCAGTCCGACGAGGTCGCGATGTTCGAGTTCGTCTCCGGCGACGAAGCCGCGCAGCTCAAGCGCGCGACCTTCCGGGTCATCCAGGCCTCGGCCTACTAGGACCCGCGACGGCGCCCGGCCCGATCCGCGGACCGGGCGCCCTGCCGACCCACCGTGACGTGATGGAGGATCACATGAAGCTCAACGCAATGCTCGACGTCGCGGTGGTCGCGCACGAGGCCGAGGACGAGGTCACCGTCCTCGTCGACCTCGAGGCGCCCGCGGCGCCGGTCGACACCACCCGCGCCCCGGCCTCGCTGCAGGTCGTCCTCGACCGCAGCGGCTCGATGGCGGGCCCGCCGCTGGAGGGGGCCAAGGCCGCGCTCGTGGCGCTGATCCGCCGCCTCGAACCGACCGACAACTTTGGGCTGGTCACCTTCGACGACTCCGCGCAGGTCGTCGTCGCCGCCGGCCCGCTGACGGACAAGGAGGGCGCGATCCGCGCCGTCGAGTCCGTCCACTCGGGCGGCACCACCGACCTGTCCGCCGGGTACCTGCGCGGCCTCCGCGAGCTCCGGCGGGTCGCCGCGAGCGGCACCGTGCTTGTCGTCTCCGACGGGCACGTCAACGCCGGGCTGAGCGACGTCGACGAGTTCGCCGCCGTCACCGCCAAGGCCTACGCCGACGGCGTCGTCACCTCGACCCTCGGCTACGGGCGGGGCTACGACGAGACGCTGCTCGCGGCGATCGCCCGCGCGGGTAGCGGCAACCACGTCTTCGCCGACAACCCCGACGCCGCGGGTGCGGCGATCGCCGGCGAGGTCGACGGACTGCTCAACAAGGTCGTCCAGGCGGCGTCGCTGATCGTCACCGTGGAGGATCCGGTCGTCCTCGCCCACCTGTACAACGACTTGCCGACGCGTCAGATCTCGGCCAACCAGCTGATGATCGAGCTCGGCGACTTCTTCGGCGCCGAGGGCCGCCGCGTGCTGATGAAGTTCCGCGTCCCCGGGATGGCCGCGCTCGGCCCGGCCCGGATCGCGACCCTGGAGCTCGCGTACGTCGAGCTGCCCGGCCTGATCGAGCACGTCGTGACGCTGCCGATCAGCGTCAACGTCGTCCCGGGGGACGAGGCCGCCGGCCGGGTCCCGCACCCGACGGTCCGCTCCGAGGCGCTGTTCCAGGAGGCGCAGGAGAGCAAGCGCCGCGCCTCCGAGGCGCTCGAGCGCGGGGACGTCGGCGCCGGCGAGGCGCTGTTCGAGGAGGCCCGGGCCCGGCTCCACGAGGCGCTCCCGATCGCCCCCGCCGGCCTCGACCGGGACATCCGCGCCGAGCTCGACACCGTCGACGCGATGGGCGGGATGGTCCACGACCTCGGTTCCGCCTACGTCGCCAAGCTCAGCCGCGACTCCCACCACCAGATGAACCGCAAGCGTGGTCGGGCCCCGCGGATGGGGTCTTCCGAGTAGGTCCACTTCTGCTGGACAGAACGTCGACCGATTTCTGGTACTGGTGACGGTGGGTCAGCTGGCCTCGCCTGCGGATTCGATCGCCGGGCCCAAGCTGTCTGATCACGACCGACTGGGAGACCTGGTCGTCGGGGGCCGTCTGCTTCCTCCTAGGGCCCGAGGATTGCCGGCGTGATGTCGGTCTGGCGGAAGTCCTCGCCCTTGAACAGCAGCACGTCGCCCGTGGCGTGCGCGAGTGCGTAGGCGAAACAGTCGCCGAGGTTCAGACCGGCAGGGTGGCGACCCTTGCCGAATCGGCGCCAGGCGTCGACGGCGAATCGAACGTCGTCAGGACCGACGGGCCGGACCCCGACCTCGGCCGTGTCGAGCAACAGGTGGAGGTCGCGTGCCGCTTCCGGGCCGTGGCGCGCTTCCACCACGATGCTCGCTTCGACCGCGTTGACGGCCGAGATCCACGATTCCGCACTCGTCTGGAGCGCCTGGACGTAGCGCTCGGCGTCGGCCTCGCCGAGGACGACGGCCACCAGCGCTGAGGTGTCGACGACCACGGTCAGGCCGGGATGCCGTCGGGTCCGTACCCGAGGATCTCGTCCTCGCCGCGGCTGTCGACCACCGCACGTGCGCGTCCCCGGCGGATGATCTCGGTGAGGACGTCGGACGTCGTTGCGGCCGCGTTGCGCCGACGGACACGCGCCAGCCGCTCCTCCACGGCCACCCGAATGGCGACCGTGATCGACTCTCCGGTCGCGGCGGCCAGTTCGCGGACGACGCGGTCGGTGCCGGCGTCCTTGATGTTCAACACCATGGATAAAGATTGCCTTCTTTCCTTCTTCCTGTCCAGGTAGATATCGGGCGGCTCGGCACCGCGATGCGTCGCGTCACGACGCGGCGTCGAGGAAGGCGGGTGGGAGGTGGAAATCGACCATCCCGTCCTCGTCCATGGTGACGACCGGGGTGAGGACGCCCTCGTGCCACCAGTAGGTGACCGGGCTCAGGGGCCGGCGGCTCTGCTCGTAGGTCATCAGGGTGTACCGGGCGAGGTAGAGCAGGGTCGCGGGGAGGTCGCCGGCGACCGGGGCGCACACGAGTTCGTGCGGGGTCGGCACCGAGACGAGCAGCCCGGCGGGGGTCTCGGTCGCGACGCCGAGCACGGACCGCAGGACCTCGGGCAGCAGGACGAGCTTGCCCGCGGTGAGCTCCGTCGCCCCGCGGAGGACGTGGAACTCCCCGCCGTCCTGCTGCACGCACTCGGAGCTCTCGAACGGAAGCAGCCGCAGCCGCTCGCGGGCCAGCGTGAACAGCTCGGCCGCACCGACCGTCGCGACCTCGTCGTCGTGCAGCAGCCGCAGGTCGTCGCCGTCCCGGTGCGCCAGGAACTCGACGAGGTCCTCGCCGACCGGGCGGGCGTAGGTGAACCCGGGGCGGCCCTTGGTCCCGCGGTCGGTCACGGCGAGCAGCAGCGGATAGGTGTGGTCGCGGAGCTGACGCGGCGTCAGAGCGGTGGTCTCAGGCATGGCGATCCTTCGGTAGTTGGTTGGAGGAGTCAGGCGGCGCCGGTGATCCCGTCGGGGTCGTAGCGCTCCACAAGGGCTTCGTAGGCGGGGTTGGGGTAGAGGTGGCCGTTGCCGTCGGGCCCGAAGTAGCTCAGCTGGGTGACCCGACCGTCCCGCCACCAGTACAGGTACGGGCTCAGCGGCCCGGCGCGGTGCGCGCAGGCCCACGCCGCGTAGGACCACAGCCCCGCGGTGCCGCCGAGGATCCCGGGGCCGACGGGCGCGAACGCGATCTCGTAGCGGGACGGCACCGCGACGGCGACCCCCTCGGGCCAGGACCGCCGACCGAGGACGTCGGCGAGCAGGTCCGGGAGGACGAGCAACTTCGACGCGATAAAGCCCGACTCCCCGCGGACCACGTGGAAGCGCAGCTTGCCTTCCTCCACGATCACGTGCTCGTCCGGTTCGACGGCTCGGACGTTGGCCAGTCCGACCTCACGGAGCCGTTCGGCGCCGTGGGGCTCCAGGTCCTCGTCCCGGAGCCAGCGGACCATGTCGTCCCTCCGGTGCGCGAGCAGCTCGATCAACCCGCCCCCGATACGTCGGACGTAGCGGTAGTGCGGGTGCCAGTCGCGGGGGAGCGCCTCCTCGACCTGCAGCCGGACGAAGGTGTTCGCCTCCAACTCGTCGGCGGGCACCACGCCCGGGTCGGCCCCGTCGGGGAACGCGTCGAGCAGCGCGTCGAAGTGGAGCCGCACGACCTCGTCCCAGAGTTCGACGGGCAGCCCGCTCGTCCGGCACTTCGAGATCAGGTTGTGCAGCCCGAACGTTCGCCCGTCCAAGGTCTTCAGGTGGTCGGCGTAGATCGCCGCCTCGATCCCGCGATCGGCGAGAGCTGCCCGCGTCAGTGACCGGACCTTCCGCAACTGACGTGGTGTCAGCGCATCGGTCGGCGTCTCCCGACGATTCAGTGCCTCGAACGATCTGACCGTCCGCTCGTCCATCCGTCCCCCCAGTGGTGTGAAGTGGCGCAACTGTGCCCGGGGGAGAGGGCGAGGGGAAGGGGGTCGGCAGAGCTGTGGATAACCGTCGGCCGCCGGACCAGGAGACGGCCGGGGCGACCAGTTAGTCGTATGAAGGTACTACCATACGGCCATGGCACCCAAGACGAAGGTGACGCTGACGCTCGACTCGGAGCAGCTGGAGGAACTGCGCGCTCTGGTGGGAGCAAGGAGTCTGTCGGCCGCCGTGGATTCGGCCGTCGCCGCGTACCTGACGCGGGTCCGGCACCTCGCGGCCGTCGACGACTGGCTCGTCGAGCTCGAACGGGAGCACGGGCCCGTCCCGACCGAGACTCTCGCCTGGGCCGCGGACCTTGTCGAAGCATGGGACGCCTCGCGGGCGTCCGCGTCGAAGACCGCCCCTCGCCGTCGCCGCCGGGCCGGGTGAGCGGTGCTCCTGCTGGACAGCGAGGCCCTCTCGTCCATCGCGAACGGCCCGGCCGACCGGCGCGACCGCGTTCGTGCGCTTGTTGGCGAGATGCGCCGCCGCGAACTTCCCGTTGCGACCGTCGCTGCGGTCCTCGCGGAGGTCGTGCGCGGACGTTCCCAAGACGCTGCCGTCTTCGCCGGTCTCCGCCGCGAACGCGTCGAGGTGCACGCGGTCGACAGCCGTGTCGCGGTTCGTGCGGGTCAATTGCTCGGGGCCTGCAGGGCGGACTCCACGCTGGCGATCGACGCGTTCCTCGTCGCGGTGGCCGACCTCTCCGCCGGCGCCATCATCGCGACGGGAGACCCGAAGGATCTGCGGCGCCTGGTCGCCCACGCCGAGGCCGTCTCGGTGGCGGCGCTCTAGGCAGCCGATTGCGTCAGGGGCATCCGCGGGTCGGGCTGGCGAGCCTTTGGCATGCTCGGATCATGACCGATGCGAACCACGTCGTCCGGGTGTGCGGGCCCGCGGAAGCGGAGAGCGCGGCCCAGTTGCTCCACGACTTCAACGTCGAGTTCGACTGCCCGACCCCGCCGGTCGCGGAGCTGGCGGAGCGGATCCGGACCCTGGTGACCCGGTCCGACTTCGAGATCCTGCTCGCGGGGGAGCCGGCGGTCGCGGTCGCGGTGACGACGTTCCGCCCGAGCCTGTGGAGCCCGGGGCCGGTGGCCCTGCTGGAGGAGCTCTACGTCCGCCCCGAGCTTCGCAGTCGCGGGATCGGGGCCGCGGTCCTCACCCGCGCGATCGCCGCCGCGAAGGAACGGGGCGTCACGACCTTCGAGATCAACGTCGACGAGGGCGACGTCGACGCCCAGCGGTTCTACCGCTCCCACGGGTTCACCGAGATCGAGTACCCCGAGACCGGGGAGCGGGCGTTCTACTTCCACCGGGAGATCTGACCGGGGTTCGCCGACGTGGACGTGGGCACGGGGGAGGACATGGTGCGAATCTTGGTGGCGATCGGCGTGGCGTTCGCGATGACGTGGGCCGGCGGGACAACGACAGCCGGGTCGGTGGCGTCCCCCTCGCCGTCGTACGTCTTCCCGATCCGGGACTGCGACGCGAGCTACGGCCGGACCCACCACGACTACCCGGCGAGTGACGTGTTCGCCCGCGAGGGATGCCCGATCGTCTCGGTCACCGACGGGGTGATCGACGAGGTGAGCCGGCGCGACCGCTGGAACCCGCGGAGGAACGACGGCGCCACCCGCGGGGGGCTGTCGGTCTCGATTCTCGGTGACGACGGGGTCCGCTACTACTACTCGCACCTGTCGGTTCTCAACCGCCGCATCGAGTCGGGGGAGCGCGTCACCGCCGGCCGGCGGCTCGGCCAGGTCGGCCGGACCGGCAGCGCCCGCGGCACCAGTCCCCACGTGCACTTCGGCCTGTCCTGGCCGACACCCCACCGGGCCTGGTGGGTCCGCCGCGGCATGCTCGCCCCCGCCCCCTACCTTGACGCCTGGCGCGACGGCAAGGACCGCTCCCCGGCGAAAGCGATCCGCGAGCTCCGCAAGGACCGCGGCGAGATCCCACCCTGCGACGCGGCCTGCTGAGGACCCGCTGTGGGTCGCCGACGCGTCCCAGTTCACCCTCACGTTCGGTCACCAGGTGCCGATACATCAGTCGTGATCGGACTGCCCCTCCGCCGCGGAGCGCGACGGGAGACGGACCGCCGGCGGGAGCTCGATCCCGCGACGGTGGCGATCACCGCGCTCCCGGACGTCCTCGTCCTGCACAACCGCCGGCTGGTCGGGTCGAACGGCCGGCCGAGCCGGGAGACCGTCGACCACCTCGTCGTCGCGCGGTCCGGGGTCTGGCTCGTCGACGCGAAGACGCACTACGGCCCGCACGAGGTCCGCCGCACCGGCGGGATCATCACCCCGCGCGACGAGCGGCTCTTCATCAACTACCGCGACCGCACCGAGCTCGTCGACGACCTCCGCCGCGAGGTCGTGACGCTCCAGCGCGTCCTCGTCGACGCCGGCCACACCGTCGGCGTCCACGGGGCCCTGTGCTTCGTCGACACGCCGCTCCCGTGGGTGAGCGAGTCGATCACGGGCATCGCGCTCGTCGACCTCCGCGGCCTGACGACGCTCCTGACCGCGGACGGGGACCTCGACGACCACGACCGGGCCGAGGTCCGCGCCGTCCTGAACTCCCGCTGCGTGCCGGCCTAGACCTCGACGGTCTTCTGCTGCTCGAGCGCGCGCAGACGGGCCTTCGCGGCCTTGAACACCGTCACCCGCTTGTTGTGGGCCTCCTCGTACTCGAGGACGCGCTGTACCTCGGCGGGGTCGTCGAGGGTCTTGATCGACGCGGCGATGTCGACGGCCCGCAGCTCGTCGTACTGCTCGATCGGGAGCGGGTCGGGCGCGCGGGTCTCCGCGGGAACTGACGGGACGTCAGTCCGCGCAGCCGTCGGGGGCGGCGCCGACCGGCGCATCACCCGGGCGAGCAGAACCGCCACCGCGCCGGCCAGAAGAACGAGGAGCACTCGTTGTCGCACCACAGCGGCAGCTTAACCGCGACCGGCGGCCTTGCCACCCCGCGCGCCCCGGCTTGGGCCGGCGCCGTCCGTCCGCTTACCGGGAGTTTCCGTGGCGCGGCCGAGCGTAGGCGGCGGGCGGGGTGGGAGTAGCGTCCGGACGGTGATCAAGTTCGACGACAGCTCCGTCGACGCCTCCGGGGTCCGCGACCGCCGGGGCAAGGGCAGCGCCGCGGCCATCGGCGGCGGCGGGGTCGGGATCGTGGGCCTGCTGGTCTACGCCCTGATCAGCGTCCTCGGCGGGGGAGGCGGGGGCATCGACCCGTCGCTGCTGTTCCCGGCCGACGGGAGCGTCCAGAGTCAGGCCGACACCTCCGGCGACCTGCAGACGCGCTGCAACACCGAGGGCGCCATCGACCGGTACGACGACTGCTACCTCGTCAAGGTCTACAACGAGCTCGACGAGGTCTGGTCCGCCGAGTTCGCCCGCCGCGGCGAACGCTACGAGCGTCCCGCGCTGACGTTCTTCGAGTCCGCCGTCAGCACCGGCGGGTGTGGGCGCGCCTCCTCGCAGGTCGGGCCGTTCTACTGCCCGGGTGACCAGTCGATCTACATCGACATCGGCTTCCTCGCCGCGCTGCAGCGCGAGTTCGGCGCGGCCGGCCGCTACGCGCAGGCCTACATCCTCGCCCACGAGGTCGGCCACCACCTGCAGACGATCCTCGGCACCGAGGACGAGATGCGCGACGCCCAGCGCTCATCCCCGAGGAAGGCGAACCAGCTCTCCGTCGCCTTCGAGCTTCAGGCCGACTGCTACGCCGGCATCTGGAGCCGCCTCGCCGACGACGCCGGCAACGTCTCCGTCAGCGAGGACGAGGTCCGCGAGGCCCAGGCCGCCGCCGCGGCCGTCGGCGACGACCGGATCCAGCAGAAGTCCACCGGCCGCGTCGACCCCGAGTCCTGGACCCACGGCAGCGCCGCCCAGCGCGAGCGCTGGTTCACCACCGGCCGCGAGAGCGGCGACCTCGATTCCTGCGACACCTTCGCCTGACGTCGCGTCAGGTCCTGGGTGGGCGCTCCTGCGCCGGGTGTGCAGATCGGCCCCGGCCGTGCGCTCCGGCGCGGTGCTGAACTGCGCACGCGGCGCAGTTCCATCGACACGCGGGACTCGGCCGACTTCGCTGAGACAGGGTATCGAGCTCGTCAATCCCTGGAAGGCGTGACAGTTAGCTCTACGTCTGGTCCGACCCCGACGGCGTGACGCTCGTCGACACCGGCCCGGTGGGGCGAGCGACGCGATGCTCGAGGCCCTCGCCCGCCGCGGCGCGTCCCTGACCTGCAGCGCAACCCCTGCCTCAGGGTCTAAGGTCAGGCTCACCTAACCTGCCGGACCCTCGGAGGTCACCCGTGCTCGTCCACGAGATCGACGACGCCGCGACGCGTCGTCAGTTCCTGTCCCTGATCGCCGCCGCCGGGTTCCTCGCCGCCTGCGCCGACGACGACGATGACGCCGGCCCCAGCGCCAGCAGCACCCCCACCGCGACGCGGCGCACCGTCGACGGCGCGTACGGCCCGGTCGAGATCCCCACCGACCCGCAGCGCATCTTCGCCGACCTCATGACCGTCGACTACCTGACCGCGCTCGGCTACGACACGACCAAGGTCATCGGCTGTTTCGACGCCACGTCCTACCGCGAGGACCCGCAGCACTACCTGCACACGTACTTCGCGACGCGCGAGCTCGCCGACCCCGGCTTCCAGTACGACATGAACGTCGAGATCGTCGCGGCCGCGCAACCGGACCTGATCCTGCTCCCCTTCGACCAGATCGACGGCTCCGGCTTCGAGGACGACCTCCGCCAGATCGCGCCGCTGCTCGTCGTCCCCACGTCCGAGACCCGCGACCCCGGCACCCGCTACGGCGGCACCGCCTCGTTCCAGGACTGGCGCGCCACCCTGCGCGCCTACGGCAAGCTCCTCGGCCGCGAGACCCAGGCGGAGGAGTACATCACCGAGACCGACGGCATGCTCGCCGCCCTCAGCGCGGAGTACGGCTCGCTGATCTCCTCGCTCGGCGTCACCGAGGCGAAGTCGACGCCCGACTTCGTCGCGATCAACGTCCTGTCCGCCGCGGGGGAGCGCGGTGTCCTCGGGACGATTCTCCTCAGTGAGCTCGGTTTCCAGGCTCCCGACGTCCTCGACGACGTCGAGGTCGACGAGTACGGCACCATCGAGCTCTCCCGCGAGCGCGTCGACCTGCTCGAGTGCGACCTGCTCTTCCTCGAGGTCCGCGGTGGCTCCACCGCCCACGAGGAGAGCCCGCTGTGGGACACCCTCGACGTCGTCGAGGACGGCAACGTCGTCATCGTCGGGAACCACTGGGAGTTCGGCGGCGCCGTCGCCGCCCGCAAGGTGATCGCCGACATCGACCACTCCCTCGGCAAGCTCGCCGCTGCTTCCCCGGCCCCGACCGGGACCTCGACGTCAACGGCGTCCCCGGAGTCCTGATCCCTGCCGCCTTGACGCCGCTTACGTCCGTGGAAGTGGTTGTCCCGACGACCACTTTCCCGGACGCTATGGCCCTTCCTCGTCATCCGGCTCGCCGGGCAGCGGCGGATCGCCACGGGATCCGGCGGAGAGGACGTCGCGGCCCTCGCCGCGCTTGCGGCGCCGGGCGCGACGAGTCCTCGGCGAGGGTGGGCGCGGGGCCGTAGCGCGTACTCGGCCCCTTGGCTCCGCCGCCGGCCGGAGGCGATCCGCCGATGGCGCCTACCATCCCGGCTCCGGGTGAGGCGGGGGTCCGGGCGCCGGGGCCAAACGCCCCGCTCGTCGTGCCACCGGTCACGGGGACGTTGCCGGGGGACGATCCGGTCGCGCCGCCGAGGACGGGGCCGGCGGTGGACCGCGCCGACGAGCCGCCGAGAACTCCGGGTGGGGACGCTCCCGCGGAAGCGGGTCTCGCCGCGTTCGACTGACCCCGGGCGAGCCCGTACGCCGCCCCCGCCGCGATCCCCGCCGCCCCCAGCGCCGCCGCCCCGCCGCCGAGGAGTCCGAGGTGCGAGTTCGAGTCGGCAGAGGGGTCAGCCGATGTGGGGACGCGAAGGGAGCTCGCCGCCGAGAATGCTTCGGAGAGGGGGCCGGGTCCAACGTGTTGGGTGATGGCAACTGGACTCAGATTTGTCGAACCTACGGCGCTACGCGCAGGACTGGATGACGAACTTGCCCGGTAGGAAGGACGAGTGGTCGCGCCGAGTTCGGTCGCCGGGGTACTGGCAGGTTGCGACACATTCGCGGCAACGAAACCCTCGTTGATCTGGTTGTCTGATCTTGCGTGTGTGGAGAACTCCGCGGCAACGGAGTGCGTGTGGGTTTGCATGGCACCGATGAATTCGCCGTAGGCCGCGTGAATGCGCTGGATCTGTTCGTCGCGGTCGACGTCGGGTTGGTCGTCGAAGCGGTCCTCGACCCAGTCGGCGACTCCGCCGAACAGCCCGCCGCGCTTCTTGGCCTGGAGCTTGGTCCCGATCTCGGTGAACACCTTGTGGGAGACGTCGTTGACCGCCGCCTCGCCGGACCGGAGGGCGTCGGCGACCGACTGCGCCTGGCGGGCGTGTTCTCGGGCGGCAGTGGCGATCCGGTCGAAGGCGGCGGTTGCGGCGTCCGCGGCGCGGCCCTGCCAGGAGTGGCGGAAGGTTTCGCCCTGGTGCGGATCGAGCCCGTCGGCGATCCGGTTCAGCTCGGCGACGACTTTCTCCCACGTGGCGGCGGCGAGCGCGACCCGGTCGCGCTCGACGTCCTCACGTGTTCGCACGAGCAGGTCGAGCAGGACCTGCGGGTCGGCGTCAGCGGGTTGGTTCATCGCACCTCATCTCGCCTGCCGTCGACGGGCGAGCACAGCGGCCCCGATCCCGAGTACGGCGATCAGGGCAGCGAGTACTGCCCACAGTGCAGTCCCGCCGCTGCCGCCGTCCTCGGATGCCACGGTCGCGGTCGGTGCCGGCGGGCTCGACGACGAATCGGGACTCGGGGTCGACGGCGGTAGCAGGGGGTTGGTGTCCGGCCATTGGGTGGGGTCGGAAGCCAGCATCTTGGTCGGGGAGACGATCCCGTAGCCGAGGTCGGGGGTACGGCCGAAAGTCTGGGTCCCGCCCGGGTTGTGGATGAGGTGGGAGATGAGTTGGTTCCCCGTCGCGTTGGGGTACTTCGAGGCCACGAGTGCGAGCGCGCCTGCCACCAGCGGCGTAGCTTCCGAGGTGCCCGTAGCGAAGCCGGCGCTCGACCAGGTGACCCCATCGAATCCGCCGGTCGTCACCCGTACTCCAGGGGCGGCGATGACGAAGGCTTCTCGATTAGCAGGGGGATTGCCGCTCCAGGGGCGGGCCTCTCGGTCTACTGCCGCCACAGCGACCACGCCGGGGTAGGCCGCGGGGTAGTTCGTGGACGTCGCCTCGGGTGCGTTACCGACACCGGCCACGACTACCGCGCCCGCGGCGAACGCTTGCTCGACGGCTGCGCGCTCAGCTGCAGCCGGGCGATCCCCTGCGACAGACATGCTGATGATGCGCGCGCCGTCTTTGACGGCCGCCTCGATGGCGTCGGCGAAGCCTTGGTTCATTGTCTTCGTCGGGCACTGCAATCCAGGGGCGGCGTCGACGTCCACGGCGTACGCACGGACCGTGGCTTCGGGCGCTATGCCAGCGACACCGACTCCGCCCGGGGCAGTGCCCTTCCCGTTGCCGACAATCTTGACCACCACCCCAGTGCCGTGGGACGCGAGTGGACCGGTGGCGGTGGGTTTGCCGCCGCAGAAGTTCTTGACCGGGGTGACGTCCTGTCCCTTCAACTCGGGGACGGAGGGGTCGATCGGGCCGTCGATGACGGCGATGGTGACGCCTTTGCCGGTGGAGATCTGGTGGGCGTCGTCGATCTTCATGGCCTGGTACCACCAGGCGTTCTTGCCGAAGCCGTCGTCCGCGTCAGCGGCGAGCGCCGGGCCCCCGGCGAGGGTTGCCAGGGTGAGGACAGTCAGCGCCGCGGTGCCGGCTCGGACTCGTGACAGACCCACTCGTTACTCCACTCGCTCGCTGACCGTCACTCAGAATCCTGGCCTGCCGGTGGCCGGCGGGGGTGGTGCGACGCGTTCCGGATCCGGTTGGGTTGGCGGGGGAGCCGGGGGCGGGGGAGCGGGAGAGGCCTGGGCGGCGGCGACCGCCTGCTGGTACGCGGTCTCGGAGCGGAAGCCGGATCCGCTGGCGCCGACGTAGCCCTGGGAGATCCGGATCAGGTCGGCCTCGACGTCGGCGTCGCGGCAGTCGTAGGCGTCGATGCAGGCGCGGAGCTTCTCGACCAGGCCGGTGATGTCCGCCTGCAGGCCGAGCAGCGTCGCGTCGTAGATCTCGTGCGCCGCGCGGTGGACGCGAGCCAGGTTCTGCGCCTCCGGGATCGGACCGAAAAGATCCTCCTCGATCGGTGCCCCGCGGAAGTCGCCGACCAGCCGACCGGCTGCCTCCTCGAGGGGTATCAGGACCGCGCTCAGGTAGTCGCGCAGCTCGGACGTCGAGACCTGGACGACGTCGAACGGCGTGGCGGTGTGACCGGGCGGGGTCAGCATGGGTCCGATGAACCCGGGCTCGCCCGGCTTGGGTGTCGGCGCGTTGGCCACGGCAGGTCCCTCCGGCCGCGACGGGTGGGGGGACCAGCCAACCGAACCGAGTCCGGACTCGGCAAGTACCTGCCGCGGTTGTCCACCGGCCGCCCGAACGGGACGAAGGTGCGACAGGCTCGCCCTCGGGGAGAAAGCGGGGGACCATGGGAGCTATGACCGATCAGTTCACGGCGCTTCGAAGTCGGCCCCTCACGGTGGCTGACCTGGAGTCGATGCCGGATGACGGTCGCAGGTACGAGCTCATCGACGGGATGTTGCTGGTGAACCCGTCGCCGACGCATGCGCACCAGCGCATGCTCTTCCGCCTCGGCATGGCCCTGCACGCGGCCTGTCCGCCGGAGCTCGAGGTGGTGATCGCGCCCTTCGACGTCCAGTCGGCAACCGACAGCGTCGTGCAGCCCGACGTGCTGGTTGCCCGGCGCTCCGACATCGGGGAGCGGAACCTGACCGTCGCTCCGCTGATGGCGGCCGAGGTCCTGTCGCGGAGCACCTCCCTGTACGACCGGAACCTCAAGAAGGCGCACTACGCGCGCATCGGCGTTTCCTCGTACTGGCTGCTGGACCCGAGCGTTCCCGGGGCGATCGAGGTGTTCACCCTCGATGCAGGGTCCTACCGACTCGTCGCTGCTGCCGTCGGTGAGGAGCAGATCGACGTCGAGGCGCCGTACCCGGTGACGCTCTCGCCGGCCGCGCTTCTCGCCTGACGCCGAATCCCTCGTAACGTCAGCGGGATCGCGCGCTATAGCGCACGATCCCGCTGACGTTAGTGTGTCTGACGCCGACTCAGGAAGCCGGGAAGGCCTTCTCGAACTGCTTCTCGAAATCGGCGGAGGCGGGGCCGCTGTAGCCGCAGCCGTCGACCATGCCGTCGTTCGCGGAGATCAGGTAGCGCTGACCCTTCTCCCAGTTGACGCCGTCGAGCGCCGCGGTGGGCATGCCCTCCGGGGTCTTCACGGTGACGACGTCCGCGTTGCCGCCCTTGTACCAGCGGTCGACGTCGAGAGTGACCTTCTCGTTGCCGATCTCGGTGACCGTGCCGCCGAACGCGACCGGCGCCTTGGCGAGCTGCTGAACGTCGAAGGCGAGGCACATCGACATCAGCGGGTCGCTGGGGTTGCCCTGCAGCTCCATCACGGTCGGGGCGGCGACGACCTGCTCGCCGTCCTCGCCCCCGTTCGACGTCACGGCGACGGTGGTGCCCACCGCGATCGCGGCCACGGCCGCCGCGGCGGCGAGCCAGGTCTTGCCCCGCCCCGCGCGCTGAGCGACGGGGGTCTCGAACTCGGTGTTCTGCGACATGATCTGCTCCAGTTGTTGGCGGGCCCGCGGACTGGTGTGTGGATCGACAGGGACCCGAGCGGACATCGGGTCGAGGCCGGTGAGCAGCGCCCGCAGCCGTCGGTCCTCGTCCGAGGTCCCACCGAAGGACTCGCTCATCCGCCATCCCCCCTCTCCTGTCACACACTGGATGTCCGGCACCCCTGGAGCTCTTTCGTCGGGGCACAGAAATTCTTCGTGGGCCTCTGACCTGCGCAGAAGCCGACTGTCGGTGGCCGGGTCCAGGGTTCGCCCATGACCACTCGAACCCGGCAGCGCCGCCGGAATCGGCGCAGGAAGAACCGCACCGCCACTCGTCGTCCTCAGAAAGCGGGCCGGCGCGTCCCCACTCGCACCGGCGAGACCGCGATGCTCCTGGAACGGGCCGATCACGACTTGATGTGTTGGGCCTCCGTCCTGGTCAGTTTGGTTGTCGCCAATCCGGAGCACGCAGGTCGCTTCGCTGAAGCCCTGCTCACCCGGACGGGCTCGCGCGCGGAGCGGCTGAGCATTCGGCTAGCGCGCACGATGGACCTGCTCGTCGACGGGCACACCACGGCGGGATGGCTGCCATCAGATCTCATTCGCGTGGTCTCCCGACGTGCGGACGCCGAGGCTGCGGCAGTCGTGGCGTCGGCCCTCCGCTACCAAGCTCACCGGGCGGGCCCACAGGGCGTCGATCCGGAGTGGCAGGAGGAGATCGATGAGTTGCCGCCCGGCCTGGACGTCGACCCCTTCACTCGTGCGGGACTCCGCAACATCCTGCTGGTGATCGCCGCGTTGCGCGGGCTGCCGCCGTTGCCCGTGATAGTGACACCGCCGACCCCTTTGGTGAGGTGCGCATGACAGGCGGGCCGACCCGAGTTGGTCATGTTAGTCTGACCATCATGACCAGCACTTACAACGTGGCCGAGGCGAAGGCGAATCTTTCCCGCTTGCTCGATGCCGCCCTCGCGGGCGAGGACGTCGTCGTGGCACGCGCCGGTCGGCCACTCGTGCGCTTGGTCCCGGTCGCACCGCCGCCTGGTCGCGAGCTCGGGTTCGTCCCGCTCGATCTTCCGGACGACCTGTTCGACCCTTTGAACGAGGCAGACCTGGCCCGCTGGACATGAGCACTTTGCTGCTGGACACCCACGCGTACGCCTGGGCGGTCAGTGCACCGGACCGACTCTCCGACCGCGCCCGTGGGGCAATCACGGACATCGGCAACGACGTGCTCGTCTCCGCCGTGACGGCGTGGGAGTTGGCCATCAAGTTCCACAGCGGCAAGTGGCCGGAGGCAGAGGCGTTGGTCAGTCAGCACGACATGTACTGCCGTCGGCTCGGTGCGCACCACAGGCCCATCACCGCGGCCGACGCGATTCGCGCCGGGACGATGACCTGGGCACACCCCGATCCGTTTGACCGGATGCTGGCTGCGCAGGCAATGCTCGCGCAGGCGACGCTGGTCACCCGGGACAACGTGTTCTCGGAGCTCCCCGGACTGCCGGTGCTCTGGTAGTTCCTGATCGGCCGTCAGGAAGCGGTCGGGAAGGCCTGCTCGAACTGCTTCTCGAACTCGGGGGTGGCGGGGCCGCTGTAGCCGCAGGCGTCGACCATGCCGTCGGTGGCACTGATCAGGTACCGCTTGCCGGTCTCCCAGTTCACGCCGTCGAGGGCGGCGGTCGGCATGCCCTCCGGGGTCGCGACGGTGACGACCTCCGCGGTCCCGCCGGTGAACCAGCGGTCGACGTCGAGGGTGACCTTCTCGGCGCCGATCTCGGTGACCGTGCCCGCGAACGCGACCGGTGCCTTGGCGAGCTGCTGAACCTCGAACGCGAGGCACATCGAGGTCATCGGGTCGCTCGGGTTGCCCTGCAGCGCCAGGACGGTGGGGGCGGCGACGACGTCGCGGCTGTCGTCGCCCCCGCCGGCGGTGACGGCGACGGTCGTCCCGACCGCGATCGCGGCGACCGCCGCCGCGGCGGCGAGCCACGAGGACGGCCGGGCCCAGCGGGACCGCGCCGCCGGAGCGGCCACCGGGGCCTCGGACGCCAGCACCCGCTCGACCTGCTCCCGGGCCCGGGCGCTCGTGACCGGTTCGACCGGGACGCGCTCGGCCATCGGGTCCAGGTCCGCGAGGAGAGCGCGGAGGTCGTCGTCGGCGGCGAAGTCGAAGTCGGCCGGGAGGTCAGCGGGGAACTCGTCGGAGGGGACGTTCTCGTTGCTCATGCGCCCGCACCCCTTTCCTTCTCGCTCCGCGCCGTGCCGCCGGTGGCGGGGCGTCCCATCAGCTCCTTCAGCTTGCCGATCGCCCGGTGGAGCCGGATGCTCGCGGCGTTCGGCGTGATCTCCAGGACCGTCGCGATCTCCCGCGGCGCGAGCTGCTCCCACGCCCACAGGCGCAGCAGCTCACGGTCGTTCTCCGGCAGCTGAGCCAGCGCCTCGTCGAGGGCCTCGTGCTCGGCCCCGAGCTCCGGGCCGCCGGCGGGCTCCTGCTTCAGGCGTTCGACCAGGCGGTCCTGCCGCACCGACCCCCGGACGTGGTTCGCCAGGCACCCTCGCGCCACCCCGTAGGACCACGCCACCGGCGCCTCGGCGGGGATGTCGTCGACCCGTCGCCAGAGCACGAGCAGTACGTCCCCGAGGACGTCGTCCGCCGTCGCCGGGTCGGTCCGCCGACGCAGGAACCGCTGCAGCGGCTCGTACGCCTGGGCGACGAGCTCCTCGAACTTGGCGCGTCGCCGCGCGTCCTGGACAGGGCTCACGGCCACAGAATGTCCGGCTCGGCGGCGATTCTTTCGCCGCGCCACGCCTGGCTTTCCAACTTCTCCCGCGCGCCGCGCCTATCCGAGCCCCGGGATGGGCGCGCCACGCCTCAGAAGTGGGGGGCGCGTGCTCGTCTTCTCCGGCGCGCCGCGCCTATCCGGGCCGGGGGATAGGCGCGCCAGGCTGGAGAAGATGAGCCCCCCGCGGCCGGGCGCGGGGTCGCAACTGCTCCCGCGCGCCGCGCCTATCGAGGGCCCGGGATGGGCGCGCCCCGCAGCAGAAGTGGGGGCGCGTGCTCGTCTTCTCCGGCGCGCCGCGGCTATCCGAGCCGGGGGATAGGCGCGCCAGGCTGGAGAAGATGAGCCCCCGCGACCGCCGGGCCGCCGGGCCGAGCGACCCGAAGCCGGCGAGCTACTTGCGCCGGTGGGCGAGCTACTTGCGCCGGCGGGCGAGGAGGAAGAGGAGGACCACGACCACCCCGGCGAGGGGGGCGAGGCGCTTGAGGACGGGGGTCCCGGCGGTGCCGAGGAGGTCGATGGCCTCCGGTTCGGTGCGCTGGGGCGGGATGGTGCGGGGGGTGGCGCGGGTGCCGTTCGCACCGGCGGACCCGCCGGGGGAGTACCCCGACTCCGGGGCGGACGCGGGGGCGCGGCCGGCGGCACCGGCGGCGGAGACGCCCGTCGGGTCGGCGTCGTCGGCCTCGCCGGCAGGGGTGGAGTAACCCGGGATCGAGGGAGCGGGCTCCGGCGTCTCGGGCGCGGTGATCTTCGCCGAGAGGCAGTCGACGAACTGGCCGAGCAGCTTGTTCGAGACGTCGACCATGACGCCCCGCGCGAACTGGGCCGGCTTGCCGGTGATCGCGAGGTCGGTGGTCACGGCGACGGTCGTCGACTCGCCCTTGTCGGTCAGCACCGCGGTGATCGTCGCATTCGCGGTCCCGGAGCCGCGGGTCTCCTTGCCGGCCGCCTTCACGACCAGGCGCCGCGCGGCCTCGTCGACCTCGAGGAACGTCGCGGTCCCCGAGTACGTCACCGAGATCGGGCCAAGCTTCACCTTCACCCGGCCGTCGACCTCGACCTGCCCGCCGTCCTGCGCGGGCCGCACCTCGTCGACCGCCGCACCCGGCATGCAGGGCGCGATGCCCTCGACGTCGTTGAGGATCTCCCAGGCGCGCTCGACCGGGACGGGGACGGTGAACTCGTGCTGCAACTCCATGACCTCAGCCTCTCACGCGCAGATCTCGACGTGACGTCCGAAGATCCGGTCGCAATAGCAGCCACTTCTTCGGACGTCAGAGGCGACGACCCGCCCCGGGGGCATCCGGGACGGGCCGTCGGCTCAGGTGAATTTCAGTGCGGTCAGGACAGCCCCGCCGCCTTTGCGACCGCGCGGCCGGTGAGGACGCGGGCGAGCTCGGCCCGGTAGTCCGCCTGGGCGTTGAGGTCGCTGGTCGGGTTGGTGCCCTCGGCCGCGGACGCCGCCGCGGCCGCGATGGCCTCGGTCGACGCGGGCGCGCCGGCCAGCGCGCCCTCGGTCGCCGCCGCCCGCAGGTGGGTCGGGCCCATGTTGGTCAGGGCGATCCGGGCCTCGGCGATGCTGCCGTTCTCGCGCCGGACCGCCGCGGCGACGCCGACGATCGACCAGGCCTGCGCCACGCGGTTGAACTTCTCGTAGTGCGTGCCCCACCCGGCGCCCAGCTTCGGGAGCCGCACGGAGACCAGCACCTCGTCCTCGGCGAGCGTCGTCGTCAGGTAGTCGACGAAGAAGTCCGACGCCGCCACCTCCCGCGCCCCGTTCGGCCCCGCGATCGTCATCGTCGCGCCGTGGACGAGCGTCACGCCCGGCAGGTCACCCGCCGGGTCGGCGTGCGCGATCGCGCCGCCGAAGGTGCCGCGGTGCCGGACCTGCGGGTCCGCCACCGTCGCGGTCGCCTGCGCCAGCAGCGGCGCGTGCTCGCGGACCAGCGGGTTGTTCAGGACGTCGTGGTGCGTCGTCGCCGCCCCGATGACGATCGCGTCGCCGTCCTCGGAGACGCCCGTCATTTCGGAGCAGCCCGAGACGTCCACGATCAGCTCCGGTGCGGCGAGCCGCAGCCGCAGGATCGGGATCAGAGACTGCCCGCCGCCGAGGATCTTCGCGTCCTCGCTCGTGCCGAGTGCCGCCACCGCGTCCGCCGCGGAACTGACCCGCACGTAGTCGAACTTCGCCGGGATCATGCCGCACCGCCCTTCGCCGACTGGATGGCTCGCCAGACGCGCTCCGGTGTGCACGGCATCTGGACGTCGTTGATGCCCAGCGGCCGCAACGCGTCGACGATGGCGTTCACGACCGCCGGGGTCGAGGCGATGCACCCGGCCTCGCCGACGCCCTTGGCGCCGATGGGGTTGTCCGTCGACGGCGTCTCCGTACGGTCCGTCAGGAATGACGGGACGTCAGCCGCGGACGGGACCAGGTAGTCCACGAGTGTGCCGGTGATGAGGTTGCCGGCCTCGTCGTAGACGGCCTCCTCGAACAGCGCCTGCGCGATGCCCTGCACCAGACCGCCGTGGATCTGGCCCTCGACGATCATCGGGTTCACGACGGTGCCGACGTCGTCCACACAGGCGTAGCGGTAGATCTCGGTCCACCCGGTCTCGGTGTCGATCTCGACGGCGCACAGGTGCGTGCCGTGCGGGTACGAGAGGTTCACCGGGTCGAAGGTGTAGGCCGAGTTCAGCGACGGCTCCATCCCGTCCGGGATGTTGTGCGCGAGCTGCGCAGCCGCCGCGACCTCGACGAACGCCATCTGCGGCCCGGGCGAACCCTTGACGGTGAACACCCCGCCCGAGAACTCCAGGTCGTCCGGGTTCGCCTCGAGGGTGTGCGCGGCGATCCGCTTCGCCTTCTCGATGACCTTGTCGCAGGCCTTCACGATCGCCGACCCACCGACGACCAGCGAGCGCGAGCCGTAGGTGTCCATGCCCTGCGGCCCGGTCGCGGTGTCGCCGGCGAGGAGCTCGACGTCCTCGAACGGCACCCCGAGCTTGTCCGACACCAGCTGCGACCACGCCGTCCAGTGCCCCTGGCCGTGCGGCGTCGAGCCGGAGACGACCTGGATCTTGCCGGTGAGCGTCACGCGGATCTCCGCGCGCTCCCACCCGCCGGCGCCGACACCGAGCTGGCCCATCACCCGCGAGGGCGCGAGCCCGCACGCCTCGGTGAAGGTCGAGACGCCGATGCCGATCTGCTTGCGGTCGCCGCGCTCGCGGCGGGCCTTCTGCTCGGCGCGCAGCGCGTCGTAGTCGAACAGCTCGACGGCCCGGTCGGTCGCGGCCTCGTAGTTGCCGGAGTCGTAGATCGAGCCCGAGATCGTCGTGTACGGGAACTCGTGGTGCTCGATCCAGTTCTTGCGCCGCACCTCGATCGGGTCCATGCCGAGTTCGGCGGCGAGCTCGTCCATCATCCGCTCGATGGCGTACGTCGCCTCCGGCCGGCCGGCACCGCGGTAGGCGTCGGTCGGGGTCAGGTTGGTGAACACGGTCCGGCAGTTGAACTGGTAGGCGTCCATCTTGTAGATCGCGTTGAACATCGCCGCGCCGAACATCGGCACCCCGGCGGTGAACAGGCGCAGGCCCGCGCCGAGGTCCGCGATCAGGTCGACCTTGAGACCGAGCAGCTTGCCCTCACGCGTCGCGGCGATCTCGATGTCCTGGATCTGCGCGCGGCCGTGGTGCATCTGCAGGAAGTTCTCGCTGCGCGACTCGGTCCACTTCACCGGCCGGCCCAGCCGCTTGGCCAGGTGGACGCCGATGATCTCCTCGGTCAGGCAGTTGATCTTCCCGCCGAAGCCGCCGCCGACGTCCGGGGCGACCACGCGCAGCTTGTGCTCCGGATGCCCCGTCAGCATCGCGAGCAGCAGGCGCAGGACGTGCGGGATCTGCGTCGCCGCATACACCGTCAGATCGTCGATCGTCGGGACGACGAGCACCGCGCGCGGCTCCATCGGCGTCGGCAGCAGCCGCTGCTGACGGAACCGGCGCTGAATCACCACGCCGCCCTCGGCCTCGGCCCGGGCCTTCGCGGCCTGGTAGTCCTCGCCGGGGGACTCGATGTAGAAGCAGGTGTTCGTGCCGATCGAGGAGTGCACGAGCGCCTCGTCCTTGACGGCCTCCTCGAGGTCGACGACCGCGGTCAGCGGTTCGTAGTCGACGTCGATCGCCTCGAGGGCGTCGGCGGCCTGGTAGCGCGTCTCGGCCACGACGACCGCGATCGGTTCGCCCACGTACCGGACCTCGTCGGTCGCCAGCGGCGTCATGACCGGCTTCTTCATCTCCGGGTGGACGGTCCACGCGTCGGGGATGACCGCCTGCGCCTCACCGAAGTCGGCGGCGCTGTAGACCGCGACCACGCCCGGGTAGGACTTCGCCGGCTCGGTGCTGACCCGGATCTTCGCGTGCGCCATCGGGCTGCGCAGATATGCCGCGTACAGCATCCCGGGGGCGGAGAGGTTGTCCGTCCAGCGCGTCTGACCCGTGATCAAATGCGCGTCCTCCTTGCGACGCAGCGGCTGACCGAACGCCGATTCGTAACCCTTGTCGGTGACGGTCATGCCGTCACCCCCGAGCCCATCGCCGCGGCGGCGGTCTGCACCGCGCGCACGATGTTGTGGTAGCCCGTGCACCGGCAGAGGTTGCCCTCCAGACCCTCACGGATCTCGGTCTCGCTCGGGTTCGGGTTCTCCTTGAGCAGGTCGACCGCCGCCATGATCATGCCGGGCGTGCAGTAACCGCACTGGAGCCCGTGGCACTCGCGGAACGCCTCCTGCACCGGGTGCAGTTCGCTGTCCACAGTGTCGGCCAGGCCCTCGATGGTGAGGACGTCGGCGCCGTCCGCCTGGACCGCCAGCACGGTGCAGCTCTTCACCGACTGGCCGTTGAGCGAGACCGTGCAGGCCCCGCAGTTCGAGGTGTCGCACCCGACGGGCGTTCCGCCCTTGCCGAGCACGTCACGCAGGTAATGGACGAGGAGTAGGCGGGGCTCGACGTCGTGGGACGCGGATCGTCCGTCGACATTGACATTGATCGCTACCAAGGTCTTCTCCAACCGGGCGGTACAGGAGGACGGGCAGATGAAGTTGTGATGGGACGGTCAGGTGTCGCAGCGTCAGTGGGGCGTCACCGACACCTGGCCACCCTAGGCAGCGGACCTTGGAACCGGCCAGAGGCGAGCGGCCCGGAGAAAGTCCTCGGACAGCAATTTCGCGAGTTCGGCGAACGCCTCCACCGAATGGCCGGAGACAAGTCGGTCGATATGGGGTAGTGCGGCCGACATCCCGGCCGCGGTCGGCGCGAACCCGTCCTTGCCGACGTGGGGGTTGACCCAGACGACGGCTCGGGCGAGCCGGCGCAGCCGGGCCATCTGGTCGGCGAGCAGGTCCACCTCGCCCCGCTCCCACCCGTCGCTGGCGACGACGACGACGGCGCCCCGCGCCATGCCCCGCTGACCCCAGCGGTCGAGGAAGGCCTGCAACAGTTCTCCGAGCCGGGTGCCGCCGGACCAGTCGGGCACCGCGGCCGCGACCGCCTTCAGCGCCGCATCCGGGTCGCGGGCGGACATCGCCCGGGTGATCCGCGTCAGCCGCGTCCCGATCGTGAAGACCTCGACCTGTGGCCGGCGCCGACTCAGCGTGTGCGCAAATCGGAGGTAGGCCTCGGCGTACGGCTCCATCGATCCCGAGACGTCAAGGAGCAGGACGATCCGCCGCGGCCGGTCGCGCCGGTTCCTCCGCGGGAGCTCGACGGTCTCCCCGCCGCGGCGCAGCATCGCCCGGATCACCCGACGCGGGTCGACGTCCCCGCGGGCGGCGGCCTCGGTGCGCAGGCTCCGTCGCGTCGGCCCGACGGTGTGCAGCTGGGCCAGCATCCGCCGGACCTCCTCCCGCTGCTCGTCGCTCAGCGTCGCGAAGTCGGCCTGCCGGAGCAGCTCGACCTCCGAGGCCTGGGTCGCGAGCTCCTGCGTCTCGGTCGGGGCGTCGGTCTCGCCGTCGAGCCCGTCGAGGGCGGTGATGCCGACGACCCGGCTCGGCGCCTTCTGCAGCCCGATCGCCGCGTTGCGCGGGATCTCGCCGCCGAAGTACGCCGCGAATGCCGCGTCGTAGCGGGCGATGTCGTCGGGGCCGGTGCACAGCGTCAGCCGGCCGGCCCAGTACGCGTCGGCCCCGCGCCGGATGTCGAGGGCGTGGAGCGCCCGCAGCATCGCCTCGAACCGTCCGGTGTCGGCGACCATCCCCGCGGCCCGCAGCGTCCGGACGAACCCGGCCATCGTGACGACGATGTCCCGGTCGGGCCCGGATTGGCCGCCGTGGGTCATCAGCGGACGAGCTGCGCCAGGCCGGCGGTGGTGACGCGGTCGGTGTCCTCGCGGTACTTGAGCACCGCGCCGAGCGTCCGCGCCGCCGCGTCGACGTCGAGCCGTCGCGCCCCGAGGGCGAGCAGGGCCGCGGTCCAGTCCAGCGACTCCGCGATCCCGGGCGGCTTGAGCAGGTTCAGCTCCCGCAGCACACCCGTCGCGTAGGCGACCTGGTCGGCGAGCTCCTCGGTGACGCCCGGCAGCCGGCGTCGCAGGATCTCGACCTCGCGCTCGTACGGCGGGTGGTCCAGCCAGTGGTAGAGGCAGCGCCGCTTGAGCGCGTCGTGGACCTCGCGCGTCCGGTTCGAGGTGACGACGACGACCGGGGGAGTGTCGGTGTGGATCGTCCCGAGCTCGGGGATCGAGATCGTGAAGTCCGACAGCACCTCGAGCAGGAACGCCTCGAACTCGTCGTCGGCCCGGTCGAGCTCGTCGACGAGGAGGACGGCCGGGCTGGTCTCGATCGCCTGCAGCAACGGCCGCGCCAGCAGGAACCGGCGGTCGTAGAGCTCGCCCTCCAGCCGCGCCGCGTCCGCGCCGCCGGCGGCCTCGGCCGCGCGGAGGTGGAGCAGCTGGCGGGGGAAGTCCCAGTCGTAGAGCGCCTGGGCCGCGTCGATGCCCTCGTAGCACTGGAGCCGGATCAGGGGCGTGCCGGACAGCTTCGCCAGCGCGTGCGCCAACGCCGTCTTCCCGACCCCGGCCTCACCCTCGAGGAACAGGGGCCGCCCCAGCCGCAGGGCGAGGAACGCCGCGGTCGCGATGCCCGGGTCCGCGAGGTAGTCGACCCCGTCCAGGGCCCGGGCCAGCTCCTCCGGGTTCGCGAACTGCGTCGCGAGGGTGCCGTCGCTCACGTTCGCACCGTACCCGCCGCGCCTTGGTCCGGGCTGCGTCAGCGGTGCGGGTCAGCGCACGTGGCGGCGTTCCTCCGCGCGCCGCAGGCCCTCGGCACCCAGGTCGCCCTCGCGCTCGGCGCGCTCGCGGCTCCTCCCGGTCCCGCGGGCGGCGGCCGCGACGACGACGACGCGCGCCACGATCGCCAGCGTCGCCACGAGGACGATGATCAGCATGATCGGCAGAAAGCCGTCCATCTCGTTCTCCTCGGATCGGGTACCGAGGCGCTACCCGAGCGGGGCTGTCAAAAAAGGGGGCTCCACTGACGCTTCCGTGGGTCGTTGATCGCCCTGAAACGGCCACACGCCGTTCCCAGCCTTAGGTTTCTGGCTTGTCGAAGGTCAGAAACTGCAGAGCGGAGAACGGCGTGCGGAACGCCAGCGTATGGCGCACCTTGCTGAGCGTCGAGAACACGGTGATCGAGGACGTCGAGTTCGACGAAGATGCCGAGGTTGTGGTGGCTCATGTCCGGCCGCGACGGGCTGGGCGTGGACGGTGCGGGCGCTGCGGGGACAGGGCTCCCTGGTTCGATCGCGGCGAAGGGCGACGCAGGTGGCGAGCGCTCGACATGGGGACGGTGCCGGTCTTCATCGAAGCTGACGCGCCCCGGGTGAACTGTGCCGTCCACGGACCGACGGTGCGGCAGGTCCCGTGGGCGCGCCACAGCGCCGGGCACACGTACGTGTTCGACCAGCAAGTCGCCTGGCTGGCCACCCAGTGCTCCAAGACCGCGATCACCGAGTTGATGCGGATCGCTTGGCGCACCGTGGGCGCGATCATCGCCCGGGTCTGGGCCGACACAGCTGCTGGCGTGGACGCGTTCGCCGGGCTGCGGCGGATCGGGATCGATGAGATCTCCTACAAGCGGCACCACAAGTACCTGACCGTCGTGGTCGATCACGACTCGGGCCGTTTGGTGTGGGCCAGTCCCGGACGAGAACGCGCGACCGTCCACGCCTTCTTCGACGCACTCGAGGCATCCGGCGAAGGCAGATGCGCCCAGATCACCCACGTCAGCGCCGATGGCGCCGAGTGGATTGCCGAGGTAGTCAGCACACGATGCCCCAACGCGGTGCGCTGCGCTGACCCCTTCCACGTGGTCGGCTGGGCCACCGATGCCCTCGACGCGGTACGCCGCGAGGCGTGGAACGAGGCTCGTCGGGCCGGCAACACCAGGAACCACGGCTGGGCCGAAGGGCGCCGTGTCACCGTCGCGACCGGCCCCGCCCGTGCGCTCAAGCACGCGCGGTTCGCGCTGTGGAAGAACCCGGAGAACCTCACCGACCGCCAGCGGGTCAAGCTCGAATGGATCGCCAAGACCGATCCGCGGCTCTACCGGGCCTACCTGCTCAAGGAGGGCCTGCGGACCGTGTTCAAGCTGCCGGCCGACCAGGCCGCCGAAGCGCTCGACCGGTGGGTCTCCTGGGCACGCAGGTCCCGCATCGAATCGTTCGTCCGGCTCCAGAGCCGGATCGTGCGCTACCGAGCCGAGATCCTCGCCTCGATCGAGCACGGACTGTCCAACGGCCTCATCGAGTCGGTCAACACCAAGATCCGACTCATCACCCGCATGGCCTTCGGGTTCGCCGGCCCCGACGCTCTCATCGCACTCGCGATGCTCAACCTCGGCGGCCACCGCCCCGCTCTGCCTGGCCGATGACCCACGGATCAGTCAGGAGAGCCAAAAAGGGTGACACCCCTTACTGCGGAGTAAGGGGTGTCACCCTTTTTTGACAGTGGCGGCGGGCGGCGGCGTCAGCGGGCGCGGCGTCAGCGGGCGGCGGCGACGGGGGCGGTGGGGGTCCCGGGCTTCGCGGAGGCGCCGGCGGGGGAGCCGGAGGGCGTGGCGAGGGTCAGGGTCGCGGCGACGGTGAGGGCACCGGCGACGGCCATGACGGCGAGGAAGGCGATGCCGCGCGCGTCGGCGCGGGCGTTCTCGGCCTCGAGCTCGGCAGCTCGCGAGGCGTTGTTCGTGTCAATGACGCTCATGGTCACTCCGTCTACCGCGGTACTTCCCCGGCCACACTTCGACGGAGATCACAACGATCTTGACGGGGCCGTTCGGATCGATCTTGGTCGTACGAATGGAGGATCTCACGTCGACGCGCCCGTTCTGGCCGGCAAATTCGCCGTTGTGAGGTGCCTCTCGGGTGACGGGACCCACACCCGCCCCGCGCCGAAGCGACCCCCACCGGCGGGGAGGATGGCGCGGTGGCGAACGCAGCGGTGGTGGCCGGGACGGCCTTCGGGGTCATCTTCCTGGCCGAGCTCCCGGACAAGACGATGTTCGCCTCGCTCGCGATGGGCGCCCGGATGCGGGCGCGCTACGTCTGGCTCGGGACGTCGTCGGCGTTCGCCGTCCACGCGACGCTCGCGGCCCTCGTCGGCGGCGCGCTCGCCCAGCTCCCGGACCGCCCGGTCAAGCTCGCCTCGGCGGCGATGTTCGCCCTCGGCGCGCTGCTGATCCTGCGCGGGTCGTCGGAGACCGTCGACGAGTCCGGCTTCGACGCCACGCAGCGCTTTTGGCCCGCCTACAGCGCGGGCTTTATCGCCGTGTTCGTCAGCGAATGGGGTGACCTCACCCAGATCACCACCGCGAACCTCGCCGCGAACAACAGCGCGGTCGCGGTCGGGATCGGGGCGTTCGTGGCCCTCTGTGCCGTCTCCGGGCTGGCGCTCGCCGCCGGACGGACGATCGCGACCAAGGTGCCGCTGCTCGTCGTCCGGCGGGTCGCCGCCGGCGTGATGGTGACGCTCTCGCTCTGGTCGCTGGCGCAGGCGTTCAGCTGAGCAAGCGTCAGACCTGCTCGGCGATCTTCGCCAGGAAACGGACGGTCTTGTCCGCCTCGGTGATCATCGGAAAGTGGCCGCAGTCCCAGGCCGCGGCCCGGGTGGTGCGCCGGGCCATGATCCGCTGGATGTGCGGGTGGATGACCATGTCCTGGTTGCACACGAGGAAGGTCGTCTTCTTCTCGTACTGCGCGTAACGCCCGGGGTGCTGGTTGAACGAGTCGAGCCGCTGCGGGCTGAGCATGGTGAGGATCTCGGCGTACTGCTCGTCGTCGAAGTCCGAGTGGAAGATCTGCCGGGCCGGCTCGGGGAGGATCGTCGCCACGCCGTCCTCGATCGACAGCGCGTCGCGTAGGTTGGGCCGTCCCGTGTGGTCGATGCCTTCCACCTCGCCGACGACGCCGGCGGTGTTCACCGTCTCGCCCTCCTCCAGGAGGTAGCCGGCGAGGACGACGACGTGCTCGACGTTCGGGTGCACACCGGCGCCGGTGACGACCGCGCCGCCGTAGGAGTGCCCGACGAGGACGATCGGACCCGGCACGCCGTCCAGGACCTCGGTCAGCGCGGCGATGTCGCCGAGCAGGTCCGGCTGGGGCCGGGTGTCGGCGCCGCGACCGGGGAGGTCGGGGGCGAGGGCGTTGATACCGAGGTCCGCGAGCCCCTTGAGCGTGGGGGCCCAGTAACCGCTGCCGTGGAAGGCGCCGTGAACGAGAACAACAGTCGCTGCCATGTGGCGGACGTTACCGCGCCTCGCAGTACGGGTTGCGAACCAGGACACCACTGACGAGGACGACGGGATGCGCCCGCAGGGCCGGAATGATCACGTGACGCCCGAGCCGCTCCAGGTCGTACAGGCACAGCGCGGTCGCGTCGAGCTGGCGGGCCAGCGCGGTGGTCTCGGCCTCGTAGGCCATGAACTCGGAGAGGACGGGCGTCCCGAAGGCGGCCTCGGCCCAGCTCATGTCGCTCGCGGTCCGGGTACCGCGCCCGTGCGCCTCGCCCCAGGCCTGCCAGTACCCGAGCATGTGCTCGCGGTCGAACCCTCCGCCGTGGGTGTAGGTGGCGGCGTAGGAGTCCACGGCCAGCTCGGAC
Source organism: Sporichthya polymorpha DSM 43042 (assembly GCF_000384115.1). NCBI lineage: Bacteria > Bacillati > Actinomycetota > Actinomycetes > Sporichthyales > Sporichthyaceae > Sporichthya > Sporichthya polymorpha. The sequence continues at coordinate 4,030,104 of NZ_KB913029.1, forward strand.
GGTCCGAGCTCCTCCGCCAGCCACTCCCGGTCGGCGTCGCCGGCGATGCACAGACACGGCGCCCCCGCCGCGAGCCCGGCCCCGAGGAACTCGCGCAGGATCTCCCGCCGCTCCGCCTCGCCCCGGTAGAAGGCGCAGGCGTGGTCGCCCGGGGCGGTCGTCAACCGCTCCGCGGGCAGGGTCGGGGCGCTCATGGGCGGAGTCTGGCAGCAGCGAGCACCGGAAGCTTGGGCCTGGCAGCACAAGAGTCCGGCCGCGGAACTCGCCTCCCAGGCCAGGGCCGTCCCCCCGAAGCGTCAGCGCGGGGTGCCCTGGAGGATCCGCCAGGCCCGGGTCGCGACGTGCAGGTTGAAGCGGCTGTCGACATCGGCGAGGTCGTAGCCGCTGATCTCCCGGATCCGCTGGAGCCGGTAGCGCAGCGTGCTCCGGTGGACCGCGACGGCCTGGGCGGTCTCGTCGTAGTTGCCGCCGCGCTCGAGGTACTCGATCAGCGTCCGGACCAGGTCGGACCGGTGCCGGGCGTCGTACTCCAGCAGCGCGCCGAGCCACTGCTGGACGAACGCGTGGAGCTCGGGGTTCGGCCCGCCGGCGGCGAGGAGCCGGAAGATCCCGAGGTCGGCGTAGGTCGTCGCGCCGTGGGGGTCCGCGGAATTCAGTCGCACGTCGAGGGCGAGCAGCGCCTCCCGGCACGACTCGGGGTAGTCCGCCGGCGAGGAGCAGATCCGGCCCACCCCGATCGCCACGGCGCGGCCCAGCCGGTCACCGACGGCGGCGAGCAGGTCGGTCGTCGCCACCGGCGCTGCCGCGAGCAGGAGCACCGTGTCCGAGCGCCTCCCGGTCAGCGCCGTCAGGTTCAGCCGGGTGACGGCCGCGTCGACGGCGTCGGCGAGCTCGTCGGTCTCCGCCCCGCCGAGCGCGAGGACCTGGTGCGGCTGGTGCAGGTCGTGCCCGAGGGCCTGCGCGCGCAGGTGCGCGCCGGCCTCGTCGGTGCCGGTCGTCAGGTCCGAGACCAGGTCCCGCCGCAGCCGCAGCTCGGTCTCGGCCAGGGTCCGGACGTGGGCGAGCTCCATCGCCAGCACCACCGCGCCGTGCTGCAGCGCGACGGTGTCGAGCGGCCCGGCGTCGCCGTCCGGGTCCGCGAGGACGAGGACGCCGAGGACGTCGTCCCGCGGCTGGGCCAGCGCGACCAGCCGACCGTCGGCGCGCAGTGGCCGGCCCTCGGCCTGGGCGCGGCGGATCAGCTCGGCGCGGCCCCGGCGGTCCGGCTTCGGGTACGGGTCCGGGCGGCCGGGACCGGCCCAGGCGCGCAGGTTGCCGAACCGGTCCTCGACGGCGACGCCCCGCCCGGTCAGCTCCGCGACCGCCGCCGCGATCCCGGCCTCGCCGCCGCCCGCCGCGCTGACCCGGGCCAGGGCCTCGTGGATCTCGACGGTCCGCTCCAGGTCGGAGACCGTCGCGGCCAGCCGCTCCTTCGCGGCGTCCGCGGCGGCGGTCTCGGCGAGCGCCTGCTGGTGCAGCTCGGCGTTGGCCAGCGACGTCCCGGTCTGGTGCGCCAGCACCCGCCAGAGGAACTCGGCCTCCGCCGGGGGAGCCGCGTCCGCCCCCACCACCAGATGCCCGCGGAGCCCGCCCGGCCCGTGCAGCGGGTAGGCCGCGCTCCACGCGGTGACGGGGTGAACGACCTCGGCTTCCGACCCCGCCGCCAGCTGCGCCTCCACCGACGAGCACGGCCCGAGGGCCGGGGCCGACCCGAGCGCGAGGGCGACGATCTCGTCGGCGTCCCGGGTCTCGGTCATCAGCATCCCGAGGACGAACAGTCCGTGCAGGTCCGAGAGCTGCCGGCGCAGCCGCGCGACCTCGTCCTCGTCCGTCATCGCGCCCGACCTTAGACCTGACAGGCCGACGATCGCCAGGGAACTTCGTGCTCTCGGACGGTGCTGTGCGGGACCGGAGCACGGCAGGGTGTGTGAGCCCGGACACAGGACGCTCGAGGCGAGGACGCGGATGAACAGGCGTGAGCAGGCGGACGTCGTGGTGGTGGGTGCCCGGGTGGCCGGATCCCCGGCGGCGATCGAACTGGCCCGGCGCGGCCGGAGGGTCGTGGTGCTCGACTCCTCGACCTTCCCCTCGGACACCCTCTCGACCCACGTCGTCTTCCCGGCGCTGACCGCGGAGCTCGCCGCCCTCGGGGCCCTGGAGCCGCTGCTCGCGACCGGGACCCCCAAGCAGCCGAAGGTGCTGATCAACCACGGCGGGATCGACGTCCACTGGGACTACACCCCGGTCGACGGCTACGACTTCGGCATGTGCCCCCGGCGCACGACGCTCGACGGGGTCCTGGTCGGCGTGGCCCGCGAGGCCGGCGCCGAGATCCGCGAGGCGACGAAGGTCACCGGGCTGGAATGGACGGCCGGGCGCGTGTCCGGCGTCCATTACAAGGACCGCGAGGGCAACACCGGGACCATCGGCTGCAAGCTCGTCATCGGGGCCGACGGCCGCCGCTCGACGGTCGCCTCGCTCGTCGGGTCCGCGGTGCCGTACCGCCGCGACGAGAACGGCCGCGGTCTCGTCTTTATGTACGTCGACGACCCCTACCCCGCCGAGAGCGAGGAGCGGTCGCACCTGTTCCAGTGGCGCGTCGGCGACACCCTCGGCATGTACTTCCCGACGTGCGACAACGGCGCGGTCGTCCTGTTCATGCCGCCCCGCGAGCAGGTGAACTGGTTCGGCCAGGACCTCGTCCACTGGAACGAGCGACTCGAGGCGTACCCGATGCTCAAGGAGCGCATCGCCGGCGGCGCCCCGCGCACCAAGCTGCGCAAGGCCTCCGACCCGTTCTCCTACTTCCGCAAGTCCTCCGGCCCCGGCTGGGCGCTGGTCGGCGACGCCGGGCACTTCAAGGACCCGGTCATCGCGCAGGGCATCCGCGACGGCGTCCACTACGGCCGCAAGCTCGGCCAGGCCGCGGCGGCCGCGCTCGACGACCCGCGCTGGCTCGACCGGGCGCTCTTCGACTGGGAGCTAGCCCGCGACCGCGAGTGCGTGATCAGCTACCACTTCGCGCTCCGGCTCTCGAAGACCCATTCGATCTCGCCCGTGGAACTGGAGATCTGGAAGGCCAGTGAACACGACCCGGAGCGCGCCCGCCGCCTCGGCGACGCCTTCGGCCGGACGCTCTCGCCGGAGAAGTTCCTCAACTACCCGGACCTGATCACCTGGACGGCCCGCGGCTTCCTCGACCGGCGCCAGTCGAACCGTGATGTCCTCGGCGACGTCACCCGCGAGCTGAGCACCAAGGCCCGCCTGTACCGCGACCTCGCCCGCATCCAACGGGGCAAGCGGCTACTGCCGCGGAACTGGGAGGCGTGGGGCGGCACCAAGCCCATCCCGCCGGAGAAGCTGACGGCAGATCATGTGGCGCCGCGTCAGCCGCAGCGCAGTGACCTCGCCCGCGACGAGGGCGAGCTCGCGCGCGCCTCCGCCAACGGCGTCCACCCCGCACCGACCCTGGAGCAGGCCTCGTGAGCAACTCCGTCCGCATCGCCGTCGTCCAGCCTGCCCTGAAGATCGGGGAGGTGGAGGCGAACATGGCGCGCTGCGAGGCTCTCGTCCGCGACGCGCATCGGCAGCACAACCCGCAGGTGATCGTGCTGCCCGAGGCCTTCACCTCGCCCAACGTTTACGACGAGCGGCTGCGCAACTGCGCGATGCCCGTCGACGGGGCGCCGTACCAGATGCTCAAGCGCCTCGCGCGTGAGCTCGACTGCACCGTCGGCGGCGGCTTCCTCGCCAAGCGGGGGAAGGACACGCGCAACACGTTCGTCCTCGCCGACCCGGACGGCACGACCAACCTGCACGACAAGGACGAGCCGAGCGTCTGGGAGTACTGCTACTACACGCCCGGCACCGACCCCGGCGTCTTCAGTCACCGGTTCGGAACGGTCGGGCTGGCGTGCGGCTTCGAGACCGGTCGCTCCCGTACCGCCCGGCGCATGGCGGCGGCGCGCGTGAATCTGATCCTCGGCGGCTGCTGCTGGCCGTCGTACCCGACGTGGGCGTTCCCGCGCGGCTGGTTCAACCGCGACATGGAGTACTACCGCGTCTGGGCCGCCGACACGACGCGGACGCTGGCCCGCGCCGTCGGCGCCCCCGCGGCGCTGGCGTGGCACGTCGGCAACGTCAAGGGCAAGACGCCCGCGATGCCCGGCATCCCGTGGAACACGATCATGACCGGCGAGTCCCAGATCTGCGAGCGCGACGGCACCGTCCTGGCCCGCATGATCTACGAGGACGGCGAGGGATCGGTCGCCGCCGACGTGAAGATCGCCGACCCGCAGCCGGTCGACCTGATCCCGTCCGGGTTCTGGATCCGGCCCCAGCCGGTCACGATGCACTTCGTCTGGCACTACATGAAGCAGCACGGCCGACTGCGCTACCAGGTCGACAAGAAGCTCGGCCGCTTCCCCTGGGTCGACGAGTTCCCGGACACCGACCTGCCCAACTACAACCCCGGCCTCGCCCCGGCCGGGGCCCCGGCGGACGCCCCGGTCGCCGTGGTCCCGGCCGAGGCCCCGTCAGATCCGCAGGTGGTCAAGGCCTGACCGTCACCGCCGGGGGATGACGGTCAGGACGCGTTCGATGTGGGTCGCGAACTCCCGCATGTAGTCGGTCAGGAACTCCGCGGTCGAGCGGTCGGTGACCTCGCCGTCGTCGGTGAACAACCCGGGCTGGAAGTGGATGTACGCCTCCGGCGACGTCATCTGCCGCGCATTGCAGAAGCTCAGCACCGCCCGGAGGCTCTGCTGACCCACGGCGGTGCCGATCGCACCGGGGGAAGCCCCGATCACCGCCGCCGGCATGTGGTGGAAGGAGTTCTGCCCCCACGGTCGGGACGCCCAGTCGATGGCGTTCTTCAGAGCACCGGGAATCGACCGGTTGTACTCCGGCGTGACGAACAGGACCGCGTCCGAGCCGGCGATCGCCTCCTTCAGCGCGAGCGCCTCGGGCGGATAGTTCGCGTCGTGGTCGGGGCTGTACAGCGGCAGGTTCCCGATCGGGATCTCGGTGAACTCGAGGCCGTCCGGGGCCAGGCGGATCAGCGCGCGACTGAGAACCCGGTTGATCGAGGTCGACGACAGGCTGCCGACGAAGTACCCCACGCGGGTGGCCATGCTGGTTCCTCTTCTCGGGAGGGGTGTCCGGACCCCATCCCGGTACCCCGCGGCCGACCTTCCACGCCCCTACTTGATCCCGACGACCATCGAGACGGGTCCGGCGAGGTGCTGGACGCGGGTCTCGGTGAAGCCCACCAGCGTCATCCACCCGGTGCAGTCCTTGCCGGTGTAGTCGAAGCCGCCCTTGGTCTCGATGAGCATGTTCAGGCTCATCAGCAGACCGAAGGCGTTCTCGCGCCGGTCGTCGTCGATCAGGGTGTCGTAGACGATCAGCGCGCCGCCCTCGGGCAGCGCGTCGTACGCCTTGCCGAGCAGTTCGAACTTCGTCTCGAACGGCCAGTCGTGCAGGATCCGGCCCATCACGAGGACGTCGGCGGTCGGCAGGTCGTCGGTGAAGAAGTCCCCGCCGGAGAACGTGACCCGGTCGGCCACGCCGTGCTCGGTGACGTACTCGGTGAAGATCGACTCGACCGCCGGCAGGTCGAAACCGCTCCCGGTCAGATGCGGATGGGCCCGCGCGAGCGCGACCGGGACCGCGCCCTGGGCGCAGCCGACGTCGAGGAAGCTGGCGTAGTCCTTCCACGGGAAGGCCCCGGCGAGCGCGTGCGCGGGCCCCAGGCTCGCGCCGGTCATCGCCCGCAGGAACTGCCGGAGCCGGTCGGGGTCGGAGTACAGGGCGCCGAACAAATCCTCGTCGCCGCCCTTGGCCTCGTTCTGCGGCTCGCCGGTCCGCAGCGCCTCGGTGAGGTTGCCCCAGTGGTGGTACAGCCGGGCGTTCGCCATCTCGAGGATGCCGCCGACGTAGGTGGGGGAGTTGCGGTCCAGGAACGCCCCGGTCGCGGGAGTGTTGGCGTAGCCGTTCTCGTCCCGAGTGAGCATGCCGAGGGCGACGAGCGCGTCGAAGAAGTCGACCGCGGACCGCGGGTGCAGCCCGAACTCCGCGGACAACGCCGGCAGCGGCTTGGGCCCGTCGGCCAGCGCGGTGAACACCCCGAGTTCGACCGCGCTCAGCAGCGTCTTCGCGCCCCAGAACCCGAAGCCGAGTTGCAGGATCGCGTCGGGCGTGACGTTCCGGTCCATCGGGACTCTCCTCGGGGCTTGCTCGGGACGGGCTCGGGTCAGCCTCTCAGGTGCGGAGCAGACGGACCGGGACGCGGTCGCCGGTCTTCGGGCCGGGTGTGCCGGCCGGCAGCACGACGATGCCGTCGGCTCGGACCAGCGAGGTGAGCACGCCGGCGCGCCTCGTCAGCGGCGTGGCGACCAGGTCCTCACCCTCGGTGGACAGCTGCACGCGGATCCAGTCCTCGCTGCTCTCGGTCGAGTTCAGGTCGGTGGCGAGCCGGGCCTCGACCACCGCGCGCCGCGGCGGTGCGGTGTTCATCAGGGCAGCGAGCATCGGGGCGGCGAAGACCTCGAACGTCAGCGCCGCGGAGACGGGGTAGCCGGGCGCGCCGAGCACCGGCGTCCGGCCCGCGACGCCGAGGACGACCGGGTGACCCGGCCGCACCGCGACCCCGTGCACCGCCAGCGTCCCGGCCGCGGTGACGACGTCGGCGGTGTGGTCCCCGCGGCCCTGGCTCGACCCGGCGATGAAGATCACGAGCTCGGACGTGGCGGCCGCGTCGCGCATCGCGGCGAGCAGTTGCGCGGGCTCGTCGGGGACGATGTCGAGGATCCGCGTCCGGCAGCCGAGGTCCTGCGCCTGGGCAGCGAGCATGAGCGAGTTGGTGTCGAGGATGTCGCCGGGGGAGAGCTCGGAGCCGAGCGGCCGGATCTCGTCCCCGGTCGGGACGATCGCCACCCGCGGGGCCTGATGCACCGTCAGGTGCTCGTGGCCGGCGGCCGCCGCGGCGGCGACGTCCCAGGCCTGGAGGCGCAGCCCGGCCGGCAGGAGCGTCTCGCCCGCGCGGACGTCCTCGCCGATCGGGCGCACGTGCTTGCCCGGCTCGGCCGCCTTGCCGATCTCGGCCTTGTCGTCGACGAACGTGACGTCCTCGCGCATGACGACCGCGTCGTAGCCGGCGGGCATCGGGTCGCCGGTGTCGACGACGACGAAATCGGTCAGCACCGCCCCCGCCGTCGCCTGCGCGGCGTGGACGGCGATCCCGTCCATCGCGGCGGCGTCGTAGGCGGGGGAGGACCGGCGGGCGAGCACGGGCTCGGCGGTGACGCGGCCGACGGCCCGGTCCAACGGGACCACCTCCGCCGGGGTGCGCTCCGGGCACCCCGCCGCGCGGCAGGCCCCCAGCCAGATCGCCAGGGACTCGGCGGCGGGAAGGTCGTGTGCGGGCTCCGGGGGCATCGAGGCGTCAGACACCGACGTTGGAGGTCAGGATCGCCACCGAGTCGCCCTGGAACAGGGGGACGTCGGGCTCCTTCGCCACCTTCTCGCTGTTGACGGTGACGAGCAGGGCCGCCGAGATGCCGATGCGCATCGTCCGCGTCGCGCTGCCGATGTTGGCCGCGCGGACCGTCTCGATGCGCGTCTTGCCTTGATCCATCCACGTGCCGTGGATGTGCATCGTGATCTCGGGCTCCGGCTCGGAGCGCGCCTGCTCGTACTCCTCGGCCGTGTTGATGTTGCGGACCGAGGCGAGGTCGGGGTCGACGTGCTCCAGCACCGGGTCCGCCAGCAGGTGTGCGGCGTCGAGCACGCGGACGTTCGACTCGGCGAACAGCTCGCCGGGCGTCCGGGCGCCCTTCTCGATCAGTTCCGTCGCGCGCTCGCCGAGCTCGGTGCGGTAACCCGCGGCGAGCGGCTGCCGGTGGTCGTGGAGGATCGGCAGCGCGACCTCGACGTCGTCCATCGACGTCATCACCCGGTGCACGTACCGCGGGTGCAGGAAGGGCAGGTCGGTGGAGGTCACGAACGCGATTGGCACGGTCTCGCCGACGACCTGGAGGCCGGCGGCGATGCCCTGGAGCGGGCCGAGGCCCTCGACCGGGTCCTCGACGACGCGGACGCCGTCGGGCAGCGGGGGGAGTTCCTGGCCGGGGGCGGACACGACCACGACCGGCCCGCTCACCGCCCGCTGCAGCAGCGCGGTCGTGCGGTAGAGCAGCGTGGAGCCGTGCCAGTCCAGGGCCGCCTTGGGCGTGCCCATGCGCGAGGAGCGGCCGCCGGCCAGGACGACGCCGCCCGCGCCGAAGAGACGAGGTGTCGACTGCACGGCCCCGACCGTACCGGGAGTTGTCCGATTTCTCCTCGGACCGGGGCGGTACCGGTGAGAATGGTGGGGTTATGACGAGTTCAGGTGGCGAGTGGGTCGCAGTCCCGGTCCCGGGTCAGCCGGACCGGTGGGACTTCGTGCCCCATGAGCAGCCGCCTTCCCCGGACGGCAGCCCCGGCCGGTGGCACGTGGTCGGCGGGTCGGGCACCGAGGTCGGGCAGTGGCAGTGGTTCCCGACGAACCCGCTGCCCGCCCCGCCCCCGCCGCTGCTGTTCCAGAGCACCGGGATTTCGAGCGCCGGGACGAGCGTCCCGATCGCGACCCCGAAGCGGTCGAAGAAGGTCCCGCTCGCGATCGGGGGCGCCGTCGTGGTTCTCGCCGCCGCCGCGGCCGGGGGTGCCCTCGCGTTCTCCGGCGGCGACGACAGCAAGCACAAGGAGGAGATCACTGCGCTGGTCAACTACGTCACCACCGTCGACAAGGGTGAGGACGTCTGCACCAGCCACCTGACGGAGGACTTCGTCCGGACGATCTTCGGTGACGTCGCCACCTGTGAGCAGGACGACGACACCGACGGGGACTCCGGCGACGCGACCGGCGCACTGGTCAGCGACATCCAGCTCGACGACGCGGACGCCACCGCGATCGTGACCGTGCAGGGCGGGAACACCGACGGCGCGACCGGGACCTGGGCCTTCCGGCGCGGCGACGACGACGTCTGGCGCGTCTCGGAGTGGCGGGCCGACTACCTGCGCTCCAGCCTGGAGAAGACCTTCGGCGAGACGTACGACTCCGACGGCCCGGACGACCCGTTCGACAACCCGAACGTCCGCAGCTGCGTGAAGGACCGCCTGCTCGGCCAGGACGACCCGGCGTTCCTCGACACCGCGTACCAGCTGTTCCGCAACAGCCAGGAGAGCTCGGCCAAGCTGCTCGGCTTTATGGCCGAGTGCCCGAGCGACACCCAGGGCGTCTCCGCGCTCCGGGCGCTGTTCGAGAAGGGCTTCCGCGCGAGCGTGCAGGTGCCGGAGCAGATCACCGAGTGCATCGTCCTCGGCATGCGGACGGGGCTCTCGGACGAGGAGATCAAGCAGCTCAGCCTCAACCGCGGCATGCCGGCGCCGCCGCACATTCAGGCCCGGATTCAGCAGATCACTCTCACCTGCGCGGGCTCGCCCACGTCGTTCGACCCCGTCCCGGAGGGCCTCACTCCCGGCCCGGACCTCGGCGTCTGAGGTGTGGGACACTCTGTCCGACCAGAGTGTCTGACACGGTGTCCGATCGGCCCGGCGCAGGGTTGCCTCGCGCGATCGGGTTGGCTGTGCGCAGACGAATCCTGACAGCGACGGGAGTGCGCCGGGCATGGGCGAGTACAGCGCGGTGATCGGGGCCGGGACGATGGGGCTGGGCATCGCCTACGTCCTGGCGGCGGCCGGGGACACGGCGATCCTGGTGGAGCCGGACGCGGGCCGGGCCGCGAACGCGGTCGCGACACTGACCGGGGTGGCCGAGTCGGCGGTGAAGCGGGGCAAGCTCTCCGAGGACGCGGCCAAGGACCTGATCGGGCGGATCTCGGTCGTCGCGGCGGTGGAGGACCTGCCGGCCGGGACCGCGGAGCTGGTCGTGGAGGCCGTCCCGGAGCGGATGGAGCTGAAGAAGGACCTGCTCCCGCGCATCGAGACCCACTGCGCGCCGGCGATCCTCGCGACGAACACCTCCGGGCTCTCGATCGACGAGCTCGCGACGGTGCTGACCCGGCCCGAGCGGTTCCTCGGTCTGCACTTCTTCAACCCCGTCTGGGTGATGCCGCTGCTGGAGATCGTCCGCGGTGAGCGGACCGATCCGGCCGTGCTGGAGTCCGCGCGGGCGCTGGCGGTCCGGATCGGCAAGGAGCCGATCGTCGTGAGGAACATGCCGGGCTTCGCCACCTCTCGCCTCGGCGTCGCGATCGGCCTGGAGGGCATGCGGATGCTCGAGGAGGGTGTCGCCTCGGCCGAGGACATCGACAAGGCGATGGAGCTGGGCTACAAGCACCCGATGGGTCCGCTGCGCCTGACCGATCTGGTCGGCCTGGACGTCCGGCTCGACATCGCGCGGAACCTGTCCAAGGACCTCGGCCCGCGGTTCGAGCCGCCGCAGATCCTGATCGACAAGGTCGCCGCCGGCGAGCTCGGCAAGAAGTCCGGCAAGGGCTTCTACGACTGGAGCTGACCTCGTGGCCGCGCCCGAGTTCGTCGACGTTGCCGGCCGCCGCACCCGGGTCCGCCTCTCCGGCGACCCGGCCGGGCGGCCGGTGGTGCTCCTGCACGGCATCGGGCGCTCGCTGGAGGACTGGGACCCGCAGTTCGAGCTGCTGCGGTCCAGCAACCGGCTGATCGCGCTGGACCTGCCCGGTTTCGGGTACTCCCAGCGGCGGCCGGAGCCCTCGTCGCTGCCGTCGTTCGCCGCGGGCGTGCTGGAGACGCTCGACGCGCTGGGGGAGTCGCGCCCGGTCCACCTGATCGGGAACTCCCTCGGCGGGGCGGTCTCCCTCGGCGTCCTCGGGGCCGCGCCGGACCGCGTCGCGTCCGTCGTGCTGGTGAACAGCGGCGGCTTCGGCCGTGAGGTCACGTACCTGCTGCGGATGCTCGCCGTCCCCGGGCTCGGCAAGCAGATGCTGCGCCGGCCCACCCGCGCCTCGGCCCGCCTGATCGAGCGCGCGCTCTACCACGACCGCTGTACGCGACCCCGGAGCGCATCGACCACGCGTTGAAGCTCGGCCGGGAGCCCGACGCCGCCGCCTTCCTGGCCGAGACCGCGCTCGGTCTCGGCACGATCCGCGGCGTCGACCAGGGTTGGCGCCGCGACCTGCTGATCGCCGCCCGCAAGCACCCGAAGCCGATGCTCATCGTCTGGGGCGACCGGGACAAGATCCTGCCCCACCGTCACCTCGAGACCGCCAAGCGCGCCTTCCCCGACGCCCGGTCCCACCTGTTCCCCGACACCGGCCACATGCCCCAGATCGAACGCGCCCCCGAGTTCGCCGCCCTCGTCCAGGAGTTCCTCGCCTCCCAGGTGTGAAGCAGGCATGCCGATTGCAACGCGTGGGACACCGGAGCCGCCCCGCACGCATCTGACGTTGCATTAGGCATGCCTGGTCCACGGGCCGCGGGCCAGGACCCCTGCGATCTGCGTGAGTACCCGCGCCGGCTCCAGTCGCACGTCCTCCCAGCTGAACCGCAGCAGGACGTAGCCACCGGCCGCGAGCACGTTCCCCCGGCGCCGATCGTTGCGGTACGAGCGGCGGTCCGCGTGGAACTCGAAGCCGTCGACCTCGATCGCCAGCCATCCGTCGAGCAGGAAGTCGACCCAGCCCACGTCCGGGATGAAGACCTGGGTGCGGACCTCCGCCGGCAGCAGCGACAGCAACAGGCGAAGCCGGGTCTCCAGCGGCGATCCGTTGAGTTCGTCCACATGTGCCACGGCTCGGCGGAAGACCGCTGACCCCGGGCCGCGGGTAGCGCCGGCGAGCTTGTGGAGACGGGCGATCGTCGCATCGCGCCGACGGACCGCACTGTCGAGGATGACCGCGGCGTCGAGCAAGGGCAGAGAGCGGCCGCAGTCCAGCAGGGTCCGGTCGACGCTGGTGACCGGGACGCGGAGGCCGCGGTCCTCGGGCGCCAACTCGGCGTGATGGACGTGCGCCCCTGGCCAGTTCGCTTTCATGTGCCCGCGAGAGACGGTGACGTGATGCAGCTTGGGATCGCGGTGCAGGTCCCATCCGTGCAGCCGCGCCGCGCTGGCGTGGGACGCGACGCCGGCGACGGCCACCGCCGCGACCAGGGCTGGGTCGGCCTGGGGTAGCGCGTACCCGCCGACGCCCACCCGGAGCACGCGTCCGTCGGCCACCGCGCGAGCCGTTTCCCGGTCGCTCACCCCCGCGGCCCGCAGGTCAGCCCGCCGCGCTACACCCTGCCGGGTCGCGAGCACTGCCTCGATGTCCACGGCCGGAGCTTCGTGCAGATCCGCCCGCTGTGCTGGGCGTGCGCGCCGCGCTGTGGACAACGGGAGTTGTGGACAACCGGCTCGTGGACCAGGCGGCTATTGCTGGAGGAGCCAGGCGGCGTCGCGGGCGGTGGCGCGGAGGCCGGGGATGCGGCGGAGCCGGGGGGTGCGGGCGACGTCGTTGGCCATCATCTGGGCGGCCTGGACCTTGATGCGGGTGACGACGGGGTCGTCGGGGTGGTGGGCGCCGGCGAGAGCGACCCAGTCCTGGATGAATTCGCGCTGCATCTGGCGGGCCTCGGCGGCGCGGGCCTCGCCGCCGAGGTGGATCAGCTCGGTAATCATCGCGGTGACGAGGCTGGGGTGATCCAGCGTCAGATCCACGTAGGCGTCGGAGAGATGGCGCAGCACCTCGGCGGGGGTGCGGCCCTCGTCGCGGGCGGTGTCCATGGCGGCGCGGAGGCCGCGGAGGCCGCGGGCGAGGGCGTCGACGAGGATGTCCTGCTTGCTCGCGAAGTGGTTGTAGACGCTCGGGCCCGCGATGCCGACGGCGGCGCCGATGTCGTCGATGCTCACCTCGGCGTAGCCGCGCTCGGCGAACAGGTCGGTGGCGGCGTCGAGGATCTCGTCGGCCCGGGTCGCCGGCTTCGGGCGGCGGGCGCGGGTCTCGCGGGTGGTGTCGGCCGGCGGGTCCATCCGCAGGATCCGCGTCGCGAGGTCGGTGAGCAGGTCGTCGAACGCCGGACGCGGCAGCACCTGCCGATGGAACGAGATGCTCGTCAGCGTGTCGGAGGCGCAGACGCCGAGGAGCTCGGCCTGCTCGGTCGTCAGCTCGGGGCGACGGGCGGCGATCTCCGTCGTCAGCCAGCCCGAGATCTGCACGCGCTTCTTGCGGATCTGCGCGGCGGCGTCAGGGGAGAGGTTGCGGGACTCCCGCTGCATCAGCACCCCGGCTTCGCGGGTGTCGAGCGTCGCGCGGGCGAGAACGGCGGCGATCTGCGAGAGGTCTGCGGCGTCGTCGGTGGGCAGCGCGCCGAGCGTCGTCTCGAGGGCGGTGTCGATCGCGTCGAAGAGCAGGTCGGCCTTGCCGGCGTAGTGCCGGTAGACCGCGGACGCCCCGACGTTGACCGCCGCGGCGATGTCGGAGACCGCCACGTTGGCGTAGCCGCGCTGGGCGAACAGCTCGGTGGCGGCGTCCCGGATCAGGGCCCGCCGGTTGCGCGGACGGGTGCCGCGGGGCGGTGGGGTCGCGCTCAAGGACAACGCCGCACCCCCTTGGAACCTGGTCGCCGGACACCTAGGATCACGATCCTAAGTGAATCAATACTAGCCAACGGAGGCTCCGGTATGAGCGGCAAGGCACGGATTGCCGGCGTGGGCATGGTGCCCTTCGCGACGCCGAGCAAGGCAGCGCCCTACGACGTGCTGGCGACCGGAGCCGTGAAGGCGGCGCTGTCCGACGCCGGGGTCGACTACGACGCGATCCAGCAGGCCTACGTCGGCTACGTCTACGGCGACTCGACCTGTGGGCAGAACGCGCTGTACAACGTCGGCCTGACGGGCATCCCGGTCGTCAACGTCAACAACAACTGCTCGACGGGTTCCTCGGCGCTGTGGCTCGCCCGCCAGGCCGTCGAGTCCGGCGCGGCGGACGTCGTGCTGGCGCTCGGGTTCGAGCAGATGCAGCGCGGCGCGCTCGGTTCGCACTGGGACGACCGGCCCTCGCCGTTCGGCCGCTTCGACGAGACCCTCAACCGCGTTCAGGGCCCGGCGCCGGAGAACACCCCGCTCGCGCCGCGCTACTTCGGCGGCGCCGGCGAGGCCTACCGCGAGAAGTACGGCCTCGGTGACGACGTCTTCGCGCGTATCGCGGTCAAGGCCCGCACCCACGCGGCCAACAACCCGTACTCGGTGTTCCGCGACCCGATTTCCCTCGACGACGTCCTGGGCTCGCCCCAGATCTACGGCCCGCTGACGCGCCTTCAGTGCTGCCCGCCCACCTGCGGCGCGGCCGCCGCGGTGCTCGTCAGCCCGGCGTACGCGGCCAAGCACGGCCTGCGCGCGAACGTCCAGATCAGCGCCCAGGCGATGACCACCGACCGGCCGTCCTCGTTCGAGACCGACCTGATGCGCCTGGTCGGGTTCGACATGGCCCGCGAGGCCGCGGACCAGGTCTACGAGACCGCCGGCGTCGCGCCCGAGGACATCCGCGTCGTCGAGCTCCACGACTGCTTCACCACCAACGAGCTGCTCACCTACGAGGCGTTGCGTCTGACGCCCGAGGGCACCGCGGAGAAGTTCATCCTCGACGGCGACAACACCTACGGCGGGCGGGTCGTCACGAACCCGTCGGGCGGCCTGCTCTCCAAGGGACACCCCCTCGGCGCGACCGGGCTCGCCCAGTGCGCCGAGCTCGTCTGGCAGCTCCGCGGCGAGGCCGGCCCCCGCCAGGTCGAGGGCGTGAACGTCGCCCTCCAGCACAACCTCGGCCTCGGCGGCGCCGCCGTCGTCTCCCTCTACGAGAAGGTCGCCTGACCCCGGCGTGCGAAAAAAGGGTGACACCCCTTACTGCGCAGTAAGGGGTGTCACCCTTTCTTTACATCCGCCGTGGCCTCGGCTCCCCGGGACGGGAGCCGAGGCCACGTCGGTGACGAGCGGTCGAGGTCGGGCCACCAAGGACGACGTCGACCGCCGGCGGCCGTCGGCGGCGCACGTTAGGCGGGCCGGGACGGGCGCGCTTGCCATCTGGCGCCAGTTCCGGGCGAGGAGGGTGACGGACGGCCCGGTCGCGGCGAGACTGCGGGCATGGAGGCGCGCGGGCTGACACGGGCGGCGACGATGGGACCCGTCGCGGACCTCGTGCGCCGCAGCGGCGGGCGGCCCGACCCGCTGTTCCGGCACCTCGGCCTCTCGCCGCGGCTCGCGGAGGAGCCGGAGCGGCTGATCCTGCTGCGCGATCAGCTCCGGCTGATCGAGGCAGCCGCGCGGTCCGTGGGCGACGACGGCTTCGGGGCGCGGCTGTCGGCCGAGGTCGGGTTCAGCGGCCTCGGCGGCTACGCGCGCCGCATCTCCCGGAGCCGGACCGTCGCGGAGGCCATCGCCCGGATTCACACCACGATCGCCGTCGACCTGCAGTCCGCCACCGCGACCTGGGTCGAACGGACCGGGCGTCAGATCAAGTGGTGCTACCGCGTGACCGAGCGGGTCGAGCTCGGGCGGCAGCAGAACGAACTGCTCGCGCTCGGGTACCAGCTGAGCATGCTGCGCGGGTTCGCGGGCGCGCGGTGGAAGCCGGTGCGCATCGACCTCCCTGCAGCCCGGCGGCCGGTCTGCACGGCGGCGTCGGAGGCGTTCCGCTGCGAGGTCGTGCCCGGCGAGGTCGCGGGGATCGTCTTCGGTGTCCCCGTGCTGTCCCTGGTCAACCCCGGCCGGACCGCTCCCGACGACGGACCCGTGGAGGACCCGGTGCCCCGGACCGACGACCTCGTCGCCTGCGCGGAGCGACTGCTCGACGCTGCGCTGCTCGAGGGCCGCCCGACGCTCAAGGACCTCGCCGAGCGGCTGGAGACGACGCCGCGGACGTTGCAGCGCCGGCTGGCCGCAGCCGGGGAGTCGTTCGACTCCCTGCTGCGGCGCACGCTCCACCGACGGGCGGACGAGCTGCTGGCGGCCGGCCACAGTGTGACCAGCACGGCCGTCGAGCTCGGTTACTCGGACACCGCGCACTTCTCCCGCGCGTACCGCAGCTGGACGGGGTACCCGCCCAGCCGAGGGGTCGTCAGAGCGACCGCGCGATGAGCTCCTTCATCAACTCGTTCGCGCCGCCGTAGATGCGCTGGACGCGACCGTCGGCCGCCATGCGGGTGATGGGGTACTCCCACATGAAGCCGTAGCCGCCGAAGAGCTGCTGGCACTTGTCCACGACCTGGCCCTGAGTCTCCGTCACCCACCACTTGGCCATCGAGGCGGTGGAGTTGTCGAGCTCGCCGCGGCAGTGCTTGACGACGCAGTCGTCGACGAACGTCCGGGCGACCTTGGCGAGCGTCGCGCACTCGGCGAGGACGAAGCGGGTGTTCTGCAGGTCGAACAGCGTGCCGCCGAAGGCCTCGCGATTCTTGGTGTGCTCGACGGTCTCGGCCAGCGCGGCCTCCATCACCGCGACACCGATGACGGCGAGGATCAGCCGCTCCTGCGGGAGCTGCTGCATCGTCTGGTGAAAGCCGCGCCCGGCCTGGCCGAGCAGGTTCGTCACCGGCACGCGGACGTTGTCGAAGAACAGCTCGGCGGTGTCGGAGGCGTGCATGCCCATCTTGTCGAGCAGGCGGCCGACCGAGTAGCCCGGCTGATCCTGAGTCTCGACGACGACCAGCGAGACGCCGGAGACGCCCGGCGCGGCCGGGTCGGTCTTGCAGACGACGATGACGAGGTCGGCCTGGCCGCCGTTCGTGATGAAGGTCTTGCTGCCGTTGAGAACGTACTCGTCGCCGTCCTGGATCGCGGTGGTGCGCAGCGCCTTGAGGTCCGAGCCGCAGCCGGGCTCGGTCATCGCGATCGCGGCGACGAGGTCACCGGAGGCCATGCCGGGCAGCCAGCGCTGCTTCTGCTCCTCGGTGCCGTAGGCGTCGATGTAGTGCGCGCAGATGCCGGTGTGGACCGAGTTGCCGAAGCCCGTGTCGCCGGTCGACGCCTGGGCCGTGAGGATCGCGAACTCGTGGGCGAGCGTGCCGCCCCCGCCGCCGTACTCCTCGGAGATGCCCGCGCAGAGCAGCCCGACCGAGCCGGCCTTGCGCCACAGCTCCCGGTCGACGTGCTTGTTGGCCTCGGCCTTCTCGCGGTGCGGAACCGACTCGGTGAGGAAGAACTTCCTCGCCATGTCCATCAGCGCGAGGGTCTCGTCGTCGGCCCAGGGGTAAGTCACGGCGGCTCTCCAAGCGTCCATGCCTAATACGGATTCACTTGGAAGACTAGGCGGTATTCACATATGGCGCAACGTGACCGGCGTCAATCCGCCGTGAGCTCCGCCCAGCGGGCGCGAGCGCCGGGGGCCCAGGCGTCGTGCTTGGCGTCGAAGACCGCTTTGGCGCGGTGGCCGATCCACTTGGTGGGGAGCAGCGAGTCCGGCAGCTGCGGATCCAGGAACGGGAAGCGGCGCCACTCGTGCACGAGCCGAACCTGCGCGAACAGCGTCTCGTCACCGGGCGCGGGGGACCGGTCGGCGGCCACCATCGCGAGGAACTGCTCGTAGTGCTCCCCGACCTGCGCCAGGTCCCACGCGCGGCTGACCAGGGAGCGCTCGGACCCGATCTCGCCGAACGGGCCCACGAAGGAGAGCGCCGAGCCCTCGAGGCCGAGATCGGAGATGATCCGCCGGACCTCCTCGGCCCGCTCCGGGTGCGGGCTGACCCACATGCCGCCGACGGGGTTGCCGAGGCCGGCCCACGCGAGCCGCGTCTGCAGCTTGTGCCGGAGCTTGCGCTGCGACTCGGGCACCGAAGCCATCACCACGAGCCAGCGTCCGTCCCAGGCCCGCTGCCGGTTGCCGACGGAGTAGATGCGCTCCGCGCCCTCGGTCAGCAGCCTCCGCCCCGGGGGCGCGAGCACCCACCGGACCCGCCGGCCGTCGCGCTCGGAGGAGATCCAGCCGTCCGAGGCGGTCCGCGCGATCGCCTGCCGCGCGGACTTCTCCTCGACGTCCAGCCCGGCCAGGACGTGCAGCAGCGCTGACGTCCAGACCGGGCGCTTGCTGGGCAGTACCAGTTCGCCGAGCACGGTCAGCAGCAGCGAGCGGGCGCTGCGCGGACTGACGCTGTGCCGGCGCGAGAGCACCGGGGTGGCGGGCATGGCGTTCATCGACGCCATCCAAGCACTTTCACCGCTGGATGGACTTGATCTCCAGGTACTCGTCGAGGCCCGCCTCGCCGTACTCGCGGCCGAGCCCGGACTTCTTGTAACCGCCGAACGGAGCGAGCGGGTTCCAGGCGCCGCCGTTCACGTCGACCTGGCCGGTGCGCAGCCGCCGCGCGACGCGCAGGGCGCGCTCGGAGTCGGCCGACCACACCGCGCCGTGCAGGCCGTAGTCGGTGTCGTTCGCGATCGCCACGGCCTCCTCCTCGTCGCTGTACGGCATGATCGACAGGACCGGGCCGAAGATCTCCTCGCGCGCGATCCGCATGCTCGGCTTCACGTCGGCGAAGATCGTCGGCTGGACGTAGTAGCCGCCCTCGGGGACGTCGGCCGGCACCTCGGGACCGCCGGCGACGAGCCGGGCGCCCTCGGCGACCCCGACCTCGATGTAGGACCGCACGCGCGTCTGCTGCTCCGCCGACGCCAGCGGGCCGAGGCGCGTCGTCTCCTCCAGTGGGTGACCCAGCGTCAGCTTCGCGAGGGCGCGCTGGGCGATCTCGACGGCCTCGTCGTGCCGGGAGGCCGGGACCAGCATGCGCGTCCACGCGGCGCACGTCTGACCCGAGTTCAGCATCGCGTTGTTGACGCCGGCGGTGACGGCCTTCTCCAGGTCCGCGTCGTCGAGGATGACGTTCGCCGACTTGCCGCCGAGCTCGAGCGCGACCCGGTTGATGTGCCGCCCCGCGGCCTGGGCCACCGACGATCCCGCGGCGGTCGAGCCGGTGAAGGACACGACGTCGACGTCCGCGTGGGACGCGAGCGCCTTGCCGACCTCGTCGCCGCCGGAGACGAGGTTGAACACGCCCGCGGGTAGCCCGGCCGTCTGGCACGCCTCGGCGAAGGCGAACACGGGGGAGGGGGCCTCGTCCGAGGGCTTGAGGACGATCGTGCAGCCGGCCGCGAGCGCCGGGCCGACCTTCGCGATCACCTGGTTCAGCGGGTAGTTCCACGGCGTGATCGCGCCGACCACACCGGCCGGCTCCTTCACCACCAGGGAGTTGTTGACCTCCTTGGTGAACTCGTACGTGCCGAGCAGGTCCGCGTAGCTGCGCAGGACCGTCAGCGGCCCGCCGATCTGCACGCGGCGCGCGAGCTTGCGGGGCATCCCGACCTCGACGGCGGTGATCTCGGCGAGCTCGTCGGCGCGGGCCTCCAGGGCGTCCGCGATGGCCGTGAGAAGCGCGGCGCGCTCGGCCGGCGTCGTCTGCGACCAGCTCTCGAAGGCCCGGCGGGCGGCGCTGACGGCCGCGTCGATGTCGGCGGGGCTGCCCGCGGGAACCGTGGCCACGACGGAGCCGTCGGCCGCGCTGTGGACCGGCGTCGGCGGAGCGGCGACGGTCGGGGCTACCCAGGCGCCGTCGAGGTAGAGGTTCTCGTAGGTCCGCACGGTGCCTCCTGAGGGCTTCGGGTGTGGCCGGTTCTGGCTCGATACTCTA
The DNA here is from genome assembly GCF_000384115.1 of Sporichthya polymorpha DSM 43042. Lineage (NCBI taxonomy): Bacteria > Bacillati > Actinomycetota > Actinomycetes > Sporichthyales > Sporichthyaceae > Sporichthya > Sporichthya polymorpha. The sequence goes on from NZ_KB913029.1 coordinate 4,049,772, forward strand.
CAACTTATTGACGGCGCGCCGGATCTATGTCAACAATAGGACGACGCCCGTCCTCTGCCCTAGGACATTGCCATGTCGAACGCGGATACACAGCCCCCGGTCGTCTCCTTCGACGCCAGCCCGGACTCGTACCGGCACCTCGCGCTGAAGTTCGACGGGCCGATCGCGACCCTCGAGCTGCGCACGGCGGAGGACGGCGGCCTCGTCCCCGGCTACGACCTCAAGCTGAACTCCTACGACCTCGGTGTCGACATCGAGCTGCACGACGCGATCCAGCGGCTGCGGTTCGAGCACCCCGAGGTGCGGTCGGTCGTGATCACCGGAGGGCTCGACAAGGTCTTCTGTGCGGGAGCGAACATCCGGATGCTGGCGCAGTCGTCCCACCCGTGGAAGGTGAACTTCTGCAAGTTCACCAACGAGACGCGCAACGGCATCGAGGACGCCACCGAGAACTCGGGCCAGACCTACCTCGCCGCCGTCAACGGCACCGCGGCCGGCGGTGGGTACGAGCTCGCGCTGGCCTGTGACGAGATCCTGCTGATCGACGACGGCTCGTCGGCCGTCTCGTTGCCCGAGGTGCCGCTGCTCGCGGTGCTGCCGGGAACCGGTGGCCTCACGCGCGTCGTCGACAAGCGCAAGGTCCGCAAGGACCGCGCCGACGTCTTCGCCACCCGCGCCGAGGGGATGCGCGGCCAGACCGCCGTCGACTGGAAACTCGTCGACGCCTCGATCCCGCGGAGCAAGTTCGCCGACGTCGTCCGCGAGCGCGCCCTGGCCCGCGCCGAGTCCTCGCACCGTCCGGCCGACGCCCGCGGCATCACCCTGACGCCGCTGTCGCGCGAGGTCACCGCCGACGCGCTCGAGTATCCCCACGTCTCGGCGAAGATCGACCGCGCCAACGGCTGGGTCGAGATCACGGTCCGCGGTCCGGTGGACGAGCCGCCCGCCGACGTCGCCGGCATCCACGCCCAGGGCGCCGACTACTACCCGCTGGCCGTGACCCGTGAGCTCGACGACGCGATCCTGCGGCTGCGCACCAACGAGCTCGAGGCGGGCACCTGGGTGTTCCGCACGGCCGGCGACGCCGCGAAGCTGCTGGCGTACTCGGAGCAGATCGCCGCCCACCTCGACGACTGGTTCGTCAACGAGGTCCGGCATTTCTACAAGCGGGTGCTCAAACGCCTCGACGTGACGAGCCGTTCGCTGATCGCCCTCGTCGAGCCGGGGTCGTGCTTCGTCGGCCCGTTCCTCGAGATCCTGCTCGCGTGCGACCGCCAGTACATGCTCGACGGCGTCTTCAACGACGCTGACGATGCGGACTCCCAGGTCGCTCCGACGCTGGTCGTGACCGAGGTCAACTTCGGCGCGTTCCCGATGGGGAACGGCCTGAGCCGGCTGCACTCCCGCTTCTGGGGCGACGAGGAGGGCCTGGCGGCGGTCCGCGGACGGATCGGTGAGCCGATCGACGCCACCGAGGCCGAGGAGATCGGCCTCATCACCTACGCCCTCGACGACATCGACTGGGAGGACGACGTCCGGATCGCGCTCGAAGAGCGCGCGTCGATGAGTCCGGACGCCCTGACCGGCATGGAGGCGAATCACCGCTTCGTCGGTCCCGAGACGATCGAGAGCAAGATCTTCGCCCGTCTGACGGCGTGGCAGAACTGGATCTTCATCCGTCCGAACGCGGTCGGCGAAGAGGGCGCGTTGCGCAAGTACGGCACCGGCCAGAAGGCAGTATTCGACCGGCGGCGAGTCTGAGAGAGATGGGGTCTGACGCATGACCACGATCGACTATTCCGAGCGCATCCCGAACAACGTCGACCTGGCCTCGGACCGCCGTCTGCAGCGCGCGCTGGAGTCCTGGCAACCGAAGTTCCTCGACTGGTGGCAGGAGATGGGCCCGGCGCTGCCGACCCAGGACGTCTACCTGCGCACCGCCGTCGACGTCGGCCGCGAGGGGTGGGCGCACTTCGGCCACGTCGCGCTCCCCGAGTACCGGTGGGGCATCTTCCTCTCCGAGCGGAACCCCGACCGCACGATCGCCTTCGGCGACCACAAGGGCGAACCGGCCTGGCAGCAGGTGCCCGGTGAGCACCGCGCCGACCTGCAGCGCCTCATCGTCATCCAGGGCGACACCGAGCCCGCGTCCGTCGAGCAGCAGCGTCAGCTCGGCATGACCGCCCCGTCGCTGTACGACCTGCGGAACCTGTTCCAGGTCAACGTCGAGGAGGGCCGGCACCTCTGGGCGATGGTCTACCTGCTCCACGCGTACTTCGGCCGTGGCGGCCGCGAGGAGGCCGAGCAGCTCCTGATGCGCAACTCCGGCTCCGACGACGCCCCGCGCATCCTCGGCGCGTTCAACGAGGAGACGCCGGACTGGCTCTCGTTCTACATGTTCACCTACTTCACGGACCGGGACGGCAAGTACCAGCTCGGGACGCTGAAGGAGTCGGCGTTCGACCCGCTGTCGCGGACCTGCGAGTTCATGCTGAAGGAGGAGGCCCACCACATGATGGTGGGCACCACCGGCGTCGACCGCGTCGTCACCCGGACCGCGGAGATCATGCGCGAGCACGACACCGACGACGTCGCCCGCCACGGCGGCATCCCGCTCGACGTGATCCAGAAGTACATCAACTTCCACTACTCGGTCTCGCTCGACCTGTTCGGCGGCGACACCTCCACCAACGTCGCGAACTACTTCACCGCCGGCCTCAAGGGCCGCTGGATGGAGGAGCGGCGCAGCGACGACCACCAGCTCCGCGACGCGATCGCGTCGATCCCGTTCATCGAGGGGGACCGGCTGGTGGAGAAGGAGATCCCGGCGCTCACCGCCCTGAACGTCGACCTCCGCAACGAGTACATCAGCGACTGCAGCAACGGCGTGAAGCGCTGGAACGCGATCCTCGCCGACGCCGGCATCGACACCCAGTTCTCCCTCCCGCACGTCGGGTTCAACCGGCAGGTCGGGACGTTCTCCCAGCACCGGATCACCCCGGACGGGAAGGTCGTCTCCCAGGAGGAGTGGGACGCCCGCGTCGACGACTACCTGCCCGATGCCGACGACAAGGCCCACGTCGCCTCGTTGATGCAGCCGGTCTACGAGCCGGGCAAGATTGCGAGCTGGGTGGCCCCGCCGAAGTCCGGCATCAACGGCCAGCCGTTCGACTACGAGTACGTCCACCTGGCCTAGTTCTGCGGGATGACGGGAGTCGGCATGGTTGCTGCGGAGAACTTCAACGCCGGCGTCTACCTGTTGGACCGTCAGGTCGAGGCGGGTCGGGGGGACCACCTCGCGGTGACGGGTCCCGCGGGGGACGTCACGTACGCCGAGCTCGCGACGCTGGTGCAGGCCGCTGCGGCCGGGCTCGCCGAGCTCGGTCTGCGGCCCGAGGAACGGATCGTGCTGTTCAGCGCGGACCGCGTCGAGCTGCTCGCGATGTTCCTCGCCGGGCTGCGGATGGGGGCCGTCCCCGTCCCGGTCTCGACGATGTACCTCGACACCGAGCTCGCCGAACTGCTCCACGACTCCCGCGCCCGGCTGCTGTTCACCTCGCCCGAGTTCGTCGACACCGCCCGGTCGGCGCTGGCGAAGGTGCCCTCGGTCTGGACGCTGATCGTCACCGACGACGTCCCCCCGGTGGCAAACCCCGACGAAAGGGTGACACCCCCTGGTGGGTGGTGCCCGCAGGTGACGTGGAGCGAGCTGGTCGGGGTCGGGCAGGGCCAGGACTCGCCGGTCTACGACACCTGGACCGAGTCGCCGGCCTTCTGGCTCTACACGTCCGGGACGACGGGCATCCCGAAGGCCGCGATGCACCGGCACGGCAGCGTCCGGTACGTCGCCGAGCACTACGGGCAGCAGGTCCTCGGCATCACCCCGGAGGACCGCTGCTTCTCCGTCGCGAAGCTGTTCTTCGCCTACGGGCTCGGGAACTCCGCCCTGTTCCCGCTCTCGGTCGGCGCGACGGCGGTGCTCGACCCGGTGCGCCCGACGCCGCAGTCCGTGGCGACGCGGATCGCCGAGCACCGGCCGACGCTGTTCTACGGCGTCCCCACCTTCTACGCCGCGGTGCTGGCCGCTGACCTGCCGGCGGACACGTTCGCGGGGGTCCGTCTCGCGACGAGTGCCGGCGAGGCCCTGCCGGCCGAGCTGTACCACCGGTTCACCTCGCGGTTCGGCGTCGACATTCTCGACGGCATCGGCTCCACCGAGGCGTTGCACATCTTCCTGTCGAACTACCCGGGCCAGGTCCGGCCGGGGACGACGGGCCGCGCCGTCCCCGGTTACGACCTGCGCCTGGTCGACGACGAGGGCAACGTCGTACCCCCGGGGACGCCGGGCAACCTGCAGATCCGCGGCGGGTCGCTGACCACCGGCTACTGGTGCCGCACGGAGACCACGCGCAACGCGTTCGTCGGCGAGTGGATGCGGACGGGCGACACCTACGTCCAGGACGAGGAGGGCAACTACGTCTGCCTCGGCCGGTCCAACGACATGATCAAGGCGGGCGGGATCTGGGTCTCGCCGGCGGAGGTGGAGGCCTGCCTGCTTCAGCACCCGTCGGTGGCGCAGGCCGCCGTCGTCGCGGTGCCGGACGAGGCCGGGCTGGACAAACCCGTCGCGTGCGTCGTGGCTGCCCCCGGGCACACGATCGACCCCGACGCGCTGATCGAGGCCTGCCGCGCCGAGCTCGCGGCGTTCAAGCGGCCGCGCGCGATTCTGGAATTCGCGACCCTGCCGACGACCGCAACCGGCAAACTGCGACGCTTCGCAGTGCGCGACGAGGCGCTGATCCGGCTCAAGCCCCCAGCTTCGTGAGAGGAACCCTGCCGTGCCCTACGTGATCGGCGGTGCCTGCATCGACGTCATGGACAAGTCGTGCATGGAGGAGTGCCCGGTCGACTGCATCTACGTCGGTGACCGCAAGCTCTACATCCAGCCCCGCGAGTGCATCGACTGCGGCGCCTGCGAGCCCGTGTGCCCGGTCGAGGCGATCGCCCAGGACCGCATGCTCGACGCCGAGGACGAACCCCACATCGACGACGCCACCAAGTTCTTCTACGAGGTCCTGCCCGGCCGCGACGAGCCCATCGGGTCGCCGGGCGGTTCGCACAACGTCGGGGACCTCAAGGTGGACACCCCGTTCGTCGCGAGCCTGCCCCCGAACGGGTAGGAAGGTCGCATGCTCGACGGACGCCTGCTGATCGACGCCCATGTCCACGCCCCGAAGCTGAGCACGCTCCGGCCGGCGTGGGTCGAGTGGGCGGAGGAGTTCGGCGCGAGAAACCCGTGGCCCGCGCTCTTCGACGACGACGGCGCGCCCGTCCCGGAACTGATGGATGCTCACTTCGCCGAGCAGGGCGTCGACGCGCTGCTGCTCTTCGCGGAGTACAGCCCGAAGGCGACCGGCATCCAGCCGATCGAGGACTACCTGCCGCTGGTCAAGTACAACCCGACGCGCTTCCGGTTGATGGCCAACGTCAATCCGCACCTGCACCACCCGCTCGGGGACGAGGTCGCCCGGCAGGTGGACCTCGGCGCCGTCGGGCTCAAGCTACACCCGGTGCACGCCGGCTTCGCGGTCAACGACCCGATGCTCTACCCGGCGTACCAGGCGTGCCGGGAGGCGAACATCCCGATCACGATCCACTGCGGGACCTCGACGTTCCCCGGCAGCTCCAGCAAGTACGCGGACCCCACGCTGCTCGACGACGTCCTGCGCGACTTCCCCGACCTGAACTTCGTGCTCGCCCACGGCGGGCGCGGCTGGTGGTACGACGCGGCGGCGTTCCTGGCGCTGAGCCGGGACAACGTCTGGATCGAGCTGTCCGGGCTGCCGCCGTCAAAGCTGGGGGAGTACTACGCCAAGTACGACCTCGCGCGCCTGGCGCGCAAGTTCATTTTCGGCACCGACTGGCCGGGGATGCCCGGCGTCGCCCGCAACGCGCGCGCGGTCGCGGCGCTGGGGTGGGACGAGGAGACGATTCGCAACGTGTGGGCCGGCAACGCGCAACGGGTCTTCCCGGCGCTCGCCGACCTCTCCGGAGGGGAATGAGCATGGCCATCTACGCACTCGGCGACCTGACGCCGCAGATCGACCCGTCGGCGTACGTCGCGCCCGAGGCGGTGGTGATCGGCAACGTCGTTCTCGGCCCGGAGTCCTCGATCTGGCCGGGCGCCGTGCTGCGCGGCGACCACGGGCTGATCCAGATCGGCGCGAAGACGTCGATCCAGGACGGCTCCGTCGTCCACACGACCGACGAGTGGCCGACGATCGTCGGCGACGAGTGCGTGGTCGGGCACATCGTCCATCTCGAGGGCTGCCGCATCGGCAACCGCTGCTTGGTCGGGTCCGGTTCGATCGTGCTGAACCGCGCGGTCGTCGAGCCGGGGTCGATCGTGGGTGCCGCCGCCCTGGTGGCCGAGGACATGGTCGTGCCCAGCGGCCACATGGCGCTCGGCGTGCCGGCCAAGCTGCGGCCGCTGCCCGAGGGCAAGAACAACGGCGACTGGATCGACTACGCCGTCGACTTCTACGTCGACAACGGCGCCAACTTCGCCAAGAACCTGCGCCGCCTCGACTGACGCACCCTCAGCGACCACTCGCGCGAAAGGACCGCCCCCATGAGCGCCGCCCCGGTTGACCTCCACATCTCCTACGGTGTGCCTGCGTCCGAGCTCTCCGACGCCGAGCTCGAGCACCAGGGCAACCAGGCCCACGCCACCCGGCACTGGGTGTTCCTGCACGGGACGGCGGAGCAGTTCCGTCGGCACACCGAGCGGATGCTCGAGCTCGAGCAGGAGTACCTGCGCCGCCACCCGAAGCGGACGTGGCAGGGGACCGGCGGCGCCGACGGCGACCAGCTGGATCTGGCGGAGCTGGACGTCCTCGCGCAGGTCCGTTTCCTGACCCGTACGTACGCGACGGCGGTCGAGTCCCTGCTCGCCCGCGTGCCGCAGCCCGAGCACCCGCCGGCGGAGGCGCCGAACGTCCAGGAGCGGGCCCGCGAGCTGCTCCGCCGCTACGCCACCGCCCCGGACGGTCGGCTGCACAAGCTGGAGGCCCACCAGGCCGCCCGGGAGATCGGACTCCCGCCCGCCGCGGTCGCCGACCTCTACCGGGCCGACCCGCCGCTGCTCGTCACCGTCGGCGAGTACCGCCAGATCACAGCCGCCGGCCGCGCCCGGATCGAGTACGCGTAGCCCGCATCCGGTGGAGATGTCATCTCCATGGAGATGACATCTCCAACGAGCGGGCAAGGTTACGGCTGGGGCGGGTGTGACTGTCCCCGCCGGGTACTACCGTGCGGTGGTGCGTAAGTGGCTGCCCCTGCTGACGGTGTGTCTGGGCACGTTCATGCTGCTCATCGACGTCACCGTCGTGAACGTCGCGCTGCCGGACATGGTCGGGGACCTCGACGCGTCCTTCACCTCGCTGCAGTGGGTCGTCGACGCCTACGCGCTGACCCTCGCGGCGCTGGTGCTGGGCACCGGGTCGATCGCGGACCTCATCGGCCACCGGCGGATGTACATCTGGGGCCTGACGCTGTTCGCGGTCTCGTCGCTGGTGTGCGGGCTCGCGCCGAACGTCGAGACGCTGATCGCCGCGCGGGCCGTGCAGGGCCTCGGCGGCGCGGCGATGTTCGCGACCACGTTCGCGCTGATCAACAGCAACTACTCCGGCCGGGACCGCGGCACGGCCTTCGGCATGTGGGGCGCGGTCGCCGGCGCGGCCGCGGCGGTCGGGCCGATCGTCGGCGGCGTCCTCACCGAGGGCGTCTCCTGGCGCTGGATCTTCTTCGTCAACATCCCACTCAGTGCGGTCGCGATCGTCCTGTGCCTGACGCGGCTCTCCGACGCGACCGAGCGCCGGCAGGCCGGGGTGGACGTCCCCGGCATCGTCACCTTCACGGCGTGCATCTCGGCGCTGGTGTACGCGCTGATCCGCGCCAACGAGCACAGCTGGTCGGACGCGCTGGTGTGGTGGCTGCTGGCCGCCGCGGCGGTGCTGCTCGTCGTCTTCGTCCTGGTCGAGCGCGCCTCCCCGAGCGCGATGCTCGACCTCGCCCTGTTCCGGCGGGCCTCGTTCGTCGGGATCATGATCTGCGCGCTGCTGCTGACGTTCAGCGCGTTCTCGGCCTTCACCTACACCTCGATCTGGCTGCAGTCCGTCCTCGGGCTGAGCCCGATCGAGGCCGGTCTGACCAGCCTGCCGATGTCGGCGATGGCCTTCGGCGTCTCGGCGATCTTCGGCCGATTCCTGCACGGGCGGCGGGTCGGGCTGGCGATCGCCTACGGGCTGCTGTTCATCGGTGGCGGCGGCATCGTCGGCGCACTGATGGTCCACGGCGACGCGGGCTGGGAGGCGCTGATCCCGGGCTACTTCGTCATCGGTGTCGGCGTCGGGCTCGCGACCCCGACGGTCGGGTCGGCCGCGATGGCGGCGGTGCCGCTGCAGCGCGGCGGTATGGCCGGCGGTGCCGTCAACACCGCCCGGCAGCTCGGCTTCGCCCTCGGCATCGCGGCCCTGGGGTCGGTCTTCTCGGCCCGGGCCGCGGAGGTGTTCCGGGACCTGGGGGTCGGCAGCGTCGACACCGGCGAGGCCGGCCGCGCGGTCGCGGGTGGCCGCTCGGGTGAACTCCTCGCCGCCGACCCGATGCTGTCCGACGCCGTCCACGCCGCCGCGGTCGAGGGCGTCCAGTGGACGCTCGGCGTCGCCGGCGTCATCGGGCTCGTGGCCGGCGTCCTCGCGTTGATCCTGATCCGCCCGGCGAAGGACGGCCCGCCCGCCGGTCCGCCCGGCGGTCGACCCGCGGCCGCGGTGCCGGCCCCGGAGCCCCCGGCCCCGGCCCCGGGCGCGCCCCCGGAGCCGCGCCGCGTCGTCGGCGGGATGCGCCCGGCCGAGCCGGTGCCCGTCGGGCAGTTCCACCGCGCCTCCGACGGCGACTGACCCCGCGGCGGGGCAGCACGTCCCCGTCCGCCCCGTGAGTCATACTCGGCCCCGCGGCGGCCCGGACGCAGGCGGCGAGGAGGCACGGTGAGCGACCCGGAGCGGAGCGCGGCGGACGAACGCCGGGCCCGCCGGGAACGGCGTGCCCGGGAGCAGCTCGCGCATCCCGCGCGGCTCATCGCCGTCGGTTTCGGTCTCGCGGTGTTCACCGGCACCGTGCTGCTGTCCATCCCGTTCGCGACGGAGCGCGGCGAACGCGCCTCGTTCGTCGACGCGCTGTTCACCGGGACTTCGAGCGTGTGCGTCACCGGCCTCGCGATCGTCGACACCGGCGGCGAGTGGTCGACCTTCGGCGAGGTCGTGATCATGCTGCTGATGCAGGTCGGCGGCCTCGGCATCATGACGCTGGCGACGATCGTCGCGATGATCCTGTCCCGGCGGCTCGGGCTGCGGGCCCGTCTCCTGGTCCAGGCCGAGACCCGCACCTTGCGGCTGCAGGACGTACGCGTCGTCCTGCGGGGGATCATCCTCTACAGCCTGTGCGTCGAGGTCGTCGTGACGGCGATTCTGACGGTCCGTTTTGCGACGCACTACGACATGTCGTGGGGGCGGGCCGCGTACGACGGGCTGTTCCACGCGATCTCGGCCTTCAACAGCGGTGGCCTGTCGCTCTACAGCGACGGCATGTCGCGGTTCGTGCGCGACCCGATCGTGAGTCTGACGGTCAGTCTGGCCGTCCTGCTCGGCAGTCTCGGCTACCTCGTCTTCTTCGAGCTGCGCCGGAACTGGAGGCGGCCCCGCGAGTGGTCGGTCTTCACTCAGCTCACCCTCGGTGTGACCGCCGTGCTCGTCGTCCTCGGCACCACGCTGCTCACGGTCGCGGAGTGGAAGAATCCGCGCACCTTCGGCCCGCTCGACGTCCCTGACAAGCTGATCGCCGGGTTCTTCGCCTCGGTGATGCCGCGCTCCGGAGGGCTGAACAGCGTCGACATCGGCGGGATGAGCGACGAGAGCCTGCTCGTCCAGACCGCGCTGATGTTCATCGGCGGCGGCAGCGCGAGTACCGCCGGTGGCATCAAGGTCACGACGTTCGGTCTGCTCGCGTTCGTCATCTGGGCCGAGATGCGCGGCGAGGCGAAGGTGGTCATCGGCCGCCGGGCGATCCCGGAGGCGAACCAGCGTCAGGCGCTCGCCGTCGCCCTGCTGGGGATCGGGCTCGTGATGACCGGGACGCTCGTCCTGCTCGGCCTGAGCGACTACCCGCTCGACCGTGTGCTGTTCGAGGCGACGTCCGCCTTCGGTACCGTCGGGCTCTCGACCGGGATCACGCCCGACCTCGACCGGGCCGCGCAACTGGTTCTGGTCGCGCTGATGTTCGTCGGCCGCATCGGGCCGTTGACGCTGGCGTCCGCGCTGGCGTTGCGGGAGCGCGACCGCCGGTACGAGTACCCCGAGGAGAGGACGATCGTTGGGTGACCGACGCAAGGACGCGGTGGTGGTCGTCGGCCTCGGCCGGTTCGGCGGCGCACTCGCGCTCGAACTGGTGCGCGAGGGTACCGAGGTCCTCGCCATCGACAGCCGCCGAGACATCGTCCAGCGCATGGCGGGCCGGCTCACGCACGTCGTCGCCGCGGACTCCACCGATCTCGAGGCGCTCCGCGAGCTCGGCGTGCAGGAGTTCCGCCGCGCCGTCGTCGCGATCGGCAGCGACATGGAGGCGAGCATCCTCACGACGTCCCTGCTGGTCGAGCTCGGCATCCCCGACATCTGGGCCAAGGCGATGACCGGTCAGCACGGGAAGATCCTCGAGCGCGTCGGAGCCCACCACGTCGTCTTCCCCGAGCACGAGATGGGCCAGCGCGTCGCCCACACCGTCCAGGGCACGATGCTCGACTACATCGAGATGGACGCGGACTTCGCGATGATCAAGATGGTCGCGCCCAAGTCCCTCGTCGGGATTCCGCTGAACGCCTCCCCGCTGCGGAAGAAGTACCGGCTGACGGTCGTCGCCGTGAAGCACGCCGGCGGGGACGAGGACTTCACCTACGCCACCGCCGAGACCGTCCTCCAGGCCGGCGACGTCATCTACGTCTTCGGTCGCACCGAGCAGATCGAGAAGTTCAACTCCGAGATCAGCTGACCCGTCCCGCCCCGCCCCGCCGGCGGTTGCCGCTGTGAAGAAAGGGTGACACCCCTTACTGCGCAGTAAGGGGTGTCACCCTTTTTTGACACGACTCAGCGGTCGGCGGGGGCCTGGGCGGGGGTGGCGAGGCGTTCGGCGACGCCCTCGGGGTCGGCGGCGGAGCGCTCCTGGCCGAGGAAGAGGTCGCGGATCCCCTCGACGAGCTGGTCGGCGTCGTCGTCGCCGGGGTCGACGAGGTGGAGCAGTCCGAACCCGACCGCGAGGGCGACGAACGCCCGGGACTGGCGCGGGTCGGCGGGGGCGCCGACGGCGGCGAGGCCCGCCTCGGTCGCCTGCTGGTAGGTCGCGAGCGCCTCGCGGGCGGGGCCGGCGAGCTCGGGGGAGCGCGGCGCGTTGACGAGCACCTCGTAGAACGCGAGGCGGTGCGGGACGTCGAGCTCCATCACCTTCGCGGCGTACCAGCCCGCGATGTCGCCGGGGGTGAGGACGCCGTGGAGCTCGCCGAGGTCCATCGACGCCATCTCCGCCGCGCGGCGCTGGACGAAGGTCTGCAACGCCTCGGCGACGAGTTCGCCGATCGAGGAGAAGTAGTAGCTCGCGGTGGCGAGCGGGACGCCCGCGGCCTCGGTGACCGTGCGGTGCGTCGTCCCGGCCAGCCCGTGCGTCCCGACGACCTCGACGGCGGCGTTCAGCAGCGCCTCGCGACGGGGCTGCGCCTTCCGGCGGGGCTGGAGGGGAGCCATACCGGGCAGTCTTGCACAAGTTTCTTGGAAGTTCTTCCAGATTTCCCTTCCGTCGGGCGCCCGAATGGTGCTTTCCTAGGGCCAGTTGACCGAAAGGGGCGTCCCGTGAAGCTCGTTCGCCGCGCAGCCGTCAGAGCCACCGCCGCCGCGTCCGCCACCGCCGCCCTGGTCGCCCTGGCCGTGGCCGGCCCGCTGGGTCTCGGCACCGCGGCGGCCGACGTGCCCCCGGACCACGCCCTGTTCCTCCCCGAACCCGCGCTGCGGGGGGCCAACGACTTCTCCTGCAAGCCCACGGCCGACAAGCCGAACCCGGTCGTCCTCGTCCACGGCTTCGGCGCGACGGCGAGCGAGAACTGGTACTTCTTCGCCCCGCACCTCGCGGCCCAGGGCTACTGCGTCTTCGCCAAGACCTACGGCCAGGACGCGCGCTACCCGAGCCGCGGCGGCGTGCAGCCGATGGAGCGCTCCGCCGCCGAGCTCGCCGCGTTCGTCGACGAGGTCTTGGCCGCCACCGGCGCGAAGAAGGTCGACATCGTCGGGCACTCCGAGGGCGCGATCATGCCCCGCTGGTACCTGAAGTTCGGTGGCGGGAGCAAGAAGGTCGAGCACTTCGTCGGCTGGGCCGGCCCGAACCACGGCACCGACATCTGGGGCATCACCGAACTGCGCGCGCTGGTCCCGGGCTGGGACACCTACATGGGGGCGTACTGCGGCCCGTGCCCGCAGTTCATGCCGGGCTCGGACTTTCTCACCAAGCTCAACGCCGGCGACGAGACGCCGGGCTCGACCCACTACACGGTCATCGTCACCAAGTACGACGAGATCGTGACGCCGTATCAGACGAGCTTCCTCGAGGGCGCGGAGAACCTCGTCCTCCAGGAGGTCGACCCGATGAACTGGGCCGGCCACGCCTCGATGGCCGCCGATGCCCTCACCTTCGACCTGACCCTCAAGGCCCTGCAGGCGCACGCCCATTGAGCCGAGAGCTCAGCGTGCGTAGGGGGCGAGCTCCGGTTCGGCGCTGACGTGCGGGGTGCCCGCGATCGTCCCGGCGATCGCGGCCACCATCCGGGTGTAGTGGACGGCCATGAATTGCCGGTTCACGCCCGGCTGAGTGGGCTCGGTGCAGGCGGCGCGGTCGAAGCGGTCCACGCGGGCCGGGCCCGGGTGGTCGAGGGCGTCGAGCGCGAGCGCGTGCGAGACCGCGTCGTAGGTCCCGATCGCGAGGTGGTCGGAGAGATGGCCCGGGCACGCGTCGCTCAGCAGCACGTTCGCGATCTCGCCCTGACCCGTCGTCAGACGTGAGTTTTCCGGCGGGACGATGACGCCGTCGGTCGAGGTGTACAGCACCGTGTAGCTGATGCCCGACCACGTCTCCGGGCCGTCGTCGAGGACGCGGTTGAACTCCGAGCCCTCCCGCTGCTGCCAGATCGCGGGCGCGCAGTCCGGGTTGCACAGCACGTTCGCGGCCTGCGTCCCGTGGTTGGACGGCGCGAGCCCGATCAGGTCGTCGACCATGCGCCGGGTGTCGGGCCAGAACTTCAGCGCCCAGCGCCCGATCATCCCGCCCTGGCTGTGGCCGATCACCGAGATCTTCCCGCCGGTGCGCGCCCGCATCGTGCGGATCGCGAATACGACGTACTCCGCGGCGACCTGGACGTCCGCCATCGCCTGCTCGGGCAGCTCGATCGAGCAGAACGCGCGCTTCTCGAGCAGGAACGCCTGCGTCCAGTTCCAGTCGAAGTTCAGCTCGGGGTTCAGCGTCGTGCCGGGGACGAGCAGCACCGGCGTCCGCCCGGCCTCGCCGCCGTTGCACTTCAGGGCGGCGATGAGCTTGCTCTTGTCGACCGACAGCGCGGGACCGGTGTCGGCCGGCACCGCCGCCGCCGGGGCCGGGAGCGCGCCCACGAGCAGCGCCGCGCTGAGCAGGCCCGCGGCCAGCGAGCGCCTCATGCGGGGGAGTTCCCGGGCTTCCACTTGATGCCGCAGCCCGCGCTCGGCTGGTGCGGTTCGGGCACCGGCTGCCCGGCGAGAACGAGCTCGACGGCCTCGCGCAGGGTGTCGCCGGTGACGGGTCCACCGGTGCTCGGGCGGGACTCGTCGAACTGCCCGCGCCACGCGAGCCGGCGGTCGGCGTCGAAGAGGAAGAAGTCCGGCGTGCACGCGGCGCGGTAGGCCTTCGCGACCTCCTGGGTCGCGTCGATCAGGTACGGGAACGTGAACCCCGCGCGCGCGACCTGCTCAGCCAGGCCCTCGGGCCCGTCGTCGGGGTACGCGTCGGTGTCGTTGCTGCAGATGCCGACGCTCGCCAGCCCCTGGTCCGCGAGCTTGTCGAGCAGCGGCCCGAGGGTGCTCTCGACGTGCTTCACGTACGGGCAGTGGTTGCACAGGAACGCCACGAGCAGCGCCGGGGCGGCGGCGAAGTCGCCGAGCGAGACCGTGCGCCCGTCGAGCGCGGGCAGGGAGAAGTCGGACGCCGGCGTACCGAGCGGGACCATGTGGGACGGGATGGGCATGTCCGCATCATCGCCGATCCGGGGCGCAGGGCAAGGGATCCGGGTCGACCCGTTGCCCGCTATGTGAATCTCACCTAGCCTGGAGAGCGTCGCCACCCGCCCGGCGGAGGAGCCTGCAATGACGCAGACCGACACCCCGATCGAGTTCGGGGCGCAGACCCTGCCCGACCCGTCCGGCCGCGTGACGCCCTACCGCGACCCGGTCGCGCTCGTGGGCGCGCTGCTGGCGCACATCGACGCCGGCACCACCGACCTCGGGCCGCGGGTCGGCCGCGTCCCCGTCGCGCACTACACCGACCCGGCGCGGATGCAGGCGGAGCTGGACCTGCTGCGGCGGACGCCGGTCGCGTTCTGCCCGGCGGCGGCAGTGCGGGAGCCGGGGTCCTACGTCGCGCGCGAGTCGGCCGGCGTGCCCCTGCTGGTCGTGCGCGGCAAGGACGGCACGGTTCGCGCGTTCCGCAACGCCTGCCGGCACCGGGGCACGGCGATCGCCGAGGGTGCCGGGTGCGCGCACTCGTTCGTGTGCCCGTTCCACGGCTGGGTCTACGCACTCGACGGTTCGCTCTCGCACGTCCCGGACGCCTACGGGTTCGAGGGCATTGACCTGACGACCCGCGCGCTGACCCCCGTCGCCTGCCTCGAGCAGGGCGGGCTGGTCTTCGTCCAGCAGGAGGGCGAGCCGCGCTTCGATCTCGTCGCGGACGTCCCCGGCCTGACGGACGATCAGGTCGTCGTGGTCCGCGAGCGCATTCCCGTCGAGGGCAACTGGAAGGTGCTCGTCGAGGGATTCCTCGAGGGCTATCACATCCGCCAGACGCACCGCTCGACGTTCTTCCCGATGGGCTACGACAACCTCACCGTCGTCGAGCACGCCGGCCGGCACTCGCGCGTCGCGTTCCCGTTCCGGCGCATCGAGAGCTTCCGCGACACCCCGCCGGTCGAGTGGCACCTGGGCAAGGCGCTCACGATCGTCGACCAGATTTTCCCGAACGCCGTTATCGCGCGCCTGACCGCGCACAGCGCCTTCGTCGCGATCGAGCCGGTCAGCCAGACCCGCACGATCCTCGACATCACGAAGGTCGCGATCCCGGAGCCGGACGGTTCCATCGCCGACGCCGTGCACCGCGACATCGAGTTCGTCGAGAACGGCCTGCTGGAGGACCGCGCGATGGCCGAGGCCGTGCAGCGCGGCATGCAGGCTCGGATCGAGGACGTCGTCTTCGGCCGGTTCGAGTCGGCCCTGACCCACTTCCACGACGGGCTGGCGGCCGAGCTCGGGGCTTAGGCCCGGCCGGGCCGAGGTGCACTGAGTGCGCAGTTGGGCACCGGTGTTCGCGGGGGAACTGGTGCCGATCTGCGCACTGAGCGGAGGTGAGCACCTGGCCGGGGCCGCGCGCAGCGTCCCGTGGCGCTCCGGGCCGACGTCGCACCGCTTCCCTCGGCGCAACCCGCCTCACTCGCCCCGTCGCACCGCTTCACTCGCCAGAGCCCGCCTTCACTCGCCAGGTCCGGCGAGTGAGGCGGGGTCCTGGCGAGTGAAGCGGGATCGGGCGGGGGCGCGACGGGGGCGGCGGGGGCGACGACGGGGGAGCGCGGACGGTTGACGGCGGCCCGCGGAGCTGCCTAGGCTTATCCAACCGAACATTCGGTCGGGTTGCGGAGGCCCCAGCATGGAGCAGCAGGCGCACTTCGAGGCGGTCCTGGCCGCGGACGAGCGGATCGAGCCCCGGGACTGGATGCCCGAGAAGTACCGGGCGACGCTGATCCGCCAGATCGCGCAGCACGCCCACTCGGAGATCATCGGGATGCAGCCCGAGGGGGCGTGGCTGACGCGGGCCCCGTCGCTGCGACGCAAGGCGATCCTGCTCGCGAAGGTGCAGGACGAGGCCGGCCACGGGATGTACCTGTACTCCGCCGCGGAGACGCTCGGCGTCGACCGCGCGGATCTGCTCGACCGGCTCCACACGGGCGCGCAGAAGTACTCGACGATCTTCAACTATCCGACGCTCACCTGGGCCGACGTCGGCGTCATCGGCTGGCTGGTCGACGGCGCGGCGATCGTGAACCAGGTCCCGCTGTGCCGGTGCTCCTACGGGCCGTACGCCCGCGCGATGATCCGCATCTGCAAGGAGGAGTCCTTCCATCAGCGGCAGGGCTTCGAGATGCTCCTCGCTCTCCGGGACGGGACCGACGCTCAGCGCGAGATGCTCCAGGACGCCGTCAACCGCTGGTGGTGGCCGTCGCTGATGATGTTCGGCCCGCCGGACGCCGCGTCGACCAACACCGCCCAGTCGATGGCGTGGCGGATCAAGCGTCACACCAACGATGAGCTTCGGCAGCGCTTCGTCGACATGACGGCCCCTCAGGCGGACGTGCTCGGCGTGACGCTGCCCGACGAGAATCTGCGGTGGAACGAGGAGCGGAAGTCCTACGACTTCGGCGAGATCGACTGGGACGAGTTCGCCCGCGTCGTGAAGGGTGACGGCCCGTGCAACGCCGAGCGCATCGAGCGCCGCGTCGCCGCGCACACCGAGGGGGCGTGGGTCCGGGAGGCCGCGCTGGCCTACGCGAGGAAGCGGGCCGCGACGGTGGACGCGGCATGAGCGAGCGCAGCGAGCGACCGATTGGCACAGGTCCCCGGCGAAGCCGGACACCGCTGCGAAGCGAGGTGGCCGGGTGAGCGACTGGCCTCTCTGGGAGGTGTTCGTGCGGCCCCGGCGCGGCCTCGGGCACGCGCACGTCGGCAGTCTGCACGCGCCCGACGCGAAGCTGGCGCTGCGCAACGCGCGCGACCTCTACACCCGCCGGCAGGAGGGCGTCTCGATCTGGGTCGTCCCCGCCGACGCGATCACCGCGTCGAGCCCGGAGGAGAAGGACGCGTTCTTCGACCCCGCCGGCGACAAGGTCTACCGGCACCCGACCTTCTACACGCTGCCGCCCGAGGTGGATCACCTGTGACGTCGCCGAACGCCGTCGCGGCCTACGCCCTCGCCCTCGGCGACGACGCGCTGATCCTCGGGCAGCGGCTGCTCGAGTGGATCACCAACGCGCCCGAGCTCGAGGAGGAGGTCGCGCTCGCCAACATCTCCCTCGACCTGCTCGGTCAGGCCCGTGCGCTGCTGACCTACGCCGGGTCGTTCGACGGTCGCGACGAGGACGCGCTGGCCTACCGGCGCGCGCCGGAGCAGTTCCGCTGCGTCCACCTCGTCGAGCGTCCCAACGGCGACTTCGGCGCCACCGTCGCGCGCCAACTGCTGTTCTCGGCCTACCAGTACGAGCTCTACGCCGCGCTGACCCGCAGCTCCGACCCGACGCTCGCCGGCGTGGCGGGCAAGGCGGTCAAGGAGGTCGCGTACCACCGCGACCACGCGACGATGTGGACGCTGCGCCTCGGGGACGGCACGGGGGAGTCGCACCGACGCATGCAGGCCGGGCTGGAGGCCATGTGGTCGTTCGCCGAGGAGCTGTTCGCGCCGGACTCGGCCACCGCCGGGCTGGTCGGCCTCGGGGCGGCCGTCGACGCCTCGTCGCTGCGGCCCGCGTGGTCGAAGTACGTCGAGGCCGTCCTGTCCGAGGCGACGCTGACGGTGCCTCAGGTCGAGTCGGCGCCCGGCGGCGGACGCGCGGGCGTCCGGACGCCGGAGTTCGCCGCGCTGATCGAGGAGATGACCTCGCTGCACCGCGCCCACCCGGGGGCGACATGGTGACCGCCGCCGATGTTCGCTCCACCGAGCAGGCGATCCGCGCCGCCGTCGCCGGGGTCCTCGACCCCGAGCTGCCGCTGATCACGATCGCCGACCTCGGCATCCTCCGCGACGTCGAGATGGACGGCACCGCCGCCGTCGTCACCATCACCCCGACCTACTCCGGCTGCCCCGCGATGGAGGCGATCGCGAACGAGGTCCGCGCGGCCGCGACCGCCGCCGGCGCGACCGACGTCGAGGTCCGCACCGTCCTCGCCCCGGCCTGGACGACCGACTGGATCACCGAGACCGGCCGCGCGACCCTCGCCGCGCACGGCATCGCGCCGCCGAGCCCGCGCCGCGGTGACGGCCCGGTCGCGTTGGCGCTCTCCGTGCGCTGCCCGCAGTGCGGGTCGCTGAACACCCGCGAGCTCTCGCGGTTCTCGGGGACGGCCTGCAAGGCCCTGCACGCCTGCAACGACTGCAAGGAGCCCTTCGAGCGGATGAAGGCGCACTGATGACGGTGGTCGAGGAGACGGCGCCGGGAGTCCGCGCCGCGTTCCACACGCTGACCGTGGCGGCGGTCGAACCGCTGACCTCGGACTCGGTCGCGGTCACCTTCGACGTCCCGCCCGAGCTCGCGGAGGCGTACCGGTTCCGGCCCGGCCAGCACCTGACGATCCGCAGCGACCACGGGCGGGCGAACGCGCGCCGCAGCTATTCGATCGCCACGCCCGTCGGCGGTCCGCTGCGCATCGGCATCAAGCGGCTGCCCGGCGGAGCGTTCTCCACGTGGGCGTGTTCGGACCTGCGCCCCGGCATGCAACTCGAGGTGATGACGCCGAAGGGCAATTTCGGCACCGACATCTCGCCCGACACCGCGCGGCACCACGTCGCGCTCGGAGCGGGGTCCGGCATCACGCCGCTGCTCTCGATCGTGGCGAGCGTGCTGGCGGGGGAGCCGAGGAGCACCGTCACGCTGCTCTACGGCAGCCGCGGGTCGGCGCAGATCATGTTCGGCGAGGAGCTCGCGGACCTCAAGGACACGTACCCGTCGCGGTTCCAGCTGCTGCACTTCCTCTCCCGGGAGCCGCAGGCGTCGCCGCTGCGGGCCGGTCGCCTGGACGCCGACAAGCTCAACAGCGTCCTCGGCCCGCTGGTCCCGCTCGACGCCGACGCCTGGTACCTGTGCGGCCCGAACGACGCGGTCGGCACGTGGGCCGGCGTCCTGCAGGCGCGGGGGGTGGACCCGGAGCGGGTGCACCGCGAGATCTTCCACCGCGGGGCGCCGGTGTCGCCGGCGAAGGTCGACACCACGCACGTCGACGGCCCGCACAGCACCGTGTACTTCACGCTCGACGGGCGCAGCGGCGAGGTCGAGATCGGCCCGGAGGAGACCGTGCTCGACGGTGTGCTCCGCCTGCGCCCGGACGCCCCGTACGCCTGCCGGGGCGGCGTCTGCGGCACCTGCCGCGCCACCGTCACCTCCGGCACGGCTGCCATGGACGCCAACTTCGCCCTCGAGGACGACGAACTCGAACGCGGCTTCGTGCTCACGTGCCAGGCCCGGCCGACCGGCCCCGAGCTGACCGTGGACTACGACCGATGACCGCGCCCGATCCGCTGAAGGTCGCGGACGCCGTCGCCCACGCGATGATGCTCAACGACCGGGCGTCCAACGCGGCCGGCATCGAACTCGTGTCCGTCGCGCCGGGTAAGGTCACCCTGCGGATGACGGTGACGAAGGATCACGTCAACGGCTTCGACATCTGTCACGGCGGCGTGCTGTTCCTGTTCGCCGACACCGCGTTCGCCGTGTGCTGCAACAGTCACGGCCCTCAGACTGTCGCCTCCGGCGGCGAAATCACTTTCTGCCGGCCCGCGTCCGTCGGCGAGGTCCTGACCGCGCGTGCGGTGGAACGGACGCGCTTCGGCCGCAGCGGCGTGTACGACGTGACCGTGACGCGGGACGACGGCGAGATCGTCGCCGAGTTCCGCGGCCGGTCGCGCACTATCGGCGAGACCCAGCCCGGCTCGGACGGCGTTCGAATCACGGAGCGACTGACATGACTGACACCGCCCACGCAGTCCTCGACCCCATCGAGACCGCCTCCGCCGACGAGGTGGCCGCCCTCGCGGAGGAGCGACTGCGCTGGTCGGTGCGACACGCGTACTCCAACGCCCCGGCGACGCAGGCCGCGTTCGACGCGGCCGGCGCCCATCCGGACGACATCTCCGGCCTGGCCGACCTGGCCAAGCTGCCCTTCACCACCAAGGCCGACCTGCGCGCCGACAACTGGGGCCGCTTCGCGGTCCCGCGGGAGCAGCTCGCGCGCATCCACGCTTCCAGCGGGACGACCGGCCTCGCGACCGTGGTCGGCTACACGCGTGACGACATCGACACCTGGGCCGCGTTGATGGCCCGTTCGATCCGCGCGGCCGGGGGCCGGCCGGGGCAGACGATCCACATCGCCTACGGCTACGGCCTGTTCACCGGTGGCCTTGGCGCGCACTACGGCGCGGAGAAGCTCGGCTGCACCGCCGTGCCGGTTTCCAGTGGCCTGACTGAGCGTCAGATCAAGTTGATCGGCGACCTGCAGCCCCAGGTCATCATGGTCACGCCGTCCTACCTGCTCGCGATCGGGGACGAGATGGAGCGGATGGGCGTCGACCCGGCGTCGACCTCACTGCGGGTCGGCATCCTTGGCGCCGAGCCGTGGACCGAGGCGATGCGCGCGGAGATCGAGTCCCGGTTCGGCATGGCCGCCGTCGACATCTACGGCCTGTCGGAGGTGATGGGCCCGGGCGTCGCGCAGGAGTGCGGTGAGACCAAGGACGGCCTGCACATCTGGGCCGACCACTTCTGGCCGGAGATCGTCGACCCGCAGACCGGTGACCCGCTGCCCGAGGGCGAACGCGGCGAGCTCGTGCTGACCTCGCTGACCAAGCAGGCTTTCCCGGTCATCCGCTACCGCACCGGGGACCTGACGCGGCTGCTGCCCGGCACCGCGCGTCCCGGCTTCCCGCGCATCGAGCGCATCACCGGCCGCGCCGACGACATGATGATCGTCCGCGGCGCGAACGCCTACCCCTCGCAGGTCGAGCAGATGGTGCTACGGGTGCCCGGGCTCTCGCCGCACTTCCTCTGCGTCCTGACCCGGCCCGAGCGGCTCGACGTCCTCACCGTCCGCACCGAGGCCCGGCCCGACGTCGAGTCCTCGCGCTACGCCGACCTCGCCGGCCAGCTCGAACGGCTCCTGCTCGCCGAGCTCGGCCTCGGCGCGCGGGTCGAGGTGGGGGAGCCCGGCGCCATCGAACGGTCGGTCGGCAAGGCCAAGCGGGTGCTGGACCTGCGATGAGCACCGCCGAACGACCCGCGCGGCCCGCGGAGAAGCGCAGCCGGTACGACGTCGAGTCGCTGCTCGCGGTCGCCGTCGAGGTCTTCGGCGAGCGCGGCTACGACGGGACGAGCATGGACGACCTCGCCCGCGCCGCCGGGATCACCAAGTCGTCGTTCTACCACCACGTCAAGGGCAAGGAGGAGCTGCTCGGGCGCTCGCTGGACCGCGCGCTCGGCGGACTGTTCGCGGCGCTGGAGACCGCCGAGTCCGACGACGGCCCGGCCGTGAAGCGGCTCGAGGGCCTGCTCCGCGGGTCTGTGCAGGTGCTGGTCCGCGAGTTCCCGCACGTACGGCTGCTGCTGCGCGTCCGCGGCAACACCGAGACCGAGCGCGCGGCCCTGGCCCGCCGGCGCGAGTTCGACCACCGCGTCACCGCGCTGGTGGCCGCGGCCGAGGCCGAGGGCGACCTCCGCTCCGCGGCCGACCCCGGCCTGACCGCCCGGCTCCTGTTCGGCCTGATCAACTCCCTCACCGAGTGGTACCGCCCGGGCGGGGGGCTCGGGGACCGCGAGCTCGCCGACGCCGTCGTCGACCTCGCCCTGAGCGGGCTGCGGGTGCGCCCGGCCTGACCGTCGGGCCCCCTCCACTCGCTCATGCATGAGCAGAAGGTCGAAAATCGGACACTCCAGGGGCGAATTTCGACCACCCAGTCATGCAAGAGCCACCACTCGCTCATGCATGAGCAGACGGAGGGGCGGCGGGGGCGCGGCCGAAACGAGCTGTGGAACGTTGTTCCACCGCTGCGGGAGCGGGCAGGATGACGGGGTGAGCACCTCCCGGGTCGCGCCGCAGCGGACGCCCAGTTCGGACGTCGGTACCTCGCTGCTGCGGGCCGCCGACGACGTGCTGCGCCGCGACGGGCTCGCCGGCGTCACGGTCCGGGCCGTCGCGGCGGAGGCCGGCGTCGCCCCGATGGGCGTCTACAGCCGGTTCGGCAGCAAGGACGGTCTCGTCGACGCGCTGCTGATCCGCGCGATCGAGGACTTCCAGGCCGCCGTGGGCCGCAACAGCGAGCCGGACCCGCGGGAGCGTCTGATGGCCGGCGGGCGCCGGTTCCGTGAGTGGGCGCTCGCCAACCGTCAGCACTACGAGGCGATCTTCCTGGCGCGGATCGGGCTCGGGTCCGACGAGGTCGCCGAGGCCTCGATGCGGGCGTTCGGCGAACTGCTCGCCCGGGTCGAGTACGCCATGGACGGCGGGGTCCTGGCTCGCGCGGACATCACCGAAGTCGCCCAGCAGATCTGGGACGCCGTGCACGGCGCGGTCGCCCTCGAGCTCAACTCGCTGGTCCTGACCGCCGACCCCGGCGCGACCTACGAGCGGTTGCTCGACACGATCGTCCGCGGCCTCGCGCCCTGACGCACCCTCAGGACTGTTACGCCTCAGCCGGCGGGCGGTGCCAGAGCGTCAGCCGGAACAACGGCAGGTAGCCCATGCGCTCGTAGATCGCGCGGCCGGCGTCGCTGGAGTACAGCACCGCCGGCAGCGACGAATCGGCGAGCGTGGCCTCCCAGGTGAGCGCCTCGCCGTAGCCGCGGCCCTGGCAGTCGGGGAGCGTCGCGACGGCCTCGACGTCGACGATCCCGTGCCCGAGTCGCGCCGCCGCGGTGCTCACCGCGCGGCCGTCGGCGTAGCCGACCCAGACCCGGACGGGCCCGCCGAGGACGCGCGGGTCGCCGGCGGGGCTGCCGTCGGCGGGGAAGCCGAAGCCCTCGCCGAGGACCGTGAGCGCGTCGGCCAGCGTCGCGGCGTCGGTCGCCTCGACGATTGTCAGCCCGTCCGGCACCGGCGGCCGCACCCCGCCCGCCGCGCGGACCATGAACGGCGGGTGACCCATCAGCGCGAAGCCGTCGGCGGTCAAATCGGGGGTCGGCCAGACCGAGAGCAGCGCGAAGTGCCGGTCCGGCGGGTAGAAGGCCGTCAGGCGCGCGAGGACGTCGTCGAGGTCCCCGTACGCCGGCGGCGCGAGCAGCACGGCGAAGTTGTCGAAGAAGATCGGCGACGCGGGGTCCGCCGCCGCCAGGTCGTCCCAGCGGCCGACCCGGCCGCCGACCCGCTCGGTCACCCAGGCCGTCGTGTCGGCCGTGCTGAGCACGAACGACCGCAGCACCGAGCGCTCGTCGGGAGCCGCGGCCTCCCAGCCGTGGGCGAGGTGCTCGTCACTCATGGGCTGAACCAACCACAAACGCAACGCGCGTTCATATAGCGGTGACATTACGGATCTACCGTCCGGACATGCCCCTGCACGCTCGAACCGCGCTGCCCGCGCTCGCCCTGGCCACCAGCCTTGCCGCCACCCTCGCCCTGGCCGGCTGCGGCGGCGGTGACGACACCACCCCGACCGCGGCCGCCGGGACCGCCCCGCCCGCGGCCTCCGCGCCGCGAGCCCCGCCCCCACGACGTCCGCGGCCGCGCTCCCGGCCGCCGGGAAGCAGGTGAAGCCCGGTCGGTCCACCGTTGCTCCGGAGGTCGTGGTCCCGACGAAGACTGACGTCCGGTCCTCAGCTGCCCTGACCGGCTGGCAGGCCCGCGTCGTCGCCGCCCTCCGGCAGCTCGACCAGCGGCTGGTGACCGACCGCCCCGCAACGATCCGGAAGGTCCGCGCCACCTGCGACCAGATGGCGACGGGGATGTTCGAGACCAAGGTGATCCCGATCATCGTGAAGCGGTTTCGCACCGCGCAGATCACCGTCGACGAGAAGCTCGCCTCCGCGATCTACGCGGTGCTCCTCCACGAGGCCTGCTACGTCATGAGCGACGAGGCCTGACGGAGCGTCAGTAAGGGTAGAGGTCAGACCCGAATTTTGTAGTCCTCGAGAAGGCGCCGGCCGATGATCATGCGCTGGATGTCGGCGGTGCCCTCGCCGATCAGGAGCATCGGGGCCTCGCGGTAGAGGCGCTCGATCTCGTACTCCTTGGAGAACCCGTAGCCGCCGTGGATGCGGAACGAGTCCTCGACGACGTCGCGGCAGTACTCCGACGCGAGGTACTTGGCCATGCCGGCCTCGAGGTCGTTGCGCTCGCCGGAGTCCTTCTTGCGGGCGGCCATGACCATCATCTGGTGGGCGGACTCGACCTTGCAGGCCATGTCCGCGAGCCGGAACATCACGGCCTGGTGGTCGGCGATCTTCTTGCCGAACGTCTCGCGCTGTTGGGCGTACTGGACACCGAGCTCGAAGGCGCGGATCGCGACCCCGCAGCCGCGGGCGGCGACGTTGACGCGACCGACCTCGACGCCGTCCATCATCTGGTAGAAACCGCGGCCGCGGCCGGCGGCGCCGCCGAGGACCTGGGCCTGGGCGATGCGGAAGTCGTCGAAGACCATCTCGGTCGTGTCGACGCCCTTGTAGCCCATCTTCTCGATCTTGCCGGGGACCGTGAGGCCGGGCGCGACCTCGCCGAAGCCCGGCTCCTTCTCCACCAGCAGGACGGTCATGTTCTTGTAGACCGACTCCGCGCCCTCGTCGGTGCGCACGAGCACCGCGGTCAGGTTCGACGAGCCGCCGTTGGTCAGCCACATCTTGGCGCCGTTGACGACGAAGTCCTCGCCGTCCTCCTTGGCCTTGGTCTTGATCGCCGAGACGTCGGAACCGCAGCCGGGCTCGGACATCGAGAACGAGCCGCGGACCTCGCCCTCGGCCATGCGGGGCAGGTACTTCTGCTTCTGCTCGTCGGTGCCGTGCTGCATGAGCATGTAGGCGACGATGAAGTGGGTGTTGATGATGCCGGAGACGCTCATCCAGCCGCGGGCGATCTGCTCGACGACGAGGGCGTAGGTGAGCAGGGACTCGCCGAGACCGCCGTACTCCTCGGGGATGGTGAGCCCGAACAGGCCCATCTCCTTCATCCCGTCGACGATCTCCTGCGGGTAGATGTCGCCGTGCTCCAGCTCCTGCGCGTTCGGGATGATCTCCTTCTCGACGAAGTCGGCCACCGTGCGCAGGATCTCCTGCTGGACATCGGTCAGGTTCTCGGTCTGCGCGAGCCGGCCCATCGTGCGGTACTCCCTGTCAGCGGTGTCACAGTCCTGGCGGATTATCGGAGTACAGCTTCCCGCTACGGTCGAGGGGGCGTACGACCGGGTACCGACCGACGGGTCGGGAGCCCTGCTGCGACCGGCAGTACCGAGAGCACCGACGGCAGGAGACGGCCATGTCGAACGACGACGTCGACCCGAAGGTCGCCTACGCCCAGAAGGCGTTCGAGGCCCCGGAGGGCGCGACCGACCTCCTGCTGATCCGCCACGGTCAGTCCGAGGGGATGAGCTCGTCCACCTACCCGCGGCTTCCGAGCGGGCAGGCGGACCCGGCGCTCTCGCCGCTCGGCCACCAGCAGGCCGCCCTCATGGGGGAGCGGCTCGCCGCCGTCGGGATCCAGGCCATCTATTGCTCGACGCTCGTCCGGACCCAGCAGACCGCCGCGCCGCTCGCGAACTTCACGGGCCTGGACCCGGTCGTGGTCCCCGAGCTCCGCGAGGTCGAGCTCGGCGAGTGGGAGGGCGGCGAGTTCCGCAAGCGCTCGCAGCAGAAGGACGCCTCCTTCCTCGAGATGATGCGCAAGGGCGACTGGGGCGTTGTTCCGGGCGGGGAGGACAACGAGGCGTTCGGCGCCCGCGTCCGCGGAGCGCTGGAGAAGATCCAGGCCGCGCACCCGGCGCAGCGCGTGGCGGTCGTCTGCCACGGCGGGGTCATCGGGATCGCGATCGCGCTCGCCACGGGCTGCTCGCCGATGGCGTTCATGCACGTCGACAACGCCTCGATCACCCAGATGCTTCTGGTCGACGACCTCTGGATCGTCCGCCGTGTCAACGACACCGCGCACCTGGGCCCGGCGTTCGCCCCGGTCACCGACGAACCGGTGATGTAGATGGCGGTTGCGGGCCTCGTCCTGGCGGCGGGATCCGGCAGCCGTCTCGGCGCCCCGAAGGCGCTTGTCGAGCTCGGGGGAGAGCGGCTCGTCGACCGCGCGGTCCGCGTCCTGCGCGACGGCGGGTGCGACCCGTTGGTCGTCGTCTCCGGCGCCGCGCCGTTCACCGTCGCGGGCGCCACGGTCGTCCCGAACCCGGACTGGGCAACCGGCATGGGCTCGTCCCTGCGCGTCGGGCTCGGCGCGCTGGCGGCGACCGACGCCGCGGCGGTCGTCGTCTCGCTGGTCGACCAGCCCGACATCGGGGCCGACGTGGTCCGGCGGGTGATCGACGCCTTCGCCGCCGGCGCGAGCGTCGCCACCGCCACCTACGAGGGCAAGCGGCGCAACCCCGTCCTGTTCGCCCGGCCGACGTGGGACGAGGTCGCCCGCCTGGCCGAGGGGGACGCCGGCGCCCGGCCGTTCCTGGCCGCGCACCCGGAGCTGATCACCCCCGTCGCCTGCGACGACCTGGGCTCCCCGGCGGACATCGACACCCCGGCCGACCTGGCCCGGGCCCGCGGGGAAGCAGACGGGGCCCCGGGGCGTTAGGTCCCGAATGTGACGGTCGCCAAAGTCGACCCACGCGGTTTACATTGAGGCCGTCAGGCGTAGACTTGCTCGCCTGGCACCCGAACGAGGAGCGCGGAATGAGCCTGCCCGACACCCTGAGCCCCACCACGCTGCGCCAGAAGAACGGCTCCGTCCGTCTGCTGGACGTCCGCACGCCCGGCGAGTTCGCCGCGTCGCGGATCCCGGGCTCGCACAACATCCCGCTGGGCGACCTCGAGAGCTACGCCGACGCCCTCGCCAAGGCCGACACCGAGCTCGTCGTCGTCTGCCAGTCCGGTGGCCGGGCCAAGCTCGCGGCCGACGCGCTCCGCGCCAAGGGCCGGAGCAACGTCTCCGTCCTCGACGGTGGCCTCGGCGCCTGGGAGTCCGCGGGCGGCGACACCGAGGGCGGCGCGTCCGCGTGGACGATCGAGCGGCAGGTCCGCCTCGTCGCCGGCTCGCTGGTCCTGACCGGCATCCTCGCCAGCCTGAAGTACCCGAAGGCCAAGTTCCTCTCCGGCGCGATCGGCGGCGGTCTCACCTTCGCGGCCCTGTCGAACACCTGCATGATGGGCTCGCTGCTCGCCAAGCTGCCCTTCAACCGGGCCGCCTCGGCCGACATCGAGTCTGCGATCGTGGCGCTCAACACCTAGGTTCCCCGCAACTTCTCCGGCGCGGCGCGCCCTTCCCCGACCCGGGAAAGGCGCGCCGCGCCGCTGTAGTTGGCCCCGGAGGGGCCAACCGCTGCCCGATTCGCCCGAATTGCCGGGCTCAGGATCATCCGTACGGCCACGGTTGGGCGGTTCGTGCTGCGCCGACCGGGGCGGAAGCGGGACGCTTTGCCTCCTGGACTCATCTGGTGGGGGGAAGCGTGCGGATCGGGGTAGCCGGCGTCGGACGCATCGGTGCGTTGCACGCCCAGAATCTGGTCGCCGCGATCGGCGCGGCGAACGTCGTGATCGCCGACGCCGACCCCGCGCGCGCCCGCGCGACCGCGGCCGGCCTCGGTGTCGCGACCGCCGCTGACGTCGAGACCCTTCTCGCCGCCCGGGTCGACGGTTTGGTCGTCGCGACGCCGACCGACACGCACGCCGCGCTGGTGCTGCGCGCGGTCGCGGCCGGGATCCCGGTGTTCTGCGAGAAGCCGGTCGCCCCGGACATCGCCTCGACCCGGGCCGTGCTCGCGCAGGTGCAGGCGGCGGGCGGGCTCGTGCAGGTCGGGTTCCAGCGCCGGTTCGACCCCGGTTACGTGGCGGCGCACGAGGCCGTCGCGTC
Organism: Sporichthya polymorpha DSM 43042; assembly: GCF_000384115.1. NCBI lineage: Bacteria > Bacillati > Actinomycetota > Actinomycetes > Sporichthyales > Sporichthyaceae > Sporichthya > Sporichthya polymorpha. The sequence continues at coordinate 4,077,947 of NZ_KB913029.1, forward strand.
CGGCGTGCTCGGGCCGGTCCACACGATCGTCGGGCAGACGCTCGACCCGTCGCCCCCGCCCGCGGCCTACGTCGCGGTCTCCGGCGGCATCTTCCGGGACTGCCTGGTGCACGACCTCGACATCCTGCGCTGGGTCACCGGGCAGGAGGCGGTCGAGGTCTACGCGACCGGCGCGAACCTCGGCGACGACTACATCCGCGCCGCCGGCGACGTCGACGCCGTCGCGGTGACGCTGACGATGACCGACGGCTCGCTCGCGATGCTCTCGGCCAGCCGGTACAACCGTGCCGGGTACGACGTCCGCATGGAGGTCCGTGGGCACCGCGACTCGGTGGCCGTCGGCCTGGAGCCGCGGACGCCGATCCGGTCGATGGAGCCGATGACCTACCCGTCGGAGCCCGCGTTCCCAGGGTTCCTGGAGCGCTTCGGCGCCGCCTACGCCGCGGAGATGGCGGCATTCGTCTCGCTCGTCCGCAGCGGGGGAGCGAGCCGGTGCACCGTCGCGGACGCGCTGGCCGCGTTCGTCCTCGCCGAGGCGTGCGAGATCTCCCGTCGGGAGCGTCGGCCGGTGGCCGTTGCCGACATCGAGGCGGCCGGGGTCCTGCCCGGCCAGCAGGGTCGCGTCAGTCTGGAAGGTGTGGCATGACCGCTCCGTGGATCCACCGGCTGGCGGGGGCCCCGATCTCCTGGGGTGTCTGCGAGGTGCCGGGCTGGGGACATCAGCTCCCGGCCGACCTCGTCCTCTCCGAGATGGCAGCGGCCGGTCTGCGCGCGGCGGAGTTCGGCCCGGACGGCTTTTTGCCTGACGGTGGCTCAGAACGCGCTGCGGTGCTGCACCGGTTCGGCATGAGCGCGGTGGGCGGGTTCGTCCCCGTCGTCGTGCACGCCGGCGAGGTCGAGGCGGCGGACTTCGACCCGCTGTTCGGCGCGTTCACCGAGGCCGGTGCCGGGGTCGTCGTGTTCGCCGCCGTCAGCGGGCAGGACGGGTACGACTCCCGCCCCGAGCTCGACGACGACGCGTGGACGCTGCTCTGCATGAACCTCGACCGGCTCGCCGAGCGCGCCGCGGCGTTCGGCCTCGTCGGCACGCTGCACCCGCACGTCGGCACGCTGGTCGAGCGGCCGCAGGAGATCGACCGCGTTCTGCTCGGCGCGACGATCGGTCTGTGCCTCGACACCGGCCACTGCCTGGCCGGCGGCGGTGACCCGCTCGCCCTGGCGAAGGTCGCGACGCGGCGGATCCGCCACGTGCACCTGAAGGACGTCGACGCCGCCCTGGCCGCGCGCGTCCGTACCGGGGAGCTCACCTACACCGAGGCCGTGGCCGCGGGGATGTACCGCCCGCTCGGCGCCGGCGACGCCCGGGTGGCCGACATCGTCGCGACGCTCGAGGCCGGCGGTTACAGCGGCTGGTACGTCCTCGAGCAGGACCGCATCCTGCCCGCGCCCCGCGGCGGCGAGGCCGATCCGATGGACGCCAACCTGCACGCGGCCGCGGCGATCCGCGCCGACGTCGACGCCAGCCTCGCCCACCTGCGGGCTGCCCTGCCGGTGTGAGTGCGTCGCGATGAGCATGCCTGCAGAGGTTCTGACGATCGGTCGGCTCGGCGTCGACGTCTACCCGCAGCAGGTGGGCGTCGGGCTGGAGGACGTCACGAGCTTCGGCAAGTACCTCGGCGGGAGCGCGGCCAACGTCGCGGTCGCGGCGGCCCGGCACGGCCGGCGGGCGGCGCTGGTCAGCGGCGTGGGTGACGACCCGTTCGGTCGCTTCCTGCGTCGCGCGCTCGCGGGCTTCGGGGTCGCGGACGACCACGTCGCGACCGTCCCCGGCGGCCGGACGCCGGTGACCTTCTGCGAGATGTTCCCGCCGGACGACTTCCCGCTGTACTTCTACCGGGACGACGCTCCGGACCTGCAGATCTCGGCCGACGACGCGATGCTCGCTGCGGTGCGCAGCGCGGCCCTGTGCTGGACGACCGTGACCGGCCTGTCCCGTGAGCCGAGCCGCGCCACGACGCTGGCGGCCCTGGCGGCGCGGGAACGCCGCGGGCACACCGTCCTCGACCTCGACTGGCGTCCGATGTTCTGGCCCTCGCCCGAGGAGGCGTATCCGTGGATCCGCGCCGCGCTGGCGCGCTCGACCGTCGCGATCGGCAACCTCGACGAGTGTGAGGTCGCGACGGGGGAGCGCAACCCGCGCGCGGCGGCCGAGGAACTGCGCGAGGCCGGGGTCCGTATCGCGGTCGTGAAGATGGGCCCCGCCGGGGTGCTCGGGCTCGACGACGACGGCTTCGTCGAGGTCCCGCCGTACCGGGTCGACGTGCTCAACGGCCTCGGTGCCGGCGACGCGTTCGGCGGGGCGTTCTGCCACGGCCTGCTCGCCGGATGGTCGCTGGAGCGGATCCTGCACTTCGCGAACGTCGCCGGGGCGCTGGTGGCGGCCCAGATCGCGTGCTCCGACGCGATGCCGACCACCGCGGAGGTCGAGGCTCACCTGGCGGCCCGCTCGTGAACCTGCACCTGCCGGCCGGCTCGACGGCGACCCACCCCTGGGCCCTCGAGATCCCTTCCGGGCGTCCGGAGTGGACGCACACTTCGCTCCGGATCCTCGACCTGCCCCCGGGCGGCTCGCACCGGTGGGAGACCGGGGACGAGGAGGCGGTCGTCCTTCCGCTCGCCGGCTCGGGGACCGTCGGCTGCGACGGGGAGAGCTTTGAACTGACAGGGCGTCAGAGCGTGTTCGAGCGCGTCAGCGACCTGGCGTACGTGCCGCGGGACTCCGCGGTGTCGGTGTACTCGATCCGGGGCGGCCGGTTCGCGGTCGCCGGAGCGCGGTGCGAGCGCCGCCTGGCCCCGGCCTACCTGCCCGCCGAGAGCGTCCCCGTCGAGGTCCGCGGGGCCGGCAGTGCGACGCGGCAGGTCAACAACTTCGGCGTCCCCGGGGTGCTGGAGGCCGACCGACTCATTGCGTGCGAGGTCCTCACGCCCGGTGGGAACTGGTCCTCGTTCCCGCCCCACAAGCACGACTGCGAGCGGCCGGGCCTGGAGTCCGAGCTCGAGGAGATCTACTACTTCGAGCTCTCCCGACCGGGTTTGGCGTATCACCGCGTCTACGGCACCGCGGACCGTCCGATCGACGTCCTCGCCGAGGTCCGCGACGGCGACGTCGTCCTCGTCCCGCACGGGTGGCACGGCCCGTCGATCGCCGCGCCCGGCGTCGACCTGTACTACCTGAACGTCATGGCCGGCCCGGGCCCCGAGCGCGCCTGGCGAATCTGCGACGACCCCGCCCACACCTGGGTCCGCGGCACCTGGCTGTCGCAGGAGTGCGACCCGCGGGTCCCGATGACCTCCGCCGCCGGGCGGATCACCCACTAACGTCCGACGATGTGGCTGCTATTGCAACCACATCTTCGGACGCAAGGAAAGGTAAGACGGCATGCGGCTGACGGTGGCCCAGGCGCTGGTGCGATTCCTCGCGGTCCAGTACTCCGAGCGGGACGGGACGCGGCAGCGGCTGATCCCCGGCTGCTTCGGGATCTTCGGCCACGGCAACGTCGCCGGCGTCGGGCAGGCGCTGCTGGAGAACGCGGCCCAGGCGCCGACGACCGGCGAGCCGGTGCTGCCGTACCACCTCGCGCGCAACGAGCAGGCGATGGTCCACGCGGCGTGCGGCTACGCGCGCATGCGCGACCGGCTGCAGACGCTCGCGTGCACCACGAGCATCGGCCCGGGCGCGACGAACATGGTCACCGGCGCCGCCCTCGCGACGATCAACCGGCTCCCGGTCCTGCTGCTCCCCGGCGACGTCTTCGCCACCCGCGCGGCCGGTGCACTGCTGCAGGAGCTCGAGCGGCCCGGCGAGCCCGGGACGAGTGTCAACGACGCCTTCCGGCCGGTGAGCCGGTTCTTCGCGCGCATCGAGCGGCCGGAGCAGCTGCCGCAGGCGCTGCTCGGTGCGATGCGCACGCTGACCGACCCGGCCGAGACCGGCGCCGTCACCCTCGCGCTGCCGCAGGACGTGCAGGCCGAGGCCTACGACTGGCCCGACGAGCTGTTCGCCGAGCGCACGTGGCTGGTCCCGCGTCCGGCGCCGGACACGACCGCGCTCGCCCGCGCCGCCGAGCTCCTGCGCGGCGCCCGGCGACCGCTGGTCGTCGCGGGCGGTGGCGTGACGTACGCGGCCGCGGAGTCGGCGCTGCGTTCGTTCGCCGAGGCGACCGGCATCCCCGTCGCGGACACCCACGCCGGCAAGGGGACGCTGCCGTTCGACCACGCGCTGAGCGCGGGACCGCTGGGCGCCACCGGCACCCCGGTCGCGAACTCGCTCGCCGCCGAGGCGGACGTCGTGCTCGGCGTCGGCACCCGGTGGAGCGATTTCACGACCGGTTCCCGCACGGTGTTCGGGCCGGCGACCCGATTCGTGAACCTCAACGTCGCGGCCTTCGACTCCGCGAAGCACGGCGCGCTGATGCTGACCGCCGACGCCCGCGCCGGGCTGGAGGCCCTCACCGCGGCGCTCGCCGGCCACCGCGCGCCCGCGGAGTGGACCGCCCGGCTCGACCGCGCCCGCGCCACGTGGACGCCGGTCGCCGACGCCGCGCTCACCGGGAACGGGGGATCAGCCCCGGTGCAGACGGCCGTGCTCGGCGCCGTGAACGAGGCTCTGAACGCCCGGAGCGGGACGATGGTCGCGGCCGCCGGCAGCATGCCCGGCCAGCTCCAGATGCTGTGGCGCGCCCGGACGCCGAAGGGCTACCACGTCGAGTACGGGTACTCCTGCATGGGCTACGAGATCGCCGGCGCGCTCGGGGTGAAGATGGCGGCCCCGGAGCGGGACGTCGTCGCCCTGGTCGGCGACGGCTCGTATCTGATGATGAGTCAGGAGATCGTCACCGCGGTCTCGGAACGCATTCCGCTCACGGTCGTCCTCGTCGACAACGCCGGCTTCGGTTCGATCGGCGCGCTCTCGGAGTCCCTCGGCAGTCAGCGGTTCGGCACCGCCTACCGCTATCGCAACCCGGCGTCCGGACGGCTCGACGGCGACCACCTGCCGGTCGACCTCGCCACCAACGCCGCGAGCCTCGGCGCGGAGGTGTTCGGTCCGAAGACCCTCGACGAGTTCCGCGCGGACCTCGACAAGGCTCTCGCCTCACCGGCCGTCAGCGTCGTCTACGTCCAGGTCGACCCGCTCGCGCCGGCCCCGTCCTCGGGCTGCTGGTGGGACGTCCCCGTCGCCGAGGTCTCCGCGCTGGAGAGCACCCAGGCCGCCCGGTCCGCCTACGAGGGCGCGAAGAAGGCCCAGCGCCCCCTGCTCTGAGCCGTCAAGAAAGGGTGTCACCCTTTTTCGACGCGGCCGGATGTCAAGAAAGGGTGTCACCCTTTCTTGACCACTCCCGCGTTCGAAAAGGGTGTCACCCCTTGTTGAACGGGGGGACGGCGCTACTGGGTCTTGTACAGGGCGGCGGTGAGGGTCGCGGCGACGGTGCCGTTCGGCCGGCTGAGGGTGATCGTCACGTCGTCCTTCCAGTCCGCGTTGCCGGGGTGCATGTACCGGAAGGTGACGGAGCTGGCGCCGGTCGCGGGGATCGTGTGCGTGAGCGGGTTGCCGGCCCGGCCTTCGACGGTGAAGTCGCCCGTGCCCTGGCCCTTGGTCTTGACGGCGACGAAGGTGAGCGACCAACCGGTGCCTGGGTTCGCGGCGGGGTTGCCGTAGGCGTCGGTGAGCGCGATAGTGCCCTCGATGCCGCCCTCGTTGCCCAGCTGGAACGCGGAGCAGTTCTGCCCGGCGCAGTTGACGAGTCCGGTCCCGGGGACGACGGAGGAGATCCCGGCCCAGGCGGCGGAGGTCGGCAGGCCACCCCCGACGGTGATCCGCAGCGCGCTCGGGGTGGTGATGCCGCCGGTGGTCGCCCGCAGCATCGCGGTCTCGGCCTTCACCAGCGTCAGGGCGACGTTGGTCGCGACGCCGCCCGTGAAGGTCGCGGTCGTGGACGCGGTCGGGGTGGCCCCGTTGGCCGCGGTGCCGGCGCCGGACCAGGTCAGCACCCGGCTGCCGGTGTGCCCGGTGGCGAGGTTGCCGTACGCGTCGGTCGCGGTGACCTTGGCGAGCGTGTACGTGACGCCGGCCTGCGCCGTCGCCGGCCCGGTGAGGGCGTAGGTCGCCGCGCTCGCGGGAGCGACGGGAAACGACGAGCTCGAGCCGGAGCGGCCCTCGCTCACGACGGTCAGCACCGTCGGCGCGGCGTTGGTCAGCACGACCGAGACCGTCGCCCGGCCGGCGGAGAAGGTGGCGGTGACCGGGTAGGTCGGCGCGGTGCCATTGGGGCTGTCCGCGGCGCCGGTGATCAGCAGGTTCCTGGTTCCGTTGTAGAGCAGGTCCCGCAGGCCGGCGGTGGTGGCGGTCAGTTCCAGCGTCGTGCTCGATCCGGCCGTCGCGGGGGACACCGCGACGGTCAGGGCCCGGTCGACGACCGGGACGAAGATGCTCGTCGTCGGCGCGTTCGCGGGCAGCGCCGTCCACGGGCCGGCGACGGCGAAGACGCGGTAGGTGTTGGTCGCCAGCACCGACGGGTCGTTGTCGAGGCAGGTCCCGACGCCGGCGGAGTCCGCGGTGATCGTGCAGACGCCCGACTTCGCCGACGGCGACGTGCGGTCGACGCGGTAGGAGGTGGGGACCGGCCCGGACCCGGGAGCGGTCACCGCGATGCGGACCTCGCCCCCGCTGAGGCTGGCTTGGACCGACGGCGAGCCGATCACGTCGGCGCGCGCGGAGCCGTTCACGTCGGAGGACGTGACGGTCCAGAACCCGTACGCCGCCGTCGGCCCGAGGACCGCGGCCGCGAGCGCCAGCGGCACGAGGTAGCGGGAACGCCGCCGTGGCATGCGCAGAGTCACGAGATCCGTCCGGTCACGGTGACGGGCACCGAGAAGTTTGCACCCTGGCACCCGTTGTCGGCCTGTCCCATGGTCACTGCGCCGGGAAGCGGAATCGAAACGCTCGCGCCCGGGGCGACCACGGTCGACAGCCCGGTCTGGGGCACGACGGTGACGGCGGGGTTGGTGCAGGTGCCGAGCGAGCCGCTGACGCCGACCGCGCCGGCGCCGGCGGTCACCGCGGTGACGGTGATCGGCATCGAGTTCGGGTTGCGCACGGCGAGCACCAGCGTGCCGACCGAACCCGGAGCCAGCGTGCCGGCGACGGAGGCCGTCGAGGCCACGCCGGTCAGCGGCGAGAGGTTGCCCGCGGTCGCGGAGCCGGTGCCTGAGCCGGTCGTTCGCCAGTACGCCTGCGCGACCCCGGTCGGGAGCGTGACGGCGCCGACGACGAGCGCGGCGGTCACCGCGGCTCGGCGGACGCGCGTCTTCGGCGCGGCGTGGCGGCTCACGAGGCCCGCCCGGTGGCGCCGTAGGTGAAGCGCAGCGCGGCGTTCTTGCAGCCGTCCTGGTTCACCGGGGTGTTGAGCATGCGGACCCGCGGCCACTGCGCGGCGGGAATCCCGAGCTCGGACAGCGTCCGGGTGGTGCCGGCCGGCAGCGTCAGCGTCGGGCCGGTGTACGGCGTGACGTCGAAGTCCGCGACGGTGCACACCAGGCGGCCGGTCGCGTTCGGGGCGGCCGCGATGGCGAGGTCCACGCCGAGCGCCTCGACGGCGAGGTCGGTCGCGTTGTTGTTCGTCAGCTCGACGTCGATGGGCGCGGTGATGCCGGGGCGCAGGGTCGTCGCCGGCAGGCCGGTCAGCGTGAGCGGAAGGCCGGGCGCCGCGGAGGCGGCGGGGCGCAGCGTCAGGCGGACGGTGGTACCCGCGACGGCGTCGTTCCCGGTGGCGCGCACGACGATGTCGTAGTCGCCGGCCGGGGTGAACTTCTCGTCGACGGTGACGACGAGCGTGGAGCTGACGCCGCTGGTGGTCGCCGGCGTGAACTGCGCCGAGGCGAACGGCGGGAGCGCGGCCGCGGTGAAGGTCACCGGGCCCACCTCCGAACCACGCAGCAGCGTGAGGGCGTACTCGGCGGACCGCTGGTCCCCGAGGACGACCGCCCCCGGCTCGACCGCGATCCGCAGCGGCGGCGCCGCGGCACCGGTCGCCAGCGAGGCGAGGAACGCGAACACGCCGGTGAGGAGCAACGCGAGCAGACCGAGAAGAACGGCTCCGCGGCGTCGGCGCCGCTCCTCCGTCTGCTCGGTCATCGCGTTCCCCTCGGTCCCCGTGGTGTTCACTTCGGCGGTGTCGGTCCGGACCTGACGCCCGGGCGTGCGAGGGCCGGCGGAACTCGCTCCGCCGGCCCGGGTCGATCCTTAGTTGGACGTGAAGGCCAGGGTGACCGTCGCGCCCTTGCAGTTGTCCTGGTTCGCGTTGGTGTTCTTGAGCATCACGACGGCGGTGCCCGTCTGGCTCGAGTTCCCAGCGATCTGACCGGCGGCGATGGCGACCTGGTCGACTTGGTAGTCCGCGACGGTGCACGCCGGGCCGCTGCCGTTGCCGGTGGTCGTGCCCGCGACCGAGGCGGTGACGCCGGTGAGGTACTGAGCGAAGTTGGCGCCGTTGTTCACCTTGAAGTTCACGGTCTGCGGGACTCCGGGGACGAGACCGGTGACGTTGCCCACCTGGGTGATCGTGAAGGCGGTGTTGGTGCCGGCGGCGCCGGTCGCGGAGCCCTCACCGGAAGTGGTCCAGTAGGCGTACGCGCCACCCGCACCGGCGATCGCAACAGCGGCGACGGCGACGACAACAGCGGCCTTCTTCTTGGTGACGATGCGCATCTCGGGAGTCCCCTTTGAGTTCGTGTTTCGCAGGTGCTCCCTGCGGGCGCCCGCTCCGTGCGGGCTGACACCAACTTCGACGAAAGGGGCCCATCGGGTGACGAGACCAAAGTCCCGAAACCGGGCAACCAAAGACACCAAGCCAAGGAGGACCTAAGTACGAACGGGTCGGCCCGAACCGGTCGGGGGAATGGAGCACGGCGGGCGGTCCCGGGCCCCGATACTGGTGATCCACTTCGAACTCCCGTGGAGGCCCGGTGCGCGAGATCGGCCATTGGATCGGTGGCGCCCAGACGCCCGGGGCCTCGGGCCGCCGGGGTCCGGTGTTCCAGCCGGCGACGGGGGAGATCCAGGCCTCGGTCGCGCTTGCGGACCCCGCCGAGGCCGACGCGGCCGTCCAGGCGGCGGTCAAGGCCGCCGACGGCTGGCGGGAGACGTCCCTGGTCGCGCGGGCGCGCATCCTGTTCGCGTTCCGGGAGCTGCTGCACCGCAATCTCGACGCCGTCGCCGAGGCGATCACCGACGAGCACGGCAAGACCCTCGCCGACGCCCGGGGCGAGGTGACGCGCGGCCTCGAGGTCGTCGAGTTCGCCTGCGGGATCCCGCACCTGCTCAAGGGCGAGTACTCCGACCAGGTCTCGACCAACGTCGACGCGTACTCGTTCCGCCAGCCCCTCGGCGTCTGCGCCGGGATCACGCCGTTCAACTTCCCGGCGATGGTCCCGCTGTGGATGCACCCGATCGCGATCGCGGCCGGCAACACGTTCGTCCTCAAGCCCAGCGAGCGGGATCCGTCGGCGTCGATGCTCGTCGCGAAGCTCTACGCCGAGGCCGGACTGCCGGCGGGCGTGTTCAACGTCGTCCACGGCGACAAGACCGCGGTCGACGCCCTGCTCGACCACCCGGACGTCGCGGCGGTCTCCTTCGTCGGCTCGACGCCGGTCGCCCGGTACGTGCACGGCCGGGCGAGCGCGGCGGGCAAGCGCGTGCAGGCCCTCGGCGGGGCCAAGAACCACGCTGTGGTGCTGCCCGACGCCGACCTCGACAACGCCGCCGCCGAGCTCACCGCCGCCGGGTACGGGTCGGCCGGCCAGCGCTGCATGGCGATCTCGGTCGTCGTCGCGGTGGGCGACGCCGCCGACGGGCTCGTCGAGCGCCTCGCCGCCCGCGCGTCCGCGATCGCGGTCGGTCCCGGCCGGGCCGCGGGCTCCGAGATGGGCCCGCTGGTGACCGCCGAGGCCGCCGATCGCGTCCGCGGGTACGTGGAACGCACCGACGCCCGGGTCGTCGTCGACGGCCGCGCCGTGGTCGTCCCGGGGCACGAGAGCGGCTTCTGGGTCGGCCCCACACTGCTCGACGGCGTCAGCCCGGCCAGCGAGGCGTACGCGGACGAGATCTTCGGCCCGGTGCTCTCGGTCGTCCGGGTGGGGAGCTTCGAGGAGGCGGTCGCGCTGGTCAACGCGAACCCGTACGGCAACGGCGTCGCGATCTTCACCGGCAGCGGGGCGGCGGCCCGGCGGTTCACCCGTGAGGTCTCGGTCGGGATGGTCGGGGTCAACGTGCCGATCCCGGTGCCGATGGCGTTCTACAGCTTCGGCGGCTGGAAGGACTCGCTGTTCGGCGACACCCACGTGCACGGAGCGGAGGGGGTCCGGTTCTACACACGGGCCAAGGCGGTGACCAGCCGGTGGCCGGAGAGCGCCGCCTCCGACGCTGCGTTGCACTTCCCGACCGCGCGTTAGGCCGAACGGGTTACCGGGGGGCCGGGGTGCCCACAGGTTAAACATTCGCGAAACCTGTACGGCCCCGTACTTCCTTACCGTGTCGAGAATGAACGCCCCCGCTCAAACCCTGGAACACCCGCTCGACCGCACCGGCGACTTCACCTCCACCATCACCCTGGTCGGCCGGGTGATCGCCCTTCAGGGCACCCGGATCGCCCGGGAGCAGGCCCGCCCCCGTCCGGACCGCGCGGCGATCGCCGAGCTGCAGAACGCCCGCGACGCGGCCGTCGCCCTCTGCCGGACCCTGGCTCAGGCCGACCCCGCGACGCTGGACGAGATCCGGGAGACCTACGCCGCGCTCCTCGCGGAGCTCTCCACCGGCCTGACGCCCCTCGGCGGTTCCGGGGCCTGACCTGCGAACTCCGCCCGACCGGGCCGCGTATCGTCTCCTCACGTGGACGATCCGGAGCAACCTGCCGGGGGACCGGGTGCGCCCGGTGAGCGGACCCTCACGTTCGACGTCGGCGGGACCGGTCTCAAGGCCACCGTGCTCGACGGCGCGGGCGTTCCGCTCGTCGACCGCGTGCGCGTCCGCACGCCCTACCCGTGCCCGCCCGAGCGGCTGATCGGCACGCTGCAGGACGTCGCGGAGCAGCTGCCGGCCTTCGACCGGATCTCGGTCGGCCTGCCCGGGATGATCCGCGGCGGGTGCGTGCTCGCCACCCCGCACTTCGTCACCGAGGCCGGCCCGTTCACCCCGGTCCGGCCCGACCTGCTCGCGGCCTGGCGCAACTACGACGCCGCGACCGCGATCCACAAGGCGTTCGCCTGCCCCGTCCGCGTCGTCAACGACGCCGAGCTCGCCGGGTTCGGGGTCGTGACCGGTCAGGGGTTCGAGGTGCTCCTCGCGCTCGGGACGGGCCTCGGCGCGGCGCTGTTCGACAACGGCCGGATCCTGCCCAAACTCGAGCTCTCCCAGGCCCCGTTCCGCCGCGGCGAGACCTACGACCAGCAGCTCGGCGACCACGCCCGCCGGGCCATCGGCAACCGCTCCTGGACCCGCCGCTTCGATCGCGCGCTGGCCCGCTGGCACGCGGTCCTGTGGTGGGACCGGCTCTACGTCGGCGGCGGCAACGCCAAACACCTCGTCGGCGACCTGTCGTTCGAGCACACCCGCGTCGGCAACGAGGCCGGGCTCCGCGGGGGCTTCCAGCTCTGGCAGCAGAGCTGGGACTGAGCGGCCTGCTGACCAGCCGTCAGGATCGGTCAGAGGATCGCGTTCAGGAACGCCCGCGCGAGCGGGCCGGCGGTCGCGGCGCCGCTGGTGCCGCGCTCGACGATGACGGCGAACGCGATGTTCCCGTTGTACCCGACCAGCCAGGCGTGGCGGCCGGGCTCGGTGTCGCTGCCGTAGAGGGCGGTGCCGGTGGTGGCGCCGACGGTCGGCCGCACGTGGGCCGGCTTCGCGGTGCCGTGGCTCGCGCCGACCTGGAGGAGCTCGCGCAGCTCCGAGGCGTAGGGGAGCGGCGGCAGCGTCGGGCGGTCGTCCTCGGCCGGGACGAACTCGGGCGTCGGTGACGGGGACGGCGGCACCGGCGGCTCGGTGCTCGGGACCGTGCCCGGCTGGGGCACGATCGCCGGGTTCGCCGGCGGGGAGGTGCGCGGGGGCCGGTCGTCGAGCACCAGGCGCGGGTAGCGCGGGGTGCCGTCCGCGATCGCGGCGGCGACGACGGCCATCGCGAGCGGGCTCATCAGCACGCGGCCCTGGCCGATCGCGGCGTTGGCGAGGTCGAGGCGGTCGCGGGCCGGGGGCACGTCGCCGGAGAACGTGTTGACCAGCAGGTCCCAGTTGCCGCCGACGCCGAACGCCTCGGCCGCGTCGGCGAGGGCGTCGGTGTCGAGGTCGGCGATGCGCCGGGCGAAGGACGTGTTGCAGGACTGCGCGAAGTTCTGCTCCAGCGAGAGCTGCCCGCGATTGCCGAGACCGTCGTAGTTCTCGAACTTCTTGCCCTCGATCGTCACCGACGCGGGGCAGCCGATCGGGTCGCGCAGCGTCAGCCCGCTCTGCAGCAGGGCGAGCGCGCCGACCATCTTGAACGCGGTGCCGGGCGCGTACTGGCCGTTCAGCGCACGGTCCTCCCCGGCCTTGTCGGGCGGGCCGCTCGCGACGGCGAGGACGTGGCCGGTCGTCGTGTCGATCGCGACCAGCGAGGAGTTCTCATCGGTCAGGGCGACGGCCTGTTCGGCCGCGGTCTGGATCCGTGTGTCCAACGTCGTGTGCACCGGGCTGCCGGGCACGCCGACGAACTCGATGAGCGTCTCGACCGGCTCGCCGGTGTCGATGTCGACGAGGTCGATGCGTCCGCTCGCCCGGCCGGCGAGTTGCTTCTGGTACAGCGCCTGCAGGCCGAACAGGCCGAGCGAGTCCTCGTCGCTCGCGGTCGGGCCGGCGTTCGCGAGGGCGTTCGGCGTCGCGTTGCCGACGGTGCCGAGGACCTCGCGCGCGAACTGCCGCGTCGGAGCGAGCGTGAGGGTGTCGCGGACGATGACCGCGCCGTCGACCGCCTCGATCTCGGAGCGGAGCGCGTTGAACTGCGGCTCGCGCAGCACGACCGCCTCGACGAGGTCGCCCTCCTCGGCCTGGGCCGTACGGATCCGCAACCCGTCGACGTTGACGTTGGTGATCTCGGCGATGTCCTCGATCGCGCCGTCGGGCACCGAACCCGCCCGCACGCCGATGCGCACGACCGGCTCCTGACGGACCAGGGGAGTGTTGTTGCGGTCCAGGATCGGCGCCCGGGGCGGCAGGGCACGCAGGCGGCTGAAGGCCGTCTGCTCGGTCATCCGGGGGTGCAGGATGCTCGGCGCCCAGCGGACCTTCCACTCGCTCTCGCCCGCGGAGGTCTGCACGCTCACGATCTGGAGCGAGGACTCGTAGCGCCACTCGCCGAGGCCGCCGAGTTCGACGGCGGCGTCGAAGTCGAGCCGGCACCCGTTGGCGCTGTCGCAGTCGCCCGAGAGGCCGCCGGCGTCGAACTCGCGCTTGCCGAGGCGCAGCGTGTCCTGCATGTCGGTCAGGGCGCCGGAGGCGGCGGTCGGCTCCGTCGTCCGCCTGCCCGCCTCGGGGTACTTGCCGGCGGCCCAGTCGGCGAGGAAGCTCTCGCCGGCCCCGCGGGGGCCGCTGCCGCCCGGGCCGGCGCCTTCTCCGCCGCCCCCGAACACACCGCAGCCACTGATCAGCAACGCCGCCGCCAGGGTGGCGGCGGCGCTGCGGACCGACCGGGTCGTAGAAGCAGGCATCGCGCTCTATTCAACCCGCCGGGGCGGAGAAATGATCATCCGAATCCCCGGGGTGTGACCAAAAAGCAAGCGCATCGGGTCAAGCTCGGCACTGCGACCGGACGGTTGGCGCGACGGTCAGTCACTTCCGAGCGTGACGTCGGCCGTGCGGGTCTCCCCGTCCCGGACGTAGGTCAGCTTGACCTTGGTGCCCGGCTGCTGGGACCGGACGCCCGCGACGAGGGCGGCCTCGTCGGAGATGACGCGGCTGTCCATGCGGGTGACGACGTCGCCGCTGCGCAGGCCGGCCTTCTCGGCCGCCCCGCCGGGGGTGACCGCGCGGATCAGCGCGCCGCGCTGGGTCGCGTTGGTCGAACTGGTGACCTGGACGCCGAGCAGCGCGTGCTTGACGGTCTGACCCTTCGCCAGCTGCTCGGCGATGATCTTGGCCTGGTCGATCGGGATCGCGAAGCCGAGACCGATCGAGCCGGACTGTCCACCGAACGCGCTGCCGAGCGAGGCGATCGCCGACGTGATGCCGATCAGGTTGCCGTTGAGGTCGACCAGCGCGCCGCCGGAGTTGCCCGGGTTGATCGGGGCGTCGGTCTGGATGCCGTCGATGACGCTGTCGTCGCCGCCCTGGCCCTCCTGGGGGATGACCGGCCGGTTCAGCGCGCTGACGATGCCGGTCGTGACCGTGCCGGCCAGACCGAGCGGGGCGCCGATCGCCACGACCTCCTGACCCACCCGCAGATCACCGGAGCTGCCGAACGTGATCGGCACCGCGTCGGTGACGCCCTCGGCCTTGATGACGGCGAGGTCGGTGCTCGGGTCGGCCTTGACCAGGCGCGCGCGCACGGAGCGGCCGTCGGAGAACACGACCGAGAGCTGACCCTGGCCGGCGACGTGGTTGTTGGTCAGGATCAGGCCGTCGGAGCTGATGACGACGCCGCTGCCGGAGCCGAGGCCGGCGCCCTGGAAGACGTCGATCGAGACGACGCTGGGCAGCACCTTCGCCGCGACCTGCTCGATCGTGCCCTGAGGCGCGGCGGCGACCGGCTTGACCTCGCCGTTCGCGTTGGTGCTCAGGGAGCTGATCGCCGGGCTGGGGCCGTCGTCGCTGGAGGCGATCGTGCCGCCGACGGCACCGCCGATCAGCGCCGCGACGACCGCGATCGCGGCCAGCGCCCCGTAGTTGCGCCGCGGCTCGGGGGCCGGCGTGTAGACGGGCGGCTGGGTGGGCCAGCCGCTGCCCGCCGCCGGGGCCGGGTCGGCCGCCGGCGGGGAGTAGCCGTAGTCCCACGACGACGGGGGCGGCGTGGACGCCGGGGGCGTGTACGCGCCGTACACGGGCTGGGTGCCGTAGGGGCCCGCGGCGCTGTCGTCGGTCCCGTAGCTGGACTGCCCGTAGACCGCGCCCGAGGCCCAGGAGTCCTCGCTGGGTGGGTTGTTCGGCGGAAAGGTCCCCCCGCGTTCGTCGCTCACCGTCGCCCTGTCTCCCTCACGACCCCACCCGGGTCCTGTTCGCGTCATGTGATCACGGTGCCGACCCTCACTATGCGTCGGCTTAAAGCTCCGTGTGCGTCACCGAGGAAGAGTGTGGCAGCCGTAATGTCAGTAGTGCCCCGCCCCCGGGGGCCTTATCCGCGGTCACCGACCCTCCGTGGCGCTCGGCCGCCTGGCGCACGATCGCGAGCCCGAGCCCGGAGCCGGGCATGTTGCGCGACTCCTCGGCCCGGTAGAAGCGGTCGAAGATGAACGGCAGATCCCCCTCGGCGATGCCCGGACCCTGGTCGGCGACGGTGATCACACCATCCGTCAACCGGACGGTGACGGTCCCGCCCGGCGGGCTCCATTTGCCCGCGTTGTCCAGCAGGTTCAGCACGGCCCGTTCGAGCGCGCGGGCGTCGCCGAAGACCGTCCAGGGCCGGAGTGTGACGTCGAAGTCGACGGTCGGGGCCCGTCGGCGTGCGCGCTCGACGGCGGTGCCGAGGATCTCGGCCATGTCGAGCTCGCGGCCCTCGAACCGGTCGACGTCGTCCCGCGAGAGCTCGACGAGGTCGCCGACCAGGCCGGTGAGCTCCTCGACCTGGGCGCGGACGTCGTCGAGCAGTTCGGACCGGTCCTGGTCGGAGAGCCCCGCCCGGCCCTCGGCCTGGGCCAGCAGGTCGAGGTTGGTGCGCAGGCTGGTCAGCGGTGTCCGCAGTTCGTGGCCGGCGTCCCCGACGAGGCGGCGCTGCAGCTCCCGGGACCGCTCGACGGCGGTGAGCATCTCGTTGAAGCTCGTGCCGAGCCGGGCGAGTTCGTCGTTGCCGTGGATCTCGATCCGGCGCAGGTCGCCGGTCCGCGCGACGTGCTCGGCGGCCTCGGTGAGCTGGCTGACCGGGCGCAGGCCCTGCCGGGCGACGTAGACCCCGGCGTAGGCCGCGAGCCCGATCCCGACGCCGCCGATGACGAGCAGGGCGGTGGCGAGCGAGCGCAGCGTGCGGTCGATGTCCTTGGTGGTCTGGGCGAGGACGAAGGCGGTCCGCGGCTCCGAGCCCCGTTCCGACGGGATCGCGACGACGCGGAACTGCTCGCCGTCGATCGTCCGTGCGGTCCGCAGGGAGAAGTCCGACGCCCCGAGCGCGACCGCGATCTCGGGCTGGCCGACCGGCGGCTGGTCGTCGGGGCCCTTGGAGGAGAACGGCGTCCCGTCGGCGTAGACGATCGCGAGCCGGGTGCCGGCGGCGGCGAACGTGCCCTCGGGGAAGCGGACGACCTGCGTGGGGTCCGCGGCCGGCGTCTGCAGCAGTGCTCGCGCGCGGCCGACGAGCGTGTCGTCGAAGTTGTCGTAGTACTGCACGCGCGCGGTGAGCCACACCGCGAGCGAGGTGATGGCGACCGTGAGGCCGACGACGAGTGAGATGAACGCGGCGACGCGGACCCGGAGGGTCAGCCGGCCCCACGTCCGCTGGACGATCTGCCCCGCGGCCCGGCGGTGGCGGCGGTGACCCGGCTCCGGAGCCGGCGATTTCTCCGGCGGGAGGCCGTTCTGACGCATCGTCAGGCCCGTGCTCAGGGGGGAGACTCGCGCAGCACGTATCCGACGCCGCGCACCGTGTGGACCAGGCGGGACCCGCCCTCGGCCTCGGTCTTGCGGCGCAGGTAGCCGACGTAGACCTCGAGCGAGTTGGCGGTCGTCGGGAAGTCGAACCCCCAGACCTCCTCGAGGATCCGCTCGCGGCTGAGGACCTCGCGGGGGTGACGCATGAACAGTTCGAGCAGGGCGAACTCGGTGCGGGTCAGCCGGACGTGGTGCTCGCCGCGGCGGACCTCCCGGGTGATCGCGTTCAGGGAGAGGTCGGAGAACACGAGCGGCGCGTTGGTCGCGGCGCCCTCGGTCGCGGTCGCGCTGCGGCGGAGCAGGGCGCGCAGCCGGGCCAGCAGCTCCTCGAGGGCGAACGGCTTCGGCAGGTAGTCGTCGGCGCCCGCGTCGAGCCCCGCGACCCGGTCCTCGACCGAGTCCCGTGCGGTGAGCACGAGGATCGGGACGTCGTCGCCGCCCGCGCGGAGCTGGCGGCACGCGTCCAGCCCACCCATGCGGGGCATCATCACGTCGAGCACGAGGGCGTCCGGCCGGCTCGTCGCGACCTGGGTGAGGGCCTCCTCACCGTCCGCCGCGACGTCGACGTCGTACCCGTTGAAGGTCAACGACCGACGCAGCGACTCCCGCACGGACCGGTCGTCGTCGACCACAAGGATGCGCATGGCGCTCATCCTGCCCCAGGGGTACCGCCTCCCGGCAGCACCGCGGGGCGTTCGGTGAGGTCCGGGTCGTCGATCGCGAACGTCCGGACCCGGCCCGGCGGGGTCCAGCGGGTCTCGAACCGGACCGTCACCCGGCCGACCCCGCTGCCCTGCACCCACCCGTCGCCGTGGACGGCGTGGCGGACGTCCTGACCCGGCGTCCAGCGCCGGACCGTCGGCCCCGCGGGCTCGGGGGTGGGCTCGGGCGCCTCGTCCTCGGCGTCCTCGGCGAACAGGTCCTCCTGGGCCCAGTCGACCAGTCCGGAGACCCCGACCCCGAGCAGCCGGATGCCGTCGGAGGTGTCGATCTCGGCCAGGAGCCGGCGCGCGGTCGCGGAGATCGTGCGGGCGTCGTCGGTCGGGCCGGGCAGGGTCGTCGAGCGGGTGTGGGACTGGAAGTCGTGGCGGCGGATCTTCACCGTGACGGTCCGTCCGGACAGGGACGCGGCGCGCAGGCGGCGCGAGACCGTCGCGGCCATCCGGTCGCAGGTCTCGGTCAGCAGGGCGCGCTCGACGACGTCGCGTTCGAAGGTGTCCTCGACGCTGACCGACTTCGACTCCCGGTGCGGGGAGACCGGACGGTCGTCCTCGCCGCGGCTGAGGCGGGCGAGCAGCTTGCCGTGCGCCTGTCCGAGCAGCCCGACGAGCTCGGACTCGTCGACCGCGGCGAGGTCCGCGACCGTGTGCACCCCCGCCCGGCGCAGGCGTTCGGCGGTCGCGGGGCCGACCGTCCAGAGCTTGCGGACCGGCATCGGGTGCAGCAGGTCCAGCTCGGTGCCGGGTTCGACGACGACGAGCCCGTCGGGCTTGTCGAGGTCGGAGGCGATCTTGGCGAGCAGCTTCGACGTGCCGGCCCCGACGGAGGCGGTCAGGCCCGTGGCGTCGTGGACGGCAGCCCTGAGGTCCGCAGCGACGGTCCGGACCCGTTCGACGTCCCAGCCGGAGCCGGTCACGGCGAGGTCGGCGAACGCCTCGTCGAGCGAGAGCGGCTCGACGGCGGGGGAGAGGTCGCGCAGCAGGCCCATGACGATCTCGCTGACCGCGCGGTACGCATCGAACCGGCCGCCGAGGAAGGCAGCGTTGGGGCAGAGCGCGCGGGCCTGGGCCGTCGGCATCGCCGACCCGATCCCGAACGCCCGCGCCTCGTAGGACGCGGTCGCCACCACCCCGCGGGGGCCGATGCCGCCGACCACGACGGGCTTGCCCCGCAGCGAGGGCTTGTCCCGCTGCTCGACCGCCGCGAAGAAAGCGTCCAGGTCCAGGTGGAGGACGGACGGTTCGGTGCGCACGGGCGTCATTGTGGCCGGTCAGTGCGGTCGGAGATTTTCGATGGAACGGACTTGTATCGAATACATGGCTGTTCTAATCTTCCGGCCGTGGCCCCTCCCGTCCACTCCGCGACCCGCACCTACGACTCCCGCCGTCGGCGGGAGGCGGCGGCCGCGACCCGCCTCGACGTGGTGGCCGCCGCGACGCGGCTGTTCACCGAGCGGGGGTGGGCGCGCACCTCGGTCCGGGACGTCGCCAAGGAGGCGCGGGTCTCGGTCGAGACCGTGTACTCCGCGGTCGGGTCGAAGGCCGAGATCCTGCGGGCGGCGCTGGACGTCAGCGTCGTCGGCGACAACGAGCCGGTGCCGCTGGCGGACCGTCCCGAGTTCCGGGCGCTCGCCGCCGGGAGCCCACGGGAGCGGGCCGAGGCGGTCGCCGGGTTGCTGGCCGGGATGTTCCCTCGCACGGCGCCGCTCTTCCGCGCCCTGGAGCACGGCGCCGCGGCCGACCCCGCCCTGGCCGAGATGTACGCCTGGGCGCTCGGCAGTCAGCGCGAGTCCGCGCGGCAGGCCCTGGCCCTCGTCCTCGATCGCGAGCCCAGCGACCTCGAGGCCGACGGCGTGCACGCCCTGTTCAGCAACATCGTGTTCCTCCAGCTGACCGAGTACGCCGGCTGGAGCCTGGAGACCTACCGGACCTGGGTGACCGAGAGCGTTCTCCGCCTCTTCGACCTCGACCACACCCCGCGACCTGGAGATTCCTGATGACCGGCGCCCCCACCACCGCCGAGCCCCCGACCGTGCCGACCGACCCCGCGCCCGCGTACCGCGTCCCCGCCGACTTCGTGCCGGCCGAGACCCGCACGATGGGCACCGTCCACAACGCCCTGCGACGCGACCTGCCGCGCGTCCGGGCCGTGCTCGACACCCTGCCGTACCCGCACGACCGTCAGCGCGTGGCGCTCGCCGACCACCTGCTGATGATGATGGCGTTCCTGCACAAGCACCATTCCGCCGAGGAGATCGGGCTCTACCCGTTGGTCCGGCGCGACCCGGCGGCCGCCGCGCTGCTCGACGAGATGGAGGCCGACCACGACGCCCTCGACCCCGGCATCGCCGCGGTGGAGAGCGCCGCTCGGGCCTACCGGCTCGACGCGGCGGCGCGCGAGGCCGTGATCGCCGCCCTCGATCTGCTCAACCCGGTGCTGATGCCGCACCTGGACCGGGAGGAGCAACTCCTCATGCCGGTCGTCGAACGGACCGTCAGCAAGGCCGAGTGGGACGCCTGGGAGAAGGGCATCGCCAAGGGCCGCTCGCTGGGCGAGTTGGCCACCGAGGGGCACTGGATCCTCGACGGGGCGACCCCGGACGAGGTCGACCTGATGCTCGCCCTCGTCCCCGGGCCCATGCGCTGGATCCTGCTGAACGTCTCCGGCCGCGGCCACCGCAAGCGCGCCTTCGCTCGCTGGTGGACCCAGGAGTACTCCCCGTGGAAGGTCGCGTGCGGCGGCAGCAACAGCGTCACCGTCTCCGCGTCACCGGAGCAGGTGTGGGCCGTGCTGACCGACGTCACCCGCGTCGGTGAGTGGAGCCACGAGTGCCGCAGCGCCCGCTGGCTCGCCGGGTCCGGTGGCGTGGGTGCCCGCTTCGTCGGCGCGAATCAGGCGGCCTGGTCGCGCTGGAAGCGCCCCTGCGTCGTCACCGCCTGGGAGCCGGGCCGGCTCTTCGCGTTCCGCACCCAGGGCCCGCGGCTGGTTCGCGACTGCTCGGAGTGGACCTTCGCCCTCGAGCCCGTCCCCGGCGGGGGCACCCGCATCACGCAGACGTTCCGGATCCTGAGCCTGCCCGTCCCCGTCGAGCGGCTGATCTGGCTGACCCTGCCGCCGCACCGCATCGCACCGCCGCCCTCGCCGGCGACCTCGAGCGCCTCGGCGCCCTCGCCGCCCGCCGCCGCCACCCCTGTCAGAAAAGGGTGACACCCCTTACTGCGCAGTAAGGGGTGTCACCCTTTCTTGACGACGGGGCCGGACGGCCGGCGGGTGGGGTGTCAGGGGTCGATCTGGACCGGGGCGGAGGCGGCGTCGGAGCCGGTGTCCTTGAGTCGGTAGGTGCCGGCGCGGGACGTGATGATGTAGGTCGAGTAGCTGCCGTCGCTCGCGGCGGTGGCGCGGGCGGGGAAGTCCTGCCAGCCACCGGACTCCTTGCGCTGGACGACGAGCTTGGCGCCCGGCTCGGCACCGGTGCCGGTGATAACGATCCGCTTGCCTTCCGAGATCGCCTCGGCGGTGAAGCCGCCCTTGCCCTTCGCCTTCGGTGTCGGGCTCGGGGTCGTGGTCTCCTCGTCGGAGGTGGGGTTGAACGGGATCGTCGTCCCGTTCGCGGCATCGCCGCCACCGCCGAGGAGGATGCCGCCCCCGACCGTGCCGACGATGAACGCGCACGCGAGAGCGGCGACGGCGTGACGCGGCTGGAGGGACATGGTGAACTCCTGCAACTTCCGAGGGGACTGGCAGAGGATAAGCAGCAGAAAGCGCGACAGAAACGTGGTGCTGCTTACCCGTTACCTTCCGTCGCCACGCCGGAGCGTGGACCGTAACCACCGCCACCCGGGGTTGTGACGACGAGCACGTCGCCGGGCCCTGCTTCGATCCGGTCGCAGCCACCCAGCGGGACCTCGGTGCCGTCCGCGCGCACGAGGGCGTTTCGCCCGAGTTCTCCCGGTTCGCCCCCGGCCAGGCCGTAGGGCGGGATCCGGCGGTGGTTGCTCAGCAGGCTGACGCTGACGGGCTCGGTGAACCGCAGCCGGCGGACGGCACCGTTCCCGCCGCGGTGGGCGCCGTCCCCGCCGCTGCCGCGCCGGATCGAGAACTCCTCGACGAGGACGGGGAACCGGGCCTCGAGGACCTCGGGGTCGGTCAGCCGGGAGTTGGTCATGTGGGTCTGGACGACGTCGGTGCCGTCGAAGTCCGGGCCCGCGCCGGAGCCGGAGGCGACGGTCTCGTAGTACTGCGCCCGGGCGTTGCCGAAGCTGACGTTGTTCATCGTCCCGCTGCCCTCGGCCGCGACGCCGAGGGCGGCGTACAGCGCGCCGGTCACCGCCTGCGAGGTCTCGACGTTGCCGGCGACGACGGCCGCCGGGTAGGTCGGCGCGAGCATGCTGCCGGGTGGGATCACCAGTCGCAACGGGCGCAGGCAGCCGTCGTTGATCGGGATGTCCTCGCCGACGAGCGTGCGGAACACGTACAGCGCGGCGGCGGTGACGACGGAGGAGGGCGCGTTGAAGTTGTCGTCGCGCTGGGGCGAGCTGCCGGTGAAGTCCAGCGTCGCAGTGCGCTCCGCGCGGTCGACGGTCACGCGCACCGCGATGACCGCCCCGGTGTCCATCTCGTACCGGTACTCGCCGTCGTCGAGGGCGTCGATCACTCGGCGCACCGCGTCGGCTGCGTTGTCCTGCACGTGGTCCATGTACGCGGTGACGACGTCGAGGCCGTGCTCGTGCACGGCCCGTGCCAGCTCCGTCACGCCCTTGGTGTTGGCGGCGACCTGGGCGCGCAGGTCGGCGAGGTTGAGGTCCGGGTTACGCGAAGGGTAGGGCCCGGACGTCAAGAGCTGACGGATGCTCACTTCGCGGAAGTCCCCGTCGCGCACGAGCAGGTCGGCGTCGAAGCGGATGCCCTCCTCGTCGAGGGTCCGGCTGTCGGCCGGCATGGAGCCGGGGGAGATCCCGCCGATCTCCGCGTGGTGGCCGCGCGACGCGACGAAGAACAGCGGCACCTCCGGCACGTGCGGCGCCGGGGCCGGGCCGAGGTCGGCGGGGAAGACCGGCGTCACGACCGTGACGTCGGGCAGGTGCGTCCCGCCCCGGTACGGGTCGTTGACGACGTAGACGTCACCGGCTCGGATCGCCGTCCCGTGCTTGGCGAGCACCGCCCCGACGCTCGCGCCCATCGACCCGAGGTGCACCGGCATGTGCGGCGCGTTCGCGATCAGGTGGCCCGCGGCGTCGAAGACCGCGCAGGAGAAGTCGAGCCGCTCGGCGATGTTCACCGACTGCGCCGTCGCCCGCAGTCGCGCGCCCATCTGCTCGGCGATCGAGGCGAACAGATTCGCGAAGATCTCCAGTCGCACCGGGTGTGCAGCGGTCGCGTCCCGCGACTCGAGTCGATCGGCCCGGCGCTCCGTGCGGCGCAGCACCAGGTGGCCGCTCGGCACCGACTCCGCCGCCCAGCCCGGCTCGACGACGGTCGTCGCCCCGTCCTCGACGATCAGCGCCGGTCCCGCGACCGGTTCGACGACCGCGGACCGCGTGAGCAGCGGGACCTCGTGCCAGGCGTCGCCGGCATGGAGCGGCACCGTCGGTGGAGATGTCGTCTCCACCGATTCGGCCGACGACGGTGGAGATGACATCTCCACCGGGCCGGCGGCGATCGCCTCCACCGTCAGCGATCCGACGACCAGCGGGCGGTCGAGGCGGAAGGCGTAGGTCTTCTCGTGGGCCGCGACGAACGCCTTCGTCATCGTCGCCGCGTCGGTGAGCGGGACCTCGATCAGGGTGTCGGTCCCGTCGTAGCGCAGGTGCGCGACCCGGTCGACGCGGATGCCGTCGACCGGCACCCCGTGCTCGGTGAGTTCGGCGGTCGCCTCGGCGGCGAGGGAGTCGGCGAGTGTCTCCAGCTCGGTCTCCGACGCCGGGTCCAGCGCCCGCTCGACGGCCTGCGTCCGACGGGCCGTCAGATCCGCCAGCCCGATGCCGACCGCGGAGAGCAGACCCGCCAGCGGCGGCACGAGGACCGTCGTCACCCCGAGCGCGTCGGCGACCGCGCACGCGTGCTGCCCGCCGGCGCCGCCGAAGGAGACCAGCGCGTACCGGCTCAGGTCCCGCCCCTTCGCGACCGTGATCCGCCGGATCGCGTTCGCCATGTTGTCGACCGCGACCGCGAGGAACCCGGCCGCGAGCTCCTCCACCCCGCTCTCCACTGCGGGGGCGAGGGCGGCGATCGCGGCGCGGGCGGCGTCAGGGTCGAGGGGCTGGTCGCCGTCGGGGCCGAAGACCGCGGGGAAGTGCGCGGGCGAGATCCGGCCGAGCACGACGTTCGCGTCGGTGACGGTCGCGGGACCGCCGCGGCGGTAGCAGGCCGGGCCCGGGTGCGCGCCCGCCGACTCGGGGCCGACGCGGAAGCGACCGTCGACGATGCGCAGGATCGACCCGCCCCCGGCGGCGACGGTCGAGATGTCGAGCATCGGGACCTGCAGCCGGATCCCCGCGACCTCGGAGTCGACCACCCGCTCGTACGCGCCGGCGTAGTGCGAGACGTCCGTCGACGTCCCGCCCATGTCGAAGCCGATCACGGCCGAGAACCCCGCCGCGGCCGAGGACCGCGCCATGCCGACGATCCCGCCGGCCGGGCCGGAGAGGACCGCGTCCTTGCCGCGCACGGTCGCGGCGTCGGTCAGCCCGCCGGTCGAGCGCATGAACAGCAGCCGGACGCCGGGTAGCTCGGCCGCCAGGGCGTCGACGTAGCGGCGCAGTCCGGGGGACAGGTACGCGTCGAGCAGGGTCGTGTCCCCGCGCGGGACGAGCTTGCGCAGCGGGCTGACCTCCGCGGAGGCGGCGACCTCGCCGAACCCGAGCTCCCGGGCGAGCTCCGCGGCGGCGGCCTCGTGCTGCGGGTGCAACGGTGCGTGCAGCGTCACGACGGCGACGGCTTCGACGCCATCCGCACGGGCGGCCTCGAGCTCGGTCCGCAGCGCGGCCAGGTCGGGCGCGCGGACGACGGTCCCGTCGGCGGCGATCCGCTCGGCGAAGGCGATCACCCGCTCCGCGGGCGGGGTCGCGCGCTCGATCCTCCGCGCGAAGATGTGCGGCCGGTTCTGGTAGCCGATCGTCAGGGCGTCGGTGAACCCGTCCGTGATGACCAGGGCCGTCCGCGCCCCGCGCCGCTCCAGCAGCGCGTTGGTTGCCACCGTCGTCCCGAGCCGGACCTCCGCCACGGCGCCCGGCGGGATCTCCTCGTCCGCCCCCAGGCCGAGCAGGAAGCGGATCCCGGCCACCGCGGCGTCGGCGTACCGCTCCGGGTTCGACGAGAGCAGCTTGTGCGTGACGACCCGTCCGTCGGGCCGGCGGGCGACGACGTCGGTGAAGGTCCCGCCGCGGTCGATCCAGAACCGCCAGCCCCCGTCGCGCACGTCCACCGGAACAGGTTCTCGCATCACGCAAATCGCGGTACCGCGAGCCTCCGAGGTTTCTCCTGTCTCGCTAGGTAACTTCAGTACCACGCGTGACCGGACCAGAGAGGGCCCCGCAATGATCCAGGCGCGGAACCTGCGCAAGAAGTACGGCGGCGTGGCCGCCGTCGACGACCTGTCCTTCGACGTCCGTCCCGGCGTGGTCACCGGCTTCCTCGGCCCGAACGGCGCCGGCAAGTCCACGACGATCCGCCTGATGCTGGGCCTCGACCGCGGCGAGGGCGAGACCCTCTTCGACGGCGTGCCCTACCGGAAGCTGCGTCAGCCGCTGCGCGAGGTCGGGTACGTCTCCGACGTCCGCGCGCTGCACCCGGGGCGCAAGGCGCGTACGCACCTGCGCATGCTCGCCGCCTCGCAGGGCATCGGCCGCAAGCGCGTCGACGAGGTGCTCGACTGGGTCGGCCTGACCACGGTCGCGAGGAAGCGTCCCCGGGCGTACTCGCTCGGCATGGTGCAGCGCCTCGGCCTCGCCGCCGCGCTGCTCGGTGACCCCCGCGTCCTGATTCTCGACGAACCGGCCAACGGCCTCGACCCGGCCGGCATCCAGTGGCTGCGCGGCTTCCTCCGCGCCTACGCCGCCGAGGGCCGCACGGTCTTCGTCTCCAGCCACCAACTGGCGGAGATGTCCCAGATGGCCGACCACCTCGTGGTCATCGGCCAGGGCCGCCTCATCGCCGACGAGCCCGCCGACGTCTTCGCCGGCCGCAGCTCGACCGCCGGCCGGGTGCTGGTCCGCACCCCGCACGTCGAGCGGCTGCGCCGTTTGCTCGCCGAGGTCGGCGCCGACGTCGAGCGCGGCGAGAACTCCGAGCTGGCCGTCGGCGGCGTCGACCGCGCGATCATCGGCGAGCTCGCGTTCCGCAACGGCATCGTCCTGCACGAGCTGACGCTGCGGTCGGCTCCGCTGGAGGACGCGTTCCTTGAGCTCACCGCCCCGCGATCGCAGTTCACCGCCCGCGCGGTCGTTCCGGCCCACGCCGCCGGGCCCCGGATCCCGGCCCAGGCCACCTCGAGCGGCCCGGCGGACTGGGACACGCAGACCTTCGACGTCGTCGGCGAGTTCGAGCGGGACGGCGCCGCCGCCGCCGACTCCGCCTCCGACTCCGAGTCCGACACCGAGTCCGACACCGAGTCCGCCATCGAGGCCGACGGCGCCGCCGCCGGTTCCGCCGCCGGGAAGGGCTGAGCAATGCGTACGTTCATCGGCGCTCTGCGCTACGAGTCGATCCGCCTGCGGTCGATCCGCTCGACGTGGGTGCTCGTGCTCGCCGCGATCGCGTCGGCCGCCCTGGTGGCCGAGATCGTCGCCCGCGAGATCCTCCGGGGCGAGGAGTTCCTGTCCGAGCCCGAGACGATCGTCAGCCTGCTGACCGGCTCCTCCGGCGTCGGCCCGCTCTCGTTCCCGGCGCTGTTCGCGGGCCTGATCGGCGTTGCCGCCCTCGGCACCGAGTACCGCCACGGCCTGATGCACTCGACGCTCACCGCGGTCCCGCGGCGCGGGGTGCTGCTGTTCGCGAAGCTGATCGTGGTCGGGCTGTTCGCCGCCCTGACCGCGGTCCTGTCTCTGGGGGCCGCGTTCGCGGTCGGCCGCGCGGAGATCGGATCGGGCTTCGGCACGGGCCTGCTCACCGCGGGGGACACCGAGCGGGCGCTGGCCGGCTTCGTCGCCCTCGTCGTCCTGACCGCGCTCCTCGGCGTGGGCCTCGGCGCCCTCCTGCGTAGCGCGACCGCGGCGGGCATCGTCCTCGTCGCGCTCCCGGCGCTGGTCGAGCCGCTCGCGATCTGGGCCCTCACCGGTCCCAAGTCCGGCCTCGGCGAGGACATCGCCGCGCACCTGCCCTTCACGGCCGGCGCGCAGATGGTGAACCTGCCCGGCGGCGACGGCCCCGGCTTCGACCTCGTCGCCCTCGGCGCGCTGGCCGGCGGCCTGACGTTCCTGGCCTTCGTCGCCGCGACCACCCTCGTCTCGTCCGCGGTCTTCGCCCGCCGGGACGCCTGACCTCGATTCCGCCCGCTGTCACACCCGCTGTAGGAGCACGGCCCCGCTTCACCCGTCGTACCTGCGCTTCACCGGTCCCACCCGTCCGGTGGAGCGCGGATCCGGCGGGTGAAGCGGGGCCGTTGCGCGTGGCAGGATCGCGCTCATGGGATTCCAGATCGCCGGTGTGCCGGAGGCTGACGCGGTTCTCGACCAGTACCCGCTGGCGGTGGTCATCGGGATGCAGCTCGACCAGCAGTACCGGGTCGAGGATGCGTTCAAGGGTGGCTGGAAGCTGCTGACCCGGTTCGGGTCGCTGGACCCGGCCGAGATCGCCGCCGCCGACCCGGAGGCGTTCAAGAACCTGTGCAGCACCCCGCCGGCGATCCACCGGTTCCCCGGGGCCAAGGCGAAGGTCATCCAGGAGCTCGCGGCCCTCGTCGTCGAGAAGTACGACGGCGACGTCACCCGCCTCTGGACCGAGGCGAAGGACGGCGCGGACCTGCTCAAGCGCTTCCAGGAGCTCCCCGGCGTCGGGGCGCAGACGGCGAAGATCCTCGTCGCGCTGGTCGCCAAGCAGATGGACGTGCGGCCGAAGGGCTGGGAGAAAGCTGCGGGCGACTACGCCCTGGACGGCTACCGCTCCGCCGCCGACATCGTCGACGCCGATTCCGCGGTGAAGGTCCGGGAGTTCAAGCAGGCCGCCAAGGCCGCCGCGAAAGCTGGATCGAAATAGCCGGAGCGGCCTCCCGGCGTGTCGCCCGTCCGCGCGCTATACAGGGATGCGGCCCGGGTTCGGCGAGTGTCCGGGGCCGTGCGGCAGGACCCGCTCCGACACGAACACGGATCACGTGTCAAAATGCCGTGCGCCGGAACGTGACCGCGCCAAGCTCGACCGGCGCTCCCTCCGGACGCGCCTCGATCGTCGGAAGGTAGTTCGTGTCGGCCACCCCCATGCCACCTGAGTCCGCTTTGTCCGCCGCAGACGGAACTGCGCGCACCGTTGCCGCCCGTGCGGCGACCGCGCGCACCACCGCTTCGGCGAGCGTGGCGAAGAAGGCGCCTGCGAAGGCTGCCCCGGCGAAGAAGACCGCCGCCAAGGCCCCGGCCGCCAAGAAGGCCGCCGAGAAGGCCCCGGCGAAGAAGGCGGCCGCCCAGGAACCCGCCGAGAAGGTCACTGCCAAGAAGGCGGCGACCAAGAAGGCCGGCAAGGCCACCGAGGCCGAGCTCGCCGGTGCGCCCGGCGAGGAGGTGGCCGAGGGCGAGCTCGCCGGTGACCTCACGGCCGAGCCCCTGGCCGAGGAGCCCGCGGGCGAGGAGCTCGAGGCCGAAGAGTTCGTCATCTCCGACGAGGACGACGCCGACGAGCCCGCCGCGCAGGTCGCGCAGGCCGGCGCCACGGCCGACCCGGTCAAGGACTACCTCAAGCAGATCGGCAAGGTCCCGCTCCTGAACGCGGAGCAGGAGGTCGAGCTCGCCAAGCGCATCGAGGCCGGCCTGTTCGCCGAGGAGAAGATCAACGGCGAGGAGAAGCTCAACGCGAAGCTGCAGCGCGAGCTGCAGATCATCGCCGAGGACGGCCGCCGCGCGAAGAACCACCTGCTCGAGGCGAACCTCCGCCTTGTCGTCTCCCTCGCCAAGCGCTACACCGGCCGCGGCATGCTGTTCCTGGACCTGATCCAGGAGGGCAACCTCGGTCTGATCCGCGCGGTCGAGAAGTTCGACTACACCAAGGGCTACAAGTTCTCGACCTACGCGACGTGGTGGATCCGCCAGGCGATCACCCGCGCGATGGCCGACCAGGCCCGCACCATCCGTATCCCGGTGCACATGGTCGAGGTCATCAACAAGCTCGCCCGCGTCCAGCGTCAGATGCTCCAGGACCTGGGCCGCGAGCCCACCCCGGAGGAGCTGGCCAAGGAACTCGACATGACCCCCGAGAAGGTCATCGAGGTTCAGAAGTACGGCCGCGAGCCGATCTCGCTCCACACCCCGCTCGGTGAGGACGGCGACTCCGAGTTCGGTGACCTGATCGAGGACTCCGAGGCGATCGTCCCCGCGGACGCCGTCTCGTTCACGCTGCTCCAGGAGCAGCTCCACTCGGTCCTCGACACGCTCTCCGAGCGCGAGGCCGGCGTCGTCTCGATGCGCTTCGGCCTGACCGACGGCCAGCCGAAGACCCTCGACGAGATCGGCAAGGTCTACGGCGTGACCCGCGAGCGGATCCGCCAGATCGAGTCGAAGACGATGTCGAAGCTGCGCCACCCGTCGCGCTCGCAGGTCCTGCGCGACTACCTCGATTGATCCGTCTGCGCGCGTAGCGCCGCCGACTCCCGAAAGCGCAGTACAGCACGTCCGGAAGCAAAATCCGGGTGCCGTACTGCGCTTTCGGGGTTAAGGCACGGGCTAGTGCGCCTGGTCGACCATCACCATCCAGCTGACGCCGAAGCGGTCGACGCAGGCGCCGAAGGCGGGGGAGAAGAACGTCTCACCCAGGGGCATCTGGACCTCGCCACCCTCGGCGAGCGCGTCGAAGATGCGCTTGGCCTCGCCGGCGTCCGGGGCGGTGTGGCAGACCGCGACGCCGACCTTCGGACCGTCGTTGCCGGTCGGGTCGTCCGAGGCCATGAGGTAACGGTCGCCGATCGTCAGACCGGCGTGGAGGACGGCGTCCGCGCCGGCGCCGGGCATGCCCTCGCCCTCGGGCGCCTCGCCGTTCGTCATGATCGACAGCTCGCCGCCGAAGATCTCCTGGTAGCGGGACATCGCCTCGCGGCAGTTGCCGGTGAAGAACAGGTACGGGTCGAAGCTCATCAAGACCTCCGGGTCAGTGGGTGACACCGATCCTGACGGCAGGGACCGACAGAACTCATCGGCCGGGTCGAAGGAACTTCTGCGCGGTCAAGAAGGGGGTGACACCCCTTACTGCGCAGTAAGGGGTGTCACCCCTTGTTGTCCACAGCCCTCAGGCGGTCGCGATCGCGCCGGCGAGCCAGATCCCGGCGCAGACGACGCCCGCGGCGAACTCGATCGCGATCGAGAGCAGGGCGCCCCGGAGTGCGGTCTTCGTGGCAGCCCAGGCGGGGTCGTGCGCGCCGAGGCGGGAGCGTTCGGCCAGGTAGACGCCGAGGACGAAGCCGATCAGCGCGCCGACGACGGGGATCACGAAGAACCCGACGACGCCGAGCCCGGCGCCGAGCAGCAGCGTGCGGGTCGGGATCCCGGCGGCCTGCATCTGGCGGCCCGGGATGAGGAACTTGATCACCTGCGACGCGGCCGCGACCGCGCTGACCAGCGCGAGGACGACCCACCGGCCGTCGCCCTCGGACGCGAGGGTCCAGACCAGCACCGCGCCCCAGATCAGGAGCACGCCCGGCAGCGCGGGAACGACGACCCCGACCAGCCCGACCAGGATGACCGCGCCGACCAGCAGGTTCAGCGCGAGGGTGTCCACGCACCGAACCTAGCCGAGCCGATCAGGGGTCCTGGAAGTTCCGGGTCTCGGAAGTGCCGGCGTCCACGCGCGGCTCCCAGTGGGTCGCGCCGTAGCTCAGGCCGCCGACGACGCCCAGCAGCACCATCAGCAGCGCGAAGCGCACCGCGAGGGTGTACGTGAACTCGACCACCGACATGGGCCTTGGACGTCCGAAGTGTCCGTTTGGATCCGAACGATCTTCGGCCGTGTTAGGGCGCGTCAGGCCGCGGCGCTGAGCCGGGTGAACTCCTCGTCGCTGAGGGTGACGTCGACGGCGGCGACGTTCTCCTCGAGGTGGGCGACCGACTTGGTCCCCGGGATCGGGAGCATCACCGGCGAGCGGCGCAGCAGCCACGCCAGCGCGAGCTGAGCGGGCGTCGCGCCGTGGCTCTTCGAGAACTTGTCCAGGATCCCGCCCGGACGCGCGAGGGCGCCGGTGGCGACCGGGTACCAGGGGATGAACGCGATGCCCGCGGCCTCGCAGTGGTCCAGGACGGCCTCGTGGACGCGGTCGGCGAGGTTGAAGCGGTTCTGGACGCTGACGATCTCCGCGACCGCCTGGGCGGCCTGGATCTGCGGGACGTCGACCTCGGAGAGGCCGATGTGCACGATCTTGCCCTCCTTCTGGAGGGCGACCAACTCGCCGACGGAGTCTTCGAGCGGGACGAGCGGGTCGACGCGGTGCAGCTGGTAGAGCGGGATCTGCTCGAGCCCGAGCCGGCGCAGCGACATCTCGACCTCCTGGCGGAGGTACTCCGGCCGCGCGCACGGGTGCCACTCGCGCGGACCGGTGCGCAGCAGACCGCCCTTGGTCGCGATCGTGACGCCGTCGTAGGGGTGCAGCGCCTCGCGGATCAGCTCCTCGCTGACGTACGGGCCGTAGGAGTCGGCCGTGTCGACGAAGTCGACGCCGAGCTCGACAGCCCGGCGCAGGACGGCGATCGCCCCGTCCCGGTCCGCCGGCGGGCCCCAGACCCCCTCGCCGGTGATCTGCATGGCGCCGTAGCCCATGCGAGAAACGGACAGTGACCCCAGCTGCACCGAGCCGGCGCGGCCGGCTGCTCCTCGATCGCTCACGATCAGGAAACTACCCGGCCGGCCCGATGCATTCCGGGGTCGACTCGACGCGTCAGCGCTGATTCAACGGCAGCGCCAGACCGATGATCTCGCCTCGCTTGGCCGCGAATCGGCCGAGGGAGACGACGCTCCCGTCGAGGAGGTCCACCCGGTACAGCGCGGTACGGGAACCGGTGCGCAGGGCGGCGAACGCCACGTTGCGGGTCGCCACGCCCTTGCTGAGGTAGGAGTAGACGTCGAACCCGTTCTCCGCGGCGACGTCGATGCCGAGCCTGCCGGTCGGTGCCAGGGTCCCGGCGTTGGCCGGGGACTGGAGCGCCACCCGGTCGAGCACCGTGTCGATGTCGAACAGCGTGGTGGCGGTGTCGGTCCGGGCCAGTTTGTCGTTGTTGGTGTACGCGGCACCGGTCACGCCCCGGGCGCCCTGGGTGCCGGTGCCGGGAGCCGGCACCGGGTTGGTCAGGTCGGTGTCCGCGGTGGTGGCGCCGGTGGCGACGTCGACACGCAGATTCTGGCCGGTGTCGCTCACGATGCGGAGCCGGTCGACGACCGGGTTGAAGTCGACCCCGAAGGTCGCCCCGGACGGCGTAATGCTCATCGTCGCGACCTTGGTCGCCTTCGCGGTGCCGGTGTGGATCGTGTACAACCCGCCGTTCGTGCCGACGCCGTAGAGCTTGCCGTTCTCCGGCCGGTAGTCGATGCCGATCAACCGGCTACCGGAGTCGAGCCCGGTCACCTTGCCGATCGCGCGGGCGTCGCCGGGGTTCCGGACGTCGAGGCAGAGCAGCGTGCCGCTCGCGGCGATCGCCACCGCCTCCAAGCCCGCGCTCCGGTCCGCGCCGCAGGCTTTCGTGGGGCCGGTGGGTGCGGCGCTCGCGCTCGGCATCGCGGTGAGGGTCAGCGTGCTCACGGCGGCGCCGGCGGCGAGCGCAGCGATCAAGGCCTTCATGGGGGAGTCTCCGTACGTCGGGGGCGGAATCACCCCCTATACGCCGCCGAGCGGACTCCGGATTGGACCGAGGCGGACCCGGTCCTCAGGTGCCGTGCCGAGAGACGACGACGGCGGCCACCCACAGGTGGCCGCCGTCGAAAGTCGTCGGCTGGCAATCGGCTGGGAATTACCGCTCGTCGGCGGAAGCGGTCGCCGGAGTGCCCGCGAGCCGGTCGGTCTCGTCGTGGAACTCGGTGGCGATCTCGCGCAGCTTGAGCTCGTACTGGCGGCCGTGGTGGGCGCAGAAGAGCAGGTCGCTGCCCTCCGACAGCACGACGCGAATGTAAGCCTGGGCGCCGCAGCGGTCACAACGGTCGGCAGCCGTCAGCGAGGTGGTCGTGGCAAGCAGTGTGGTCACGGTCGCCCCTCTCGATCGGTGGTACCCGGGCTAACAATCCTCCGACGTGATTGGTTCCCGTCCTTGGACGTTACCCGCTAGGTCTTTCCGATCACGCATGTTGTGAATCACAGAAGCCACTTGTTGGCGACTGCGGTCCTGCTCGACCTCTTCCGAGATCTCTTTCGAGTCTGCCTGAAGTCGTTCGTGCGGGACGGAACCTTGGATGGGTTCACAGGCGTGTCCGGTTCCTCCCGGACTTGCGACAGTTCCGGTAATCACCCGTTCGGCGGCTTCCCCTCCACCGTACGGACGATGTGGAACACATGCGGCGCGCCGCCAAATTGCCGGTCAGCGCCCGCAGGTAGCCTTCCGCTGTGAGCGAATGCGAGGCCCTGTGACTGCCCAGACGACTGCACTGTCCGGGGCCCCGGACTCCGGCTACACCGCACGCCACCTGCTCGTTCTCGAGGGGCTGGAGGCGGTGCGCAAGCGCCCCGGCATGTACATCGGATCGACGGACTCCCGCGGTCTCGTGCACTGCCTGTGGGAGATCATCGACAACGCCGTCGACGAGGCGCTCGGCGGCTACTGCTCGACGATCGAGGTGTTCCTCCACGCCGACGGTTCGGTCGAGGTGCGGGACGACGGCCGCGGCATCCCGGTCGACAAGGAGCCCAAGACCGGTCTGTCCGGTGTCGAGGTCGTCATGACCAAGTTGCACGCCGGCGGCAAGTTCGGCGGCGGTTCCTACGCCGCGACCGGTGGTCTGCACGGTGTCGGTGCCTCCGTCGTGAACGCGCTCTCCGAGCGGCTCGACGTCGAGGTCGACCGGGACGGCGCGACGCACGCCATCAGCTTCCGCCGCGGCACGGCGGGCACGTTCGACGGCGACGGGCCGAAGGCGAAGTTCAAGGGCGAGGGCGGGCTCACCAAGGTCCGCCGCGTCGCCAAGCGCGTCACGGGCACGCGCGTGCGCTTCTGGCCCGACAAGCAGATCTTCCTGCCCGACGCGAAGATCTCGCGCGATGAGCTGCACAACCGCGCGCGGCAGACCGCGTTCCTCGTTCCCGGTCTGACGATCCGGGTCACCGACGCGCGCAAGGTCGCCGGCGAGGCGAGTGGCCCCGCCGAGGAGACCTTCCACTTCGACGGCGGCATCAGCGCGTTCTGCGACTTCCTCGCCCCCGACCAGGCCGTCATGGACACGCTGCGGCTGTCCGGGTCGGAGACGTTCGTCGAGACCGTGCCGGTGCTCGACGAGGCCGGCCACATGACCGCGACGGAGGTGACCCGCGAGCTCGGCGTCGACATCGCGCTGCGGTGGGGCACCGGGTACGACACGACGGTCCGCTCGTTCGTGAACATCATCGCCACGCCCAAGGGCGGCACGCACGTCCAGGGCTTCGAACGCGCTCTGGTGAAGACCCTCAGCGACGTAGCGAAGGCCACGAAGGCGCTCAAGGCGAACGACGAGCCGCTGGTCAAGGACGACGTTCTCGAAGGCCTCACCGCGGTCGTGACGGTCCGTCTGGCCGAGCCGCAGTTCGAGGGTCAGACCAAGGAGATCCTTGGCACCTCGGCCGCGACGCGCATCGTGAACAACGTCGTCGCGCGCGAGCTCAAGACCTTCCTCACCGCGAGCCGCGGGGCGAACAAGCAGGCCGCGCGCACGGTCATCGACAAGGTCGTCTCCGCGGCGCGCACCCGCGTCGCGGCACGGCAGCACAAGGAGACCCAGCGCCGGAAGAACGCGCTGGAGACCTCGTCGCTGCCGGCGAAGCTGTGCGACTGCCGCAGTGAGGACGTCGACCGCAGCGAGCTGTTCATCGTCGAGGGTGACTCCGCGCTCGGTACCGCGAAGCGCGCGCGCAACGCGCAGTTCCAGGCGCTCCTGCCGATCCGCGGCAAGATCCTCAACGTCCAGAAGGCGACGCTCGGCGACATGCTGAAGAACGCCGAGTGCGCCTCGATCATCCAGGTGATCGGGGCCGGCTCGGGCCGCACGTTCGACATCGACTCCGCGCGCTACGGCAAGGTCATCCTGATGACGGACGCCGACGTCGACGGCGCGCACATCCGGACCCTGCTGCTGACGCTCATTCACCGCTACATGCGGCCGCTGGTCGAGGCGGGGCGCGTGTACGCGGCGATGCCGCCGCTGCACCGCATCGAGGTCGTCAACTCGGGCCGCAAGGCGAACGAGTTCATCTACACCTACACCGACGCCGAGATGCGCCGGACGGTCGCGGAGCTGACGAAGAAGGGCCGCAAGCTCAAGGACCCGATCCAGCGCTACAAGGGTCTCGGTGAGATGGACGCGGACCAGCTCTCCGACACCACGATGAACCCCGCCACGCGCACGCTGCGCCGTATCACCGGCGGGGAGCTCGACGAGGCCGAGCGCGTCTTCGATCTGTTGATGGGCAACGACGTCGCGCCCCGCAAGGAATTCATCGTCAGCTCGGCCGCCTCGCTGGACCGCTCGCGCATCGACGCCTGACCGGCGTTGCGGTTTCGGCAACAAAGGTTGCCGGAACACCGACGGGTGCGCACCATCGTTCCCCGGGCCGATCGCCGTGGGGGAGCCGATGACAACACACACGTTCGACGAGCAGTACTGGGAACGGCACTGGGGCGCGGGCGCCGCCTCCTCGATGGGGACGGCGCCGCCCAACCCGTACCTGGTGATTGAGCTCAGCGACCTGTCGCCCGGCACCGCCCTCGACGCCGGCTGCGGGGCCGGGGCCGAGGCGATCTGGCTCGCCGAGCGCGGCTGGCAGGTCACCGCCGCGGACATCGCCACCGAGGCGCTCGCCCGGGCCGCCGCGCGTGCGTCCGCGGCCGGGGTCGACGGGCGAGTGGACTGGGTTCAGGCCGACCTGAGCACGTGGGAGCCGGCCGGCTCGTTCGACCTCGTGATGACCCACTACGCCCACCCCGCGATCCCGCAACTGGAGTTCTACGACCGCATCGCGGCCTGGGTCGCCCCGGGCGGGACGTTGCTGATCGTGGGCCACCTCGGCGGGCACGGCAACGGCCACGGTCACGGGCACGGTCACGACGGCGAGAAACCGCCCCCGGAGGCGACGGTGACCGCGGCGTCGATCACGGCGCGGCTGGACCCGGCGGCGTGGGAGATCGTCACCGCCGTCGAGACCGAGCGGACGGTTCCCCGGCCCGACGGATCGACCAAGCGCCTCGCTGACGTCGTAATCCGGGCCCGCCGCCGCTGACGGCGGGCTTGGACTGACGAGCTGTCAGATCAAGCGACCGGGCCGACGGGTCCGCCGACCGCGGTGACGGGCTTGGCGAGCTTGACGCCGGAGCCGTCGCGGCGGGGGTCGATCTCGGGGAGCTCGACGGGGGCGCCGTTGCCGCTGGCGCCCTTCGCCGGGGCGGGGCCGGCCCAGCCGAGGGTGAGGACGTCCTCGCCCTTGGTGAACCGGTGGCACCGGACGCCGCCGGTCGCGCGGCCCTTGTGCGGGAACTCCGCGAACGGGGTGACCTTCACCGAGCCGCCGCCGACGTCGAGGGTCCCGGAGCTGCCGGCGATGGTGACGACCGCGCCGTCGCGGGTGGGGTCGACGACGCCGAACCACAGCGCCTTCGCACCCTTGCCGAGGTTGATGCCGGCCATGCCCGCCGCGGACCGGCCCTGGGCGCTGACCTTGGCCGCCGGGAAGCGCAGGAGCTGCGCGTCGGAGGTGATGAAGACCAGGTCGTCGTCCGGCCCGGTCACCGACGCGGCGCCGACGACGCGGTCGCCGTCCTTGAGGGCGATGACCTCCCAGTCGTCCTTGTTCGACGGGATGTCGTGCTTGAGGCGCTTCACCACGCCCTGCGCGGTGCCCATGGCGAGACCGGGGCCGTCGGGGTCGAGGCTGGCGAGCGCGACGACCTTCTCGCCCTTCTCGAGGCGGACGAACTCGCTCAGCGCGCCGCCGCCGGACAGCGCCGGGGGACCGGCCGTCGCCGGGATCGCCGGCATGTCGATCACCGGGACCCGGATCATCCGACCGGCGCTCGTGAGCGCACCGACGTGACCGCGGGCCGTGGCCCGAACCGCCGAGACGATGACGTCGTGCTTGGCGCGTCCGCCCTCGGCCGGGAGCGCCTCGTCGGTCGGGGTGCGGGCGAGCAGGCCGGTCGAGGAGAGCAGCACCCAGCACGGGTCGTCGGTGACCTCGAGCGGCACCGCGGCGGCCGGGGTGCCGGCCGACTCCAGCAGGACCGTCCGGCGCGGGGTGGCGAACTTCTTGCTCATCTCGGCGAGCTCGTCCGACACCGTCTTGCGCAGCAGTTCGTCGGACTCGAGCAGGGCGTCGAGGCCGGCGATGGTCTCGCGGAGGTTCTCGGCCTCGCGCTCGAGCTCGAGCTTGTCGAGGCGGGTCAAACGGCGCAGGGGGGTGTCGAGGATGTACGTCGCCTGGATCTCCGTGAGTTCGAAGATCTCCATCAACCGCGTCTTGGCGGTCGCGGCGTCGTCACTGGTCCGGATGACCTGGATGACCTCGTCGATGTTGAGCAGCGCGATCAGCAGACCGTCGACGAGGTGGAGTCGGTCGGCGGCCTTGCCGCGGCGGTAGCGGCTGCGCCGGCGGACGACCTCGAAGCGGTGGTCCAGGTAGACCTGCAGCAGCTCCTTGAGGCCGAGCGTCAGCGGCTGCCCGTCGACGAGCGCGACGTTGTTGATGCCGAAGGAGTCCTCCATCGGCGTCAGCTTGTAGAGCTGCTCGAGCACGGCCTCGGGGTGGAACCCGGACTTGATCTCGATGACGAGCCGGAGCGGGTTGTCCTTGTCGGTGTGGTCGGCGACGTCGGCGATGCCGGCGAGCTTCTTGGCGCGAACGAGTTCGGAGATCTTCGCGACCACGCGCTCGGGGTCGACGCCGAACGGCAGCTCGTCGACGACGACGGCCTTCTTACGCGGCGTCAGGTTCTCGACGTGCGTCGTGGCGCGCGTGCGGAAGGTGCCGCGGCCGGTCTCGTAGGCCTCGCGGATGCCGTCGAGGCCGATGATCTTGCCGCCGGTCGGCAGGTCCGGGCCGGGGACGAACCGCATGAGGTCGTCGAGGTCGGCGTTCGGGTGCTTGATCAGGTGCCGGGCCGCGGCGATGACCTCGCCGAGGTTGTGCGGCGCCATGTTCGTCGCCATGCCGACCGCGATGCCGGCGGCGCCGTTCACCAGCAGGTTCGGGAAGGCCGACGGCAGGACGATCGGCTCGACCTCGGACCCGTCGTAGCTCGGGATCAGGTCGACGGTGTCCTCGCCGATCGCCTCGACCATGGCCATGGCCGCGGCGTCGAGCCGGCACTCGGTGTAGCGCATCGCGGCGGGGGCGTCGGCGTAGGAGCCGAAGTTGCCGTGGCCGTCGATCAGCGGCAGGCGCATCGCGAGCGGCTGCGCCATCCGCACCAGGGCGTCGTAGATCGCCCCGTCGCCGTGCGGGTGGAGCTTGCCCATGACCTCGCCGACGACCCGGGCGCTCTTGACGTGCCCGTTCTCCGGCCGGAGCCCCATCTCCGCCATCTGGTACAGGATCCGGCGGTGGACCGGCTTGAGCCCGTCCCGCGCGTCCGGCAGGGCCCGGGAGTAGATGACGGAGTACGCGTACTCCAGGAACGAGCCCCGCATCTCCTCCGAGACGTCGGTCTCGATGATGCGCTCGTCGGGGGCTGCGGGCGGGGGAGGGGTCTTGGCCATGGGCCCATTTTCCCTTCCCCCGTCGACGATCCCCGCCCCGGCACGCCCACCGCCCCCGCCCGCGTGACGTTCCGCTCATGCATGACCGGGTGGTCGAAATTCGGACACCGCGCGCCCGATTTTCGACACCCTGCTCATGCATGAGCAACAGGCGAGGCGGACGTCCGAAGATCCGGTCGCTATTGCAGCCACAATTTCGGACGTCCGGGGTGGGTACCCGGGCGGCGCAGGGCGGATGACGGGGGTCCGAAAAGCCGCTCATGATCGTTCCCGGGCGTCCGAGGGGAACCGGAGACGGGCGGCCGGCGTCCCAGAGCGGGGGGATCGCCCGGTTCGGGCGATGAAGGGGAGGTTCGGACGTCATGGGCGTCATCAAGCGGTTCGCGATCGGCTCGACGGTGCTCGGCGTCCTGGCGCTCGCCGGGGGCGCCAGCGCGCTCGCCTTCGACGGTGGCAGCACGGCTCCGGGCAGCCGCCCGGCGTCTCAGCAGCTCCAGGACCGCGGAGGCTCGGCGTCCGACGCCATCGTCTCCGACGTCCCGGCGGCGTCCGACTCGGACGTCCTGCCCGACACCGGGGGCTCCGACGCCTCCGCCCGCTGGTTCCGCCCGCACGGCGGCTGACCAGCCCCAGGAACGTAGATCGCGCCCGGACAGGGCGCGACCCCGCGGCACGGGGGAACCGCGGGGTCGCGCAGGGACGGACGCGCGGTGGGCGGCGTCCGCTGGGCCGCCGAGGCGGCCCGGGGAGAGCTACTCGGCGCGGAGCTCGGGGAGGTCCTCCTCCCAGAACTCGGCCTCACCGCGGGGTGCGTAGTCGCCGGCGCCGGTCATCTTGGCCGAGTGCCGCTGGTCCTCGGACTGCCGCAGTTCGACGCGGCGGATCTTGCCCGAGATCGTCTTGGGCAGGTCGGTGAACTCGATGCGCCGGATCCGCTTGTACGGGGCGAGCTCGGTCCGGCAGTGGCGAAGGATCGACAGCGCCGTCTCGCGGTTCGGCTCGTGGCCGGCGGCGAGGACGACGTAGGCCTTCGGCACCGCGAGCCGCAGCGGGTCCGGTGACGGCACGACCGCGGC
The DNA here is from genome assembly GCF_000384115.1 of Sporichthya polymorpha DSM 43042. Lineage (NCBI taxonomy): Bacteria > Bacillati > Actinomycetota > Actinomycetes > Sporichthyales > Sporichthyaceae > Sporichthya > Sporichthya polymorpha. The sequence goes on from NZ_KB913029.1 coordinate 4,117,658, forward strand.
CTCGGCGACCGCCTCGTGCTCGATCAGCACCGACTCCAGCTCGAACGGTGAGATCCGGTAGTCGGACGCCTTGAACACGTCGTCGGCGCGGCCGACGTAGGTGATGTAGCCGTCCGCGTCCCGGGTCCCGACGTCGCCGGTGTGGTAGTACCCGCCGCGGGTGACGTCCGCGTTGCGCTCCGGGTCGCCCTTGTAGCCGACCATCAGGCCGAGGTGCGGCTTCGACAGGTCGATGCAGATCTCGCCGTCGTCGCCCTCCTCGCCGCTGACCGGGTCGACCATCGCGATCGTGTAGCCCGGCAGGGCACGGCCCATCGACCCGGCCTTGATCGGCTGGCCGGGCGGGTTGCCGACGAGCGCGGTCGTCTCGGTCTGGCCGAAGCCGTCGCGGACCGTGATGCCCCACGCCTTCTCGACCTGCTCGATGACCTCGGGGTTGAGCGGCTCACCGGCGCCGACGCACTCGCGCAGCGGCAGCTGCCACGCGGACAGGTCCGCCTGGATCAGCATCCGCCACACGGTCGGCGGGGCGCAGAAGGTGTCCACCTCGGCGCGCTTCATCACTGCGAGCAGCGCGGCCGCGTCGAAGCGGGCGTAGTTGTAGATCATCACGCAGGCGCCGGCGGTCCACGGCGTGAACAGGTTGCTCCACGCGTGCTTCGCCCAGCCCGGCGAGGAGATGTTCAGGTGCACGTCGCCCGGCTGCACGCCGATCCAGTACATCGTCGACAGGCAGCCGACCGGGTACGAGACGTGCGTGTGCTCGACGAGCTTCGGCTTCGCCGTCGTGCCCGAGGTGAAGTACAGCAGCAGCGGGTCCGAGGCGTTCGTGACGCCGTCGGGCGCGAACTCGGCGGGGCCGCTGGTCGTGTCGGGGTAGGTCTCGAACCCGGCCGCCCCGCCGACCGCGATCTTGCGGTAGTCACCGGGCACCTCGTCGAACTTGCCGGCGTCGCGGCCGTTGGTGATGACGTGGCGGGCCTCGCCGCGGGAGACGCGGTCGGTCAGGTCCGGCGTGCCGAGCAGCGTCGTCGACGGGATCATGACCGCGCCCAGCTTGATGCAGGCCAGCGCGGTCTCCCACAGCTCGACCTGGTTGCCGAGCATGACGATGACCTTGTCGCCCCGCGCCACGCCCTGGCCGCGCAGCCAGGCCGCCAGGCGGTTCGAGCGGTCGCGCAGGTCTCCGAAGCTCAGGATCTGCTCGGATCCGTCCTCCTCGACGATCCAGAGCGCCTTGGCGTCCGGACTCTCGGCGGCGAGGACGTCGAACCAGTCCAGCGCCCAGTTGAACTGCTCCAACTCGGGCCAGGCGAAGGTGTCGCGCGCGGCGGCGTAGTCCGTGCGGATCGACAGCAGGTGGTCGCGCGCGGCGCGGAACGCCGCCGTCGCGGCAGGATTCGTGCTCATCTGCGGGCTCCAGCAGGCTCGAAGGGGCGGGGGATCTTCGCAGCCTCATCCCCCCACCAGGGCGGGTCAATTCCCTTCCCAACGGACGGCGGTACGGCCAAACCCGGTTGCGGACCGTGGACGAGCATGCTCACGCTGGGTGGATGACGACGCCGACCTGGGCGCCCCCGGCGGCCCCGCCCGAGACGCTCGTCGCGGGCGCGTTGAGCCTGGACCGCTGGCGCCCGGCCGACCGCGACGACCTCTACGCGGCGGTGGACGCCTCCCGCGCCCACCTGGAGCCCTTCATGCCCTGGGCGGCCGGGTACGAGCCCGCCTCCGCGGAGTGGTTCCTGAACCAGGCGACCGAGGGCTGGGAGATCCGCAGCGAGTTCAACTACCGGGTCAGCGGGCCTGCCGTCGCGCCCGGGCGCGTGCTCGCCGGCGTCGGGCTGATGGCGCGCCAGGGGCCGGGCGTGCTGGAGATCGGCTACTGGGTGCACGCCGCCGCCGTCCGCCGTGGCGTCGCCGGGACGGCCACCGCGGCGCTTACCGACGCCGCGTTCGCGCTGCCGGGCGTGGAGTGCGTGCGGATCCACCACGATCCGCGCAACGTCGTGAGCGGCCGGGTCCCGGCGCGGCTCGGCTTCACGCAGCTGCCCGACCTCGTCCCCGGGCCGCCCGGCCGGGAGGACGAGCGACACGTGGCCTGGGTGGTGTGGAAGCACGAGTGGGCGCCGGTGCGAGGATGACGGCATGGCGGACACCGGCACCACTCGAACCCTGCGAAACGCGATCCAGCGGAGCGGGTACTACCCCGAGCTGGTCGCGGAGGGCATCGAGTTCGCCGTCGGTGCGGAGGCGATCAAGTCGTGGTTCGTCCACCAGGAGACGACGCTCGACGTCGAGACCGTGCGGCGCCACGTCACCGTCCTCGCGCTCACGCCCACGCGCCTGATCGTCGGCCACACCGACGAGCACAGCGCGGACGAGGACAACCCCGTCGCCTACGCCACGACGTCCACGGAGAGCATCGCGCTGAGCCGGATCTCCACCGTCGTGCTGTCCCGGACGGTCGCCGACCCGGCGCGCTACGAGGTCGGGGCGCCGCCGACCGAGCTCGTGCTCACCGTCGGCTGGGGCGCGGTCAGCCGTCTGGACCTCGAGCCGGCGACGTGCGGCGATCCGAACTGCGAGGCCGACCACGGCTACACCGGTTCGGTGACCGCCGACGACCTGTCGGTCCGCGTCAGCGAGGCCGGGGACGGCCGCGAGACCGTCGCCGAGATGCTCGTCTTCGCCACGGCGCTCTCCGCCGCCGTGGGGACGCGGTGAGCGCGGCCTCGCCGACCGCTGCGATCGGCGAGCTCGCCTACGGCAGCGCCGCGCTGCCGGACCTGCTGCCGTCGGTCCTGGGCGAGCTCGGGGTGCCGGGGGAGTCCGGGCCGCTCGCGCTCGACCTGCCCCCGCGGGTCGCCGTGCTGCTCGTCGACGGACTCGGTCTGAACCTGCTCCGCCGCCACGCCGACCTCGCCCCGTACCTCAGCTCGCTGCTGCCCGACGCGGGCACGCTCGCCGTGGGCTTCCCGTCGACGACCGCGACGTCGCTGACCTCGCTCGGCACCGGCCTGCCGCCCGGCGCGCACGGCGTGCTCGGTCTGAGCATGCGCGGGCCGGACGGGACCGTGCTGAACGCCCTGCACTGGGACGCCACGAAGGTCGACCCGCAGCAGTGGCAGCCGCACCTCACCGCGTTCGAGCGGGCCGCTGCGGCGGGGGTCGAGGTGCGTTCCTTCGGGCCGGGGCGCTTCCGCGGCACCGGGCTCAACGGCGCGGCCTTCCGCGGTGTCCCGCTCGACCCGTCGGAGTCGGCCGGCGAACTTGTCGCGGCCACCCTCGACGCCCTCGCCGACGCCCCCGGCCGGGACCGCGTTCTCGCGTACACCTACTACGGCGACCTCGACGCGACCGGCCACCGCAAGGGCGTCGGCTCCGCCGCGTGGCGGCACCAGCTCGCCCACGTCGACCGGCTCGCCGAGCAGATCGGCACGGCGCTGCCGCCGGGGTCGGCGCTGCTGGTCACCGCCGACCACGGCATGGTCGACCTCGCGGAGGACCTCCGCATCGACGTCGACGCCGAGCCCGAGCTGCGTGAGGGCGTCGAGCTGCTCTCCGGTGAGGCGCGGGCGCGCTACGTCCACGCCCGGCCGGGTGCCGCCGGCGATGTGCTGGCCGCCTGGCGGGCGCGGTTGACCGACGGCTGGATCGTCCTGTCCCGTGAGGAGGCCGTCGCCGCCGGGTGGTTCGGCCCGAACCTGGACCCGGCGATGGCCGACCGGATCGGCGACGTTCTCGCCGTCGCCACCGGGGCCGGCAGCCTGGTGGCGACGAAGACCGAGCACCCGTTCTTCGCCCAGCTGATCGGCATGCACGGATCGCTGTCCGAGGACGAACTCCTCGTTCCGCTCCTGCGCGTGCGTGCCTGAAGTTCGAGCAACTGACGAGGCGTCAGGCCTGATTCTCCGCCAGCCACTGGGCCATGATCGACCGGAACTTCTCCGCGGTGCGGCCGAAGGTGATCGCGTGGCCCGTCGCCTCGAGCTGGACGAAGGAGAGCCGCGGTGCCTGCGGGTAGGCGGTCTGGACCTGGAACTCCGGCCCCGGCGGCGGGAACAGTGCGTCCTTGGTGCCGAGGATCAACAGCGTCGGCACGTTGATCGCCGGCGTCATGAGGTTGGTGGCGAGGTACCCCTGGGTCGCGCTGAGCAGGTCGCCGCACGCGTCGCGGTTGCGCTTGCGGAGGACGAGCTCCGCCACCGCGGACTCGACGTCGTGGAAGTGGGCCGCCGCGAATTCGGCGTCGGTGCGCCCGAACGGTGCGTAGTTCGGGGCCCCGGCGTCACCGCGGGCGTGCTGAGGCGCCGTCAGGCAGTCCTGTCCGGAGGCAAAGAGGGTCTGCAGCGCGAGCGTCGAGGGGTAGTGGGTGTAGCCGATCACGGCCAGCGCCTCGGCGCTGCCGAAGATTGCCTGGGTGAGCTCGGCGATCAGGCCGCCCGCCGAGTGGCCGGCGAGGATGACCCGGCCGAACCGCGGCAGGACATTCCCGCCGGCCTTGTAGTTGCCGGCGCGCAGCGCGTCGGCGATCTGGTCGGCGATGTCCGCCTGGGCCGGCAGGCAGGTCGCCATGCCGTCGGGCAGGTCGTCGTGGGCGGGGTTGCCGAGGCGGTCGATGACCAGCGAGACGTGGCCCTGCGTCGCCTGGTTGAGGGCGTAGTCGTACTCGGGCACCTCGGTGAGGTGGAAGAAGAAGCTCGAGTAGCCGAGCCCGTGCAGGTACATCGTGACAGCCGGGCTGGAGGCCCGGACCAGGTCGCGCGGGGCGACCAGGTTGGCGTGGACCGTGTAGGTCTTGCCGTCGGGCTCGGTCTGGCACGGGATGCCCGTGGTGTTCCGGTTGACCACGGTGAACTTGACCGGGATCTCGACGGCGGAGCCGACCACGGCGGGACCGTTCGCGGCCGCGGTGGCGGGGGAGGACCCCAGGGCGGCGACGGCCGTGGCGGTGAGTGCTCCGGCGAGCGCGATCCGCAGCGTCGCCCCCCAGCGACGGGCCCGGGACGTGGGAATCGGCATAGGCAATTGGAGCCCATTTGCGGCGGTTCCGAAACACCGACACCCACGTTCGGGCGTGCCGGTCCTGTCCCGGCGTGCCTACCTGCGGTGGGATTGTGACCGCAAACACGTCCGGGAGGTGAGCCCATGGGTGGCGCGAACAGCCTCGTCGGGGTGGAGGCGCTGGCCGCCGAACTGGCCGGCCCGCGGCCCCCGCGCCTGCTGGACGTCCGGTGGCCTGTGCCGTGGCCGGCCGGTCAGGTGACGGCGGGGCCGGGTCCGGCCGACCCGGCCGCGTACCGGGCCGCGCACCTGCCGGACGCCGTCTTCGTCGACCTCGACGCCGATCTGGCCGCCCCGCCCGGGGACGGTTCCCGCGGGCGGCACCCGCTCCCCGACGCCGCCGCGTTCACCTCCGCGATGCGCCGGCTCGGCGTGGGCTCCGGGCCGGTCGTCGCCTACGACGACGGCCCGGGCTTCGCCGCGGCCCGCGCGTGGTGGTGCCTGCGGTACTTCGGGCACCGGGACGTGCGGGTGCTCGACGGCGGGATCGCTGCCTGGCGCGCCGCCGGCCGGCCGACCGAGTCGGGCGAGCCGCCGCTCCCGCCACCCGGCGACTTCACCGCGGACCCCGGTCACCTGCCGATGCTCGACGCCCGCGGCGCGGCCGCTCACGCCCGGCTGGGGTTGCTCCTCGACGCCCGGGTCGCCGAGCGGTACCGGGGCGAGTCGAGCGCCGACCCCGTCCGCGGCCACGTCCCCGGGGCGGTGAGCGCGCCGACGTTCGACAGCGTCGACGTCGACGGCCGATGGCATCCGCCGACGTTCCTGCGCACCCGGTTCGCGATCCTCGGCGCCGAGGACGAGGAGGTCGGCGTCTATTGCGGATCGGGGGTCACGGCCGCCCACGCGGCGCTCGCGATGACCGTCGCCGGGCTGCCGACGCCGGCGGTCTACGTCGGGTCGTGGAGCGAGTGGATCGCCGACCCGGCCCGGCCGGTCGCGATCGGGTCCGCACGCGGATGAGCCCGGGAACCGACCGCGCCGCGGCGGAGGCGCTGGACGCCGCCGACCCGCTCGCCGGGTTCCGGGACCGGTTCGTCGAACCCGAGCCCGGCCTGATCTACCTCGACGGCAACTCCCTCGGCCGGCTCCCGCGCGCCACCGTCGACCGGCTCCGCCAGGTCGTCGAGCAGGAGTGGGCCGGCGGTCTGGTCCGCTCCTGGCACGACTGGATCGACCTGCCGACCCGCGTCGGCGACCGAATCGGCGAGCATCTCGTCGGGGCGCATCCGGGCGAAGTCGTCGTCAGCGACTCGACGACCGTGAACCTCTACAAGCTCGCGCACGCCGCCTGCTCGGCGCGTCCGGGCCGGGACGTGATCGTCACCGACGACGACAACTTCCCGACCGACCGCTACACGCTCGCCGGGCTCGCCCAAGCGCGCGGGATGACGGTGCGGGTGGTGGCCTCGGACCCGGTCACCGGACCCGACCCCGCGGATTTGCTGGCGGCGCTCGACGACCGCGTCGCGGTGCTCTCGCTCTCCCACGTCGCCTACCGGTCGGGCGCGCTGCTCGATCTCCCGACGATCACCGCCGCGGCGCACGGCGTCGGCGCGCTGATGCTCTGGGACCTCTGCCACTCGGCGGGGTCCGTGCCGGTCGGGCTGGCCGACGCCGGCGTCGACCTCGCCGTCGGGTGCGGCTACAAGTACCTCAACGGTGGCCCGGGCGCCCCGGCGTTCCTCTACGTCCGGCGCGACCTGCAACCGACGCTCCGTCAGCCGATCTGGGGCTGGTTCGGTCAGCGCGACCAGTTCGCGATGGGCGAGCGTTACGACCCCGAGCCCGACGTCCGCCGATTCCTCACCGGGACGCCCGCAGTGGTCGGTCTCGCCGCGCTCGAGGAGGGCGTCCGCCTGCTCGCCGAGGCCGGCCTCGACCTGCTCCGGGCGAAGGGCATGGCGATGACGGAACTCGCCCGCGTCCTCGCCGCGGAGTGGCTCCTCCCACTCGGGTTCGAGCTCGCGAGCCCGGCGGACCCGGCCGCTCGTGGCTCACATCTGACGTTGCGTCACCCCGAGGCGTTCGCGATCAGCCGCGCGCTGATCGCGGAGGCGGACGTGATCGGGGACTTCCGCACCCCCGACTGCCTCCGCCTCGGCCCGGCCCCGATCTCGACCCGGTTCACCGAGGTCTGGGACGCCTTCGACCGCCTGCGCTCCCTCGTCGCCGCCGGCCGCCACCGCGCCCACGCCGACCCGTCCCCCGCCGACCGCCGCGTCACCTGACCTGCGGGAATGGGCGGAGCCCCGGCCCTCCGATGAGGACCGGGGCTCCGGTGGTGCAGGTGCTGGAGTTGCTACGAGGTGGCCGAGGGGGACGGGGAGGCGGTGGCGCCGTCCGTCGACTCGGTGCTCTCGGACTCGGTGCCCTCCGACTGAGTCGACGAATCCGTGGACGAGTCGGTGGACGACTCCGTGCCCTCGGTCTCGGTGGACGACTCGCTGCCCTCGGTCGTGGCCGGGTCGGTGGTGGTCTGCGAGCCCGGCGGCACGAACGTGGTGCCGTTCTTCTTGGCCTCGAGGTAGGCCTTGATGTACTCCTCGGCCGCCTTGGCGTCCTTGGTGCCCTCGCCGGGGTTCACGCCCGGGCGGACCATCGAGTAGATCAGCTCACCCGGCTGGGCGTCGCCCGGCTCCATGGCCTCGAGGGCCGCGGCCGTGTACTTGCTGGACGCGTTCCACAGGTAGAAGCCGTTGACGCCGGCGTCGGCCGCGGCCTTGATCTGGGCCTTGACCTCCGCGACGCCGTAGCGCACGCCGAGCGAGAAGTCCTGCAGCCACGGGACGACCGCGCAGTCCGTACCGAGGACGAGCCGGTTGAACTCGATGACGGAGCGGTTGACGATGTCGTACGGCTGGCTGTTCGGCGAGGCGACGCTGTACTCGCCCGGACCCCAGTGCGACGGGTAGACCATCGGCGCGAGGAAGTCGAGGTGCTTCGCCATGCCGGGGATGTCCTGCGCGACGGAGACCGGCGTAAAGGCCGAGATGCCGTAGACCGCGGCGCCGACGAAGGCGCCGGCCGCACGGACGCGGGGAGCCGCCTCGGCAACGAAGTCGACGATCGCGGTCATCGCGTCACGGTCGCCGATGCCCGGGTAGACCTGGCCCGAGTTCTCCGGCTTGCGGATGTAGTCGAACATGATCTGGTCGAAGCCGAGCTTCGCGGCCTCCTCGGCCAGACCGATGTTGTAGTCCTTGATCTCGGAGTTGGCGAAGTTCGTGAACGACGCCTGGCCGTACTTGCCGGCGTCGTACGCGCCGCCGGACGTGTTCTGGATGACCAGGTCCATCTTGCCGTTCTTGACGGCCCAGCCGGCCATCTTCGGGTCGCGGAAGGCCACGATGCGGCCGGTGACCGTGCCACCGAGGTCGTGGATCTGCTTCAGCGCGTCGGCGGCGTTGTAGCGGTCCGTGCCCGTGCCCGCGGCCTTCGCCAGCGGGACCTCGGACTGGTAGCCGATGATGCCGTCCTCGTCCTTGATGTCGAGCTGGACGTTGTCGATCTTCTTGTCCTTGAGCAGCTGCAGGACGGGCTCCCGCAGCGTCGAGGACGCCCACCCGAAGGCAGTGATGTGCACCGACCGCACGGCCGGGTTGAAGACCGGGATCTGCGCGGCCTGCTCGGTGACGTTGCCGGCCTCGTCGGTCGCCTTGAGGATCGCGCCGCGCGGCGGGGCCGCGAACTCCTTGGAGAACGAGCCGTCGTCGGCGAGGTCGAGCTGCTCGCCGTTGATCTCGGCGGTCTTGGCGCCCTCGATCTTGCCCTTGAGGGTGAAGGCCTCGTCCATCTTCGCCGGCTCCTCGGGGATCTCGAACGTCACGACGGGCGCGACGGTGTCGATCTCGAAGGTCTGCGAGGAGGTCGCGGTGCGGCCCGGGAGGCGACCGTCCTTGGAGGCGGAGAAGGTGTGCTTGCCGTCGGCGAGGTCGGACGGGGCGCGGTAGACGATGTTGTCGCCCTCCTGCGAGCCCTGGACCTCCTGGCCGTCCAGCTTCAGGGTGACGTCGGACATCTTCGCGCCGTTGATGGTGAAGACCAGGTTCTTCGCCGCGTCAGCGTTCAGCATTCCCGTCGAGCTGGCGACGAGCTCGACCTTGGAGCCCGCACCGAGCGGCGAGGCCGCGGCCCCGACGACGAGCAGCAGAGCCGCGACGCCACCGACGATGGCGACGTTCCGACCGGTCTTGCGCTTCTTCGCCACGACCGGCGCAGCGACCGGCGCAGCGGCCGGCACAGCCGCCGGCACGACCGGCGGCGGTACGGCCGGCGTGCCCTCGCCGCCGTCGCCCGATGCCCCCCACGGGGCGGGCGGCATGCCATCAGAGCCCGTCATATCCCCATCCACCTTTACCGAGTTGAAGCCGAAGCGGCGCGCTGATTTCCCCACCCTCGCCCGCACGGATACGCCATGATCACGTTAATGATCAGCGAACTGATCCTGGTCGCAAGATCACGCAGACACAGAGTGGCAGTACCAAACGACTTTGGGGGGAAAATGCGCCCACGCGATGTAGTGGCGGCGGCTCTCGTTGCCGGATTGTTGCTTTCCGGTTGCGGAGGCGATGACGACGAGCCGAACGCCACGGAGAGCCCGGCGCCGACGGCGGGTGAGACCACCACGCCGACGCCCTCCGCGACTCCGGAACCGTCGTCCGTCGACCCGGCCTCGGTGAAGGCCAACGAGCTCGCGGCGATCCCGGTGATGATGTACCACCAGGTGAAGGCCGAGGTCTGCAGCGCCTGCGTCTACGACCAGACGCCGGCCGAGTTCAAGGCCGAGCTCGAGCGGCTCCACAAGGCCGGGTTCGTCCCGATCACGACCGCGCAGATGGTCGCCGGTGAGATCGACATCCCGGCCGGCAAGCACCCGGTCGTCCTCACGTTCGACGACTCGTCCGCGAGCCAGATTCAGATCGGCCCCGACGGAAAGCCGACCGCGGATTCCGCCGTCGGAATCATGGAGGCCTTCGAGGCGGAGAACCCGGATTTCCCGGCAATCGGGTCCTTCTACGTGAACGGGACTTCATTCACCGACCCGAAGGCGCTGCCCTGGCTGGTGGAGAACGGCTACGAGGTCGGCGTCCACACCGTGAACCACGCGAATCTCAAGCAGAGCAGCGAGTCCACGGTCCAGAAGGAGATCGCGAACAACATCGCGGACATCAAGGCCCAGGCGCCGGACGCGAAGGTCAACACCATCGCGCTGCCGTTCGGCATCGCGCCGGCGAACCCGCAGTTGCTCCGCGCGGGTGAGTTCGAGGGCAAGTCCTACACCCTCGACGCGGCCCTGCTGGTCGGGTCGAACCCGGCCAAGTCGGTCTTCGACGCGGACTTCGACCCGTACAAGATCGCGCGCATCCGCTCCGGCCCGAAGAACAAGCCGGTCGAGACCGACTCGACGTACTGGCTCGACCAGTTCGACGACGGCAAGTGGGCCGCGTACACCTCCGACGGCGACCCGAACAAGATCTCGTACCCGTCGACGACGTCGAAGAAGCTCGGGTCGAAGTGGGCCGACAAGGCCAACCCCTACGAGCCCGCGGGTGAGTCGGGCAGTGGCTCGAGCTCGTCCCCCTCGCCCAGCGCGACCGCGAGCACCCCGCCGTCCTCCTCGCCGGAGGAGACCCCGTCGGCGACCGCCACCTCCACCTCGTGACGATCGGCTGAGGGCCGGCCGTCGCGTCTGACTGCTGGTCAGCAAGTCTCGGCTCACCTCGGCCCGATCCCCGTTCGCGGGGGTCGGGCCGAGGCCGTCCCGGCCCCACATTTCCTGCGGGATGACGTCCCGCAGCGCAGCGAGAAGGGCCCCGCAACCTGACGGTGCGGGGGCCCTTCTCGATCTGTCGAGCCATCTGTCGAGCGAACGGTCGAGCGACGGCGAGTCGCTGGGCCTACTCCTTCGGGCGGGTGCCGATCAGGATGTCGTCCCAGCTGGGGACCCGGGCGCGGCGACGGCCGCCGGAGCGGGTCGGAGTCGGGGCGGGCGCGTCGTCCGCGGACGCGTCGTGGGTGCCGGTCCGCCGGGCGGGCATCGCCTCGGCCGGGGTCGGCGGCGGGTCCATCGGCAGGGTCGGGGTGTCGATGACCGACCGACGCGGCGGGGCCTCGACGGCAGGGGCGGGCGGAGCCGGGGCACGCTCCTCCATCGGAGCCGGAGCCGGAGCAGCCTTGGCGGCCGGGGCCATCGGGGCCGGAGCCGGGGCGGCCGCCGGGAGCGGCGGGACCACACTCGGCGCGGGCGGCGGGGGAGTGACCACCGTCGCCGGGCGCGGGGCCGGGGCCGGCGCGGGCGCCGGCTCGGGACGGCGCGCGATGACGTCCGGCGGACGGCGGTTCAGCGTCGGGTCCGGCCGGCGCAGCGAGGGCGGGGCGGCCTGCTCCTCGGCCTCGATCTCGACGTCCTCGTCGTCCTCCACCGCGGTGACGGGTTCGGCGGCGCGCAGCGGGACCGGCGCGGCGATCCGCGGCCGGAACGGCTCCCGGGCCGGGTGCTGCTCGAGCTCGCCGGTGAGGAAGCGGGCCTGGTCGTTCTCCGCGACGACCGTGCGGGCGCGCGGGTCGAACAGGAAGGTCGCCCGCTGCGTCAGCGCGTCGTGCTCGTAGCTGACCTGGACGAGCCAGCGGCCGTCGTCGCGACGCCACGAGTCCCAGGACAGGTCGGTCGGCGCGAGGCTGATGTGCTGGAGCTGGGCGGGCACCGACTCGGCGAGCGTGTTCGGGCGCAGCTCGGCCTGACCGGGCCGGCGGACCGACGCACGCTGCGACATCTGCGCCATGTGCTCGCGCTCCGCGAGGACCGGGCCCTCGAACCGGCGCACGCGGTCGACGTGCACCCCGGCGGCCGCCGCGACCTGCTCCGCCGACTCGCCGGCCCGGATGCGCGCCTGGATCTCGCGCGGCCGCAGCTGGCCGACGCCGGCATCGAGCTGGGACAGGAGGGTCTTGTCGCCGCGGATCGCGGCGCGCAGGCGCTCGTCGATGGGAACCACGAACTTCTCGCCGTCCGGCGAACGGAGCACCAGATGGGTGCCGCGTTCATTCGCCGCGACGAGACGGAGATCCTGCATGACCGAAGTCCTCCTGCTGCCGACGGCACCTGAGGTCGGTTACGAGTTTGTCCGTTCGAGCGGCCAAAGCCGTGGAGGCGCGCCCGTGACTCAGGGCACTGTGCCGGGAACTGCTCCGAACGGGTGAACGCCCGGCCCCCGGCGCAGGCGTGGGGCGCCCGCAGCGGCGAGCGTCGCGGCGCCCACGGCGGCGACCGTCGCCGCCCAGAACCCGTCCGCGGGGCTCACGTGCTCGGCCAGCCAGCCCGCCGCCGCCGATCCGGCCATCAGGCCGACGGACAGCCCGGTCGTCGCCCAGGCGAAGCCCTCGGTCAGGCGCGTCGGCGGTGCGAGGTGGCGGACCAGCGCCATGCCGCTGATCAGCGTCGGGGAGATCGAGATCCCGGCCAGGACGACCAGGCCGGCCAGGACGCCCAGGGACGGCACGAACGGCATCGCCAGGGCCGAAGCGCCGATGCCGACGGCTCCGCCGAGGAATCCCTGCCACGGGGGCGCGTGGCGCCGGGCGGTGCCGAAGACGACGCCGGCGACGAGGCTGCCCAGCGCGTAGAGCGCGAGGATGCCGCCGGCGGCCCCGCGCGACCCCTCGGCCTCGCTGAACGCCACGACGGCCACCTCCACCGCGCCGAACAGCGCGCCGAGCGCGACGAACACGCCGACGACCACCACGAGCCCGGGTGAGGCCAGCGCCGGCCGCGGCCCGGTGTCGGTGGTCCGGGGTGTTCCGGGCGGTTCGGTCGCCCGGGCGGCCGCGAGCGCGAGCGCCCCGGTCGGCCCGACGGCAAGGACCGCGGCGAGCCCGGCGGCCGGGTGGACCCCGACCGCGAGCAGGGTCGCCGCGATCGGCCCGACGACGAAGATGACCTCGTCGACGACCGACTCGAACGAGAAGGCGGTGTGCAGCCGCGCCCTGCTCACCGGCGTCGCGTGCGCCGGGTCCGGCCCGCCGAGCAGGGTCGTCCACCGCGCACGGACCAGGCCGCCGATGCTCGGCATCGTCATCCCGCTCAGCAGGGAGAGCGCGACCAGTACCGGGCCGGGCGCCTCGGAGGTCCCGGCGACGATCAGCGCGACCAGCGCGACGGCCTGCGCGAGCGCGGCCGGGCGGAGCACCGCGGCCTGCCCGTAGCCGTCGACGAGGCGGGCCAGACGCGGTCCCGCGACCACGAAACCGAGGTTCACCGCGCCCGCCGCGGCGCCGGCCAGGGCGTAGGAGCGACCGGTCCCGGAGACCAGCAGCACGACTCCCAGCGTGAGCATCGAGATCGGCAGCCGGGCGAGGAATCCGGCCAGGCTGAACCGCAGCGCACCGGGTTGCGTGAGCACGTCGCGGTAGGGGGCCAGCACTTTGACAGGATGACCGACATGAGCGCCGGTCCTTTTGATGCCTTCCTGCTGGTGTCGTTCGGGGGACCCGAGGGCCCCGACGACGTGATGCCGTTCCTGCAGAACGTCACGCGCGGCAAGGACGTCCCGCCCGAGCGTCTCGCCGAGGTCGCCGAGCACTATCAGCACTTCGGCGGGGTCAGCCCGATCAACGGCCACTGCCGCGAACTGCTGGGTGCGCTCGAGGCCGACTTCGCCGTGAACGGGATCGATCTGCCGATCTACTGGGGCAACCGCAACTGGAACCCGTCGCTGCGCGACGCCATCGCGCAGATGGCCGACGACGGCCGCCGCCGCGCCCTGGTCCTCCTGACCTCGGCGTACGCCTCGTACCCGGGCTGCCGGCAGTACCGCGAGGACATCTTCGCGGCCAAGGCCGGCATCCCGAAGGCGCCGAACTTCGCGCGCATCCGGCACTACTTCAACCACCCCGGCTTCGTGCGGCCGATGGTCGCCAACACCGTGGCCGCACTGGAGCAGCTCCCGGCCGACCTGCGCGAGACCGCGACCATCCTGTTCACCACCCACTCGATCCCGATGGCGATGGCCTACAGCGCGGGCCCCGAGGGCGGGCTCTACGTGCAGCAGCACGAGGAGGTCGCGTCCCTGGTCGCGGCGGGCGTGCGCGAGGCGACGGGCGTCGAACGTCCCTCCGAGCTCGTCTACCAGTCCCGCTCCGGCCCGCCGCAGGTCCCGTGGCTGGAGCCGGACATCGGCGACCGGCTCACCGCGCTCTCCGAGGCGGGCACGGCCGCGGTGGTCGTCGTCCCGATCGGCTTCACCTCCGACCACCTGGAGGTCGTGTACGACCTCGACGTCGAGCTCAAGGCGCAGGCCGACAAGCTCGGCGTCGCGTTCGCGCGCGCCGGGACGGTCGGCGCGGCGCCCGAGTTCGTCGCCGCGATCCGCGACCTCGTGCTGGAGCGGGCCAACAGCGTCATGCCCGACCAGCGCGCGACCCTCGGCGAGCTCGGCGCCTCCTACGACCTGTGTCCGGCCGGGTGCTGCCCGAACCCGAAGGGACCTCGGCCCGCGGTCGCGGGGCGGGACTGAGGGTGCCGGGCTCGTCCGGGGTGCACACGGATCTCCCCACCAAGGAACTCCTCGAGGTCGCGCTGCAGGTGGCCCGGGAGGCGGGCACGCTGCTTGCTGCCGGGCGTCCGAGCGGCCCGCTGCGGGTGACGTCGAAGTCGACACCGACCGACGTGGTCACCGAGATGGACCACGCCGCGGAGGCGCTGATCACCGAGACCCTCGCCCGGCTGCGGCCGGACGACGGGATGCTCGGCGAGGAGGGCACGGACCACCCGGGGACCTCCGGGGTGCGCTGGGTGGTCGACCCGCTCGACGGGACCGTCAACTACCTCTACGACCTGGGCGGCTGGGCGGTCAGCCTCGCGGCCGAGGTCGAGGGGGAGTCGGTGGTGGGGGTCGTGCACGTCCCGGCGACGGGGGAGACGTTCGCCGCCGTCCGGGGTCAGGGCGCGACCTGCAACGACCGACCGTTGCGCGTCAACCCGGCCGCTCCGCTGGACCGCGCGCTGGTCGCGACCGGATTCGGCTACGACCCGCGGCGCCGGGCCCACCAGGCGGAGATCCTGCGGCACGTCCTGCCCGCCGTCCGGGACATCCGCCGCCACGGCGCGTGCGCGGTGGACCTGTGCGCGCTCGCCGCCGGGCGCGTCGACGCGTACTTCGAGCGGGGGGTCAACCCGTGGGACTTCGCCGCGGGCGGGCTGATCGCGTCCGAGGCGGGCGCCCGCGTGGCCGGCCTGGGCGGCGAGGCCCCCTCCTCGCGGTTCCTGCTCGCCGCACCGCCGGAATTATTCGACCCGCTGGAGGCGTTGTTGCTCGCCGCCGGAGCGGGCCACGAGACCGGCTTGACGGACCCCGTCGCCACCTCCGCCCTGCCTTAAGGCACAATTCCCGCCCCGGGCAGGCATACTGCGGTCCCGCCAATCAGCACGAGGAGACCCGGACCTACATGGCGACTGATTACGACGCCCCCCGCAAGACGGACGACGAGCTCGGCGAGGACAGCATCGAGGAGCTCAAGTCCCGGCGGGTGGACAAGGGCGCCAGTACGGTGGACGTCGACGAGGCCGACCTCGCCGAGTCCCTCGAACTGCCCGGCGCCGACCTCTCCGGTGAGGAGCTCAGCGTCCGCGTGCTCCCGCGCCAGGCCGATGAGTTCACCTGCTCGTCGTGCTTCCTGGTGCACCACCGCAGTCAGCTGGCGAGCGAGAAGGGCGGCCAGCTCATCTGCCGCGACTGCGCCTGACGCACGCGTTTCCGCACGTCACGATCACCCGGTGAGCACACCGGTGAGCACACCGGTGAGCGCACCCTGGGAGCGCACCCTGGGAGCGCACACAGAAACGGTGATCATGATGTGCGGCCATGACGTTCCTCTGCCGAGTTCGTCCGGCTTCCTACGCGCTCGCCGGGATCGTCACGGCGACCGCGGTGGCCACGGCCGGGATCCCCGACTCCGCTGACGCCTCCGCCGCGGGTCCGGCTCCGGAGCCGGACCCGCTGTCGTCGCTGATCGGGGACCTGGCGACTCCGCACACCCCCGAGCCCGCGTCGGCCCCGCCGAAGGCGGGTGAGGTCCCGCGCGTGCCCCGCGAGCCCGCGCTGCCGCTCGGCCGGGCCGGCCTGCCGGAGCGCCGCACGACGAAGACGCTCGCGCCCGGCGTCACGCTGACCGTGATTCACCGTGGCGAGGGGAAGACCAAGCGCAAGCATTGGGCCTCCACGTCCAAGGGCCCGTGGGTGGTCAACGTCCTGACGATCGACCCCGAGCAGGCCGACGGCCGACTGCAGCGCACGTACGGCAAGACCCTCGCCGACCCGGACCGCACCACCGCCCTCGCCCGCCGGGCGAGCGCGCTCGTCGGTGTCAACGGGTCGTTCTTCTCGCTGCAGTCGGACAAGCGCTACCGCGGTCTGCCGGTCGGCCTGACGATCTCCGACGGCCGCGTGCTCTCCAAGCCGACCGGGACGTCGCAGGAGGTCACGCTCGCCCTCGACTCCGAGCAGAACGCGCTGCGCATCGGCCGCTTCGACTGGACCGGCAAGGTCCGCTCCCGCGAGGGGATGGGCGTGCTGACGCTGAACCGCGTGAACAGCCCGCCGAACCTGCCGAAGGGCTGCGCGAAGCACAAGGCCGCGCGCAAGCAGCGCTGCGCAGGCTCGGGGCAGCTCGCCGAGTTCACCCGCGACTTCGCCGGCCGCACGCCGAAGGGGCCGGGCGTCGAGGTCGTGCTCGACCGCGCGGGCTGCCCGGTGCGGATCCTCGGGCACCGCGGCGTCCGGCTGACGGGTTCCCAGACGTCGCTGCAGGGCACCGGCGCGACCGCGCTGCGCCTGCGCCGGTTCGCGCGCGGCGGCTGCCTCGACGTCGAGCAGTCGGTCGTGAACCGCCCCGACGGCCGGCGGCTGCCGCTACGGGAGGGCGTCTCGGCCGTGACCGGCCGCTACCGCCTGGTGCGGGACGGGAAAACGATCCTTCACCGGCGCGACAGCAGCCTGTTCGGGCGCAACCCGCGCACGATCGCGGGCACGGACGCCGCGGGCCGGTTGATGTTCGTCACGATCGACGGGCGGCAGCCCCGCAGCGTCGGGGCGACCCTGTGGGAGGCCGCCCGCGTGGCTCAGGCCCTCGGGATGGACGACGCGCTCAACCTCGACGGCGGCGGCTCGACGACCATGGCCGTCCGGGGCAAGGTCGTGAACCGCCCGGTCGGCTCCGAGCGCGCCGTCGCCGACGCCCTGGTCTGGCTGGCGTCGAAGGACTGACCCGTTGCGTCCGACGATGTGGCTGCAACAGCGACCACATCGTCGGACGTCCGGAGGGTCAGCTCGCGGTGAGGCCGGGCGGCAGCTGGCCGGTGGCGGACCGCCAGGACGAGGCGGCCTTGCGGGTGATCAGCAGGCGCACCGCGCCGGCGATCGCGCCGGTGAGCATGGCCCAGGCCAGCGCCTGCGCCCAGGTCGTGTCGGGGTTCTCGGGGTGCTCCGGGGGAGCGCCGCCGGTGGCGGCCTTCCAGACCCCGGCCACGGCCTTCCGGGTCACGAAGGTCGCGGCGACCGCGCCGCCCGTGGCCACCGCCTTCCAGGCCACGTTGTTGCTCTCTGCCACGCCGAACTCCGCTCTGATTCGCCGATCTCCCGGCTGCGCGGGCAAGCCTGCCAGAGGCGGGTAGTGTCGGGCACCGTGACCGCTGACCTGCAGGGGGCCCTGGCCGTGGGCGAGCGGGTCGACGTTCTCGTCCAGCGCCTCGACCCCGAGCTGCCCGTCCCCGCCTACGCCCACCCCGGCGACGCCGGGGCGGACATCTGCACGGCTGTCGACGTCGAGCTCGCACCCGGTGAGCGGGCGAAGGTCCCCACCGGCCTCGCGATCGCGCTGCCGGCCGGGTACGCGGCGTTCGTGCACCCGCGCTCGGGGCTCGCCGCCCGGTTCGGCGTCAGCATCGTCAACGCTCCGGGGACGGTCGACGCGGGCTACCGCGGCGAGATTCAGGTCATTCTGGTCAATCACGACCCCGCGCAGCCGGTCGTGCTGCGCCGGGGCGACCGGATCGCCCAGTTGGTCATCCAGCGGGTCGAACTCGCGCGGTTCCACGAGGTGGAGCTGCTGCCAGGTTCGGCCCGGGGCACCGGCGGGCACGGATCCACCGGCGGCTTTTCCACGCGCGAGTCGACCGCGCGCGAGAATGGCCCCATCGACGAGGGGAACTGAACGTGGCTTTCCGACGCCGCAAGAAGGGCGAGCCCGACGCGGGCGCCGAGCTGGACTCGTACACCGAGAGCGACGAGGCGGGCGCCGAGACCGGGACCGAGGTCGACGCCGACCCCGGTGAGGTCGACGAGGTGCTCGCCGCGCTCGGGGACACCCCCGCCGCGGAGGTGGACCAGAACCCGTCGTGGCCGGTGGGCTCGATCCGCGATCGGGACGGCGGTCCGTGGGACGCGGACAGCGCGCCCGAGGACAAGATCGAGCGCGTCGACCTCGGCGGGGTCCGCATCCCGATCCTCAACGGCATGGAGCTGCGGGCCGAGCTCGCGGAGGACCAGGTCGTCGCGGTCACGCTGATCATCGAGCGGAGCGCGCTGCAGATCCAGCCGTTCGCCGCGCCGCGCACGATGGGCATCTGGGACGAGGTCCGCGGCGAGATCGCCGAAGGGATCGTCGCCTCGGGCGGCCGGTCCACCGAGGAGGAGGGCCGGTTCGGCACCGAACTCGTCGCCGAGGTCGGCGTCGCGCTGCCCGACGGCACGACCGGCCTGCAGACCGCGCGCTTCCTCGGTGTCGACGGACCGCGCTGGTTCCTGCGCGCCGTGATCACCGGCGAGGCCGCGACCGACGCCTCGCTGCGTCGCGCGCTCGAGGACCTGCTCGCCGACGTGGTCGTCGTCCGCGGTCAGGACGCCATGGCCCCGCGTGACCCGATCCCGCTGCAGCTCCCGCAGGAGGTCGAGATCGGCGAGCACGGCGAGCAGTTCGTCGACGAGGACACCGACGAGGGCGACGAGGACGGCGGGCGCCGGACCGACGACCTCAAGCCGTTCGAGCGCGGTCCGGAGATCACCGAGGTCCGCTGATGACCACCGACGCTCCGGCCAAGGGCCTGCTCAAGCGCATGATCGGACGGATCACGGCGCCGCCCCACGAGGTCGAGGCCCGTGAGCTGCAGGAGGACGTCGCGGACGCCGGCGGCACCCCGATCCAGCAGTGCTGTGCGCGCGAGATCGTGACGATGTGCGGCACGCTCCGCACCGTGACGCTGCGCCCTCGGGCGGGCGTCCCCGCCCTGGAGGCGGAGCTCTACGACGGCTCCGGCACGGTCTCGCTGGTGTGGCTGGGCCGGCGCCAGATCGCCGGCGTCGAGCCCGGGCGGGGCATGAAGGTGACCGGCCGGGTGGCGATGGTCGAGGGCCGTCCCGTGGTCTACAACCCCCGCTACGAGCTCCGGCCCGGCGTCGGGTGACCGATGAGCGCCTGAGGGGGGAGCGTCCCCCGAACGTCGAGACCGTCGAACAGCTCGTCCGCCAGCAGCTCTCCACGGCGCTGGGCGGTCCGCGCGGCGTCCTCGAGGCCGCGATCCCGACCGCGGCGTTCACCCTCGCCTACGTCGTCACCGACGAGCTTCAGCTGTCGCTGGCGATCGCGGCCGGGCTCGCCGCGCTCGCGCTGGTCGTGCGGCTGGTCCAGCGCAGCACCGTCCAGTTCGTGCTCAACGCCGCGTTCGGCATCGCGATCGGCGCGGCCTTCGCGCTGCGCGCGGACCGGAGCGGCGACGGCGACGACGGCGCGCTCGCCTACTTCCTGCCGGGGATCCTCTACAACACCGGCTACGCCGCGGTCCTGCTGCTGACCGTGCTGATCCGCTGGCCGCTGGTCGGGTTCATGGTGGGCGCCGTGACCGGCGATCCGACCGCGTGGCGGTCCGACCCCGCCATGGTCAAGCTCTGCAACCGGCTGACGCTGCTGCTGGCCGCGCCGTGCATCCTGCGCGTCGTCGTCCAGTACCCGCTCTACGAAGCGGGCGAGGTGGGCCTGCTGGGCACGGCGAAGGTGATCATGGGCTGGCCGCTCCAGGTCGCCGCGCTGCTCGCGATGGCCGCGCTGCTCGCCAAGGGCCGCACGCCGCTGGCGGACCCCCCGGAGCAGCCCGCGGAGCAGCCCGCGGAGGAATGACCCCGGCCGCGGACCGTCAGTCGTCGTGCGGGGACAGCAGGTTCTGCAGGCGGCGCTCCTGGTCCGCCGAGGCGACGAACAGCAACTCGTCGAGGGCCTCCAGCGGGTCGTCCCGGGAGGGGACGAGGACCCGGCTCTGCCGGATGATCGCGACCAGCGCGGTGTCCGTCGGCCACGGGACGTCGCCGACGCGGTTGCCGATCTGGGGTGAGTCCTCCGGCAGCGTCAGCTCGACGAGGTTGGCCTGACCCTGCTTGAAGGAGAACAGGCGGACCAGGTCGCCGACGGTCACGGCCTCCTCGACCAGCGCCGAGAGCAGGCGCGGCGTCGACACCGCGACGTCGACGCCCCACGACTCGTTGAACAGCGTCTCGTTGCCCGGGTGGTTGACGCGCGCGACGACGCGGGGGACGGCGAACTCGGTCTTGGCCAGCAGGGAGACGACGAGGTTGACCTTGTCGTCGCCGCTGGCGCAGATGACCACGTCGCAGCGCTGGAGCTGGGCCTCCTGCAGCGAGGACATCTCGCACGCGTCGGCCAGCAGCCACTCGGCGTCGGGGACCCGCTCGACCTTGATGGCCGAGGGGCTCTTGTCGATGAGCAGGACCTCGTGGCCGTTGGCCAGCAGCTCGCGCGCGATGGACCGGCCGACGGCGCCGGCCCCGGCGATGGCGACGCGCATCAGTGCACCTCCGGCGCGGCGCCGAACACGGCCTCCGCGGCGTCGGCGGTGTCCTCACGCAGCAGCACGTGCACGAGGTCGCCCTCCTGCAGGACGGTCTCGGCGGTCGGGAGGAACCCCTCGCCGAGACGGGTCAGGAACGCGATGCGCGCGCCGGACGCAACCTCCAGCTTCGCCATCGGCAGGCCGATCCAGCCCGGGTGGACACTGACCTGGGCGAGAGCCACGCAGCCGCTCGGGTCACGCCAGACCGGCTCGGAACCGGGCGGCAGGAGTTTGCGGAGGATCTGGTCGGCGGTCCAGCTCACGGTCGCGACCGTCGGGATGCCGAGCCGCTCGTAGACCTCGGCGCGGGCCGGGTCGTAGATGCGGGCGACGACGTTCTCGACGCCGAACTGCTCACGCGCCATGCGCGCGGAGATGATGTTGGAGTTGTCACCGCTGGAGACGGCCGCGAAGCCGCCGGCCTGCTCGATGCCGGCCTCCAGCAGCGTTTCCTGGTCGAAGCCCACCCCGGTGACGCGGCGACCGGCGAAGCCGGTCCCGAGGCGGCGGAACGCGTCGGACTCCTGGTCGACGACAGCCACGTCGTGGCCCTTCGCCTCCAGCGCGAGTGCCAGCGTCGACCCCACGCGCCCGCAGCCCATGATCACGATGTGCACGTGTCGACGTCCTCCTCGGCCAGCCTCCTGGCGTCCCGCACGGACGCTACACGCCCGCACCGCATAGTCTCGGCTCCGCCATGGCACCGTCCGAGTCGCACTCCGAGCGGCCACCTCGACCCGGCCGCCGGAAGGGCCGCCGGTCGGGGAGCCGGCCGGGGAGCCGGGGGACCGGGCGGCCGAGTCGCTCCGGGCCGGGGAGTCTGGTCGGCACGGAGTACGAGGTCGAGGTCGGGCCGGTCGCGCACGGCGGCTTCTGCGTCGCCCGGCACGAGGGCCGTGTCGTCTTCGTGCGGCACGCGCTGCCCGGCGAGCGGGTGCGGGTGCGCGTCACCGAGGGGCGACCGGCCGACCGCTTCCTGCGCGCCGACGCGGTGGAGGTGCTGGATGCCTCGCCCGACCGCGTCGTCCCGCCGTGCCCCTATGCGGGGCCGGGTCGCTGCGGGGGGTGCGACTGGCAGCACGCGACGTTGGACGCCCAGCGGGAGCTCAAGGCCGCCGTGCTGGTCGAGCAGCTGCGCCGGCTCGCCGGGCTGGACCGGCAGCCGGTCGTGGAAGCGGTCCCGGGGGCAACGGACGGCTCCGGCTGGCGGACGCGCGTCCGGTTCGCGGTCGATCCGACCGGGCGCGCCGGACTCCGGCGGCACCGCTCGCACGACGTCGAGCCCCTCGACGCCTGTCTGATCGCCGCGCCGGCGGTGAACACCTCCGGCGTGCTGAGCGCCGCCTGGCCGCGAGGCGCCGAGATCGCGGTGACCGTCCCGGCGGCGGGTACCGGCGACGTCGTGGTCTCCCCGGTGGCCGATCAGCGCGTGGTCGAAACGGTCGACGGACGGGAGTTCTCCGTGCCGGCCGACGGGTTCTGGCAGGTGCACCCCGCGGCGGCGACGGTGCTGACGCGCGCGGTGACCGAGGCACTGGCGCCGCGGCCGGGGGAGACGCTGCTCGACCTCTACGCCGGGTCGGGCCTGTTCGCCGGCATGCTGGCGCCCTCCGTCGCGCCGGGGCCGGTCGTGGCGGTCGAGTCCGACGCGGCCGCCGTCGCCGCCGCCCGCGACAACCTCGCCGACGTCCCCGGGGCGCGCGTGATCGAGGCCGGGGTCGACGCGGCCCTGCTCGCCGAGGTCGGCCCCGCGGACCTGGTGGTGCTCGACCCGCCGCGGACGGGCGCGGGCCGCGAGGTCGTCGACGGCGTCGCGGCCCTCGCACCGCGGCGGATCGCCTACGTCGCCTGCGACCCCGCCGCGCTGGCCCGCGACCTCGCGTACTTCGCCGAGCGGGGGTACGCCCTCGTCGGCCTGCGCGCGTTCGACCTGTTTCCGCACACCCACCACCTCGAAGCCGTGGCGACGCTGGAACCCACCGCTGAGCAAGTAACCTGACGGGGTGTCAGTATGCTCAGCGTCAGGTGAGGTAGCGAACCTCGCGGTTCATGCCGTTCTCCATGTGGTAGTGGTTGTGGCAGTGGAACAGCCACGCACCGGCGTTGTCCGCGACGAAGTCGAACTCGACGACCCCGCCGTGGGGCGGGACGAGCACGGTGTCCTTGACCGGCCCGCGCCCCGAGGGTGTCGCCACCCAGAACGGGTGCCCGTGCAGGTGCATCGGGTGGGCGAGGTCCGCGGTGTTCGTCAGCCGGAAGCGGACCAGCTCGCCTGCGTCGATCTCGAGCGGGTCGGCGTCGGGGTACCGCTGGCCGTTGATGCGGCTGTTCGACGTCAGGGTCAGGTCGAAGGTCCGGTCGGGCGGGGTGGCGGGGCGGGTGCGCTCACCGGCGTAGTGCAGCTCGTCGTAAGAAGCCTGACGGCCACTCAGCTCGGCGGGGCGCTCGTCGACCGGCGGCGGGGTCGAGGCCGACGCGTCGGTGTAGCGCAGCACCGCGCGGGCGAAACCCTTCTTCGCCTCCGGCATGGCCGCGAGCTGCCAGACGCCGGGATTGTCGGCGGTGACGACGACGTCGTACCGCTCGCCCATGCCGAGACGCACGGCCTCGACCTCGACGGGCTCGATCGGCATCCCGTCGGTGTGAGTGATCGTCATGCGGTGCCCGGCGATCGCGACGAGGAAGCCGGTGTCGGCGCCGATGTTCATCAGCCGTAGGCGCACCCGCTCGCCGGACCGGACCTCGAGCGTCTGCGGGTCCGCCGCGGGTCGGCCGTTGATCAGGTACATCGGGTAGACCTTGCCGCCGAGTCGCTCGCCGGGGTTCGCGCCGGGTGGCGGCGGCGCGTCCTCCTCGGGCTCACCCTCGAGGTCGTCGTCCGCGGTGGGCGAGGGGCTGGGGGAGTCGGCCTGGCTCGGGGAGGAGCCCTTGTTCGCGCCGAACCCGCCGAGGAAGTCGAAGCCCCCGGCCGGTCCGCGGCCGGGGGACCCGGTCGCATGGCCGGAGTGCACGCCCGGTTCGGTGACGCCGAGACCGTCGCGCCAGTCGTCGATCATCACCGTGTACTCGCGGTCGTACGGCACCGGCTCGTCGACGTCGGAGGTGACGATCAACGGCCCGTACAGGCCGAGATCGAGCTGGTGACCGACGTGCGCGTGATACATGAACGAGCCGGCGTCGGGGACGCGGAACTCGTACTCGAACAGCTCGCCCGGGCGGACCGCCTCCTGGGTGACGCCGGGGACGCCGTCCATCGCGTTGACGAGGTTGACCCCGTGCCAGTGGATCGTCGTCTCGTCGGACAGGGCGTTGGTGAGCCGGGCGCGGACGGTCTCGCCGCGCTTGAGCCGAATCTCCGGCCCCGGCACGGCGCCGTTGTAGCCCCAGGTCGTCACGACGGTGCCCGCGAGG
Organism: Sporichthya polymorpha DSM 43042; assembly: GCF_000384115.1. Taxonomy (NCBI): domain Bacteria; kingdom Bacillati; phylum Actinomycetota; class Actinomycetes; order Sporichthyales; family Sporichthyaceae; genus Sporichthya; species Sporichthya polymorpha. Next base: position 4,142,028 of record NZ_KB913029.1, read on the forward strand.
TCGATCTCGATCGGCGAGGCGGCCAGCGTGCCGGCGGCGTTGCCGGGCTGGAGCAGGCCGATGCCGGTGGGGCTCGGGTCCGCCGTCGGGCCGGTGGTGGTCGGCGGGGCCGGGATCAGGCCGGGCCGGTCGTCGTTCGCGCACCCGGCCAGCGCACCGAGACCGACGCCTCCGGCCACGCCGAGGAAGCGCCGGCGCGGCATCGGCCGTCCGGGTCCGGTCACCAGGTCTCCTTGGAGCGCGCGAAACGGGGCCCGGCGGAAAGCCGGGCCCCGTCGTAGAGCGAAATGTTACGTGCGTCAGCCGGAGGTCGAGGTCGGTTCCGGAGACGCGGTCTCGTCCGAGGCGGTCGAGGACGAGGACGACCCCGAGCTGGAGGACGAGCCGGACGAGGAGCTCGACGTCGGCTCCTCGGCGACCGAACCGGACGACGACTCCGAGCCGGACGAGGACTCCGAGCCGGAGGTGGTGCTCGGGCTGGCGCTCTCGTTCGGGCCGACGACCCGGAGCTCCTCCATCATGCCCTTGGTGAAGTGCGGCGGACCGTCGCCCTGGAACTCGTGCTCGGCGTCCGAACCCTCGGAGATGAAGCACAGCACCGCGTAGCGGCCGGCGGTCAGCTCGAAGAAGTTGATCGCGGTCTGGCCCGGGGCGGCGAGAACGACGCCCATCGGCTGGACCTTGCCCTCGACCTCCTCGTCGTCCATCTGGAGCAGCTCCTCGATGGACTCGGTGACGTCGTCACCGATCCGCATGAGGACCATCTCGTGGAACTCCTCGCCCTCGTTGGTGAGGGTGAGGGCGGTCAGGCCCTCGGGGCTGACCGTGGGCAGGCCCTCGAACTCGTAGTCGGCCGCGGTCGCGGAGAGTTCCTGGACGTCGCAGCGGTCGGCCAGGAAGTCGTCGACGGCCTTGTCGGCGGTGGCGAACTCCTGGTCCATGAAGAACTCGGGGTTGCCGTCGGAGATCGCCTTGTCGAGCGCGGCGGCCTGCTTCTCGACGTCCGCCTTCACCTCGGGCTGCGCGGTGCGGACGTACTCGTCGTAGAGGCTCTTGTAGGTCGCGGAGATGCCCTCGCCGACGACCTTCGGGTCCGGGCTCGCGGTCTCGGAGCCCTCGCCGCCCTCCTCGGGCGGGCCGCCCTGCAGGAAGGCGGCGTCGATGGCCACCTTCGCGTCGCAGAAGTCGTCGATCGAGGGAGCAGCCGACTGGGTCGGGGTGTTCACCGCTTCGCTCGGGGACGCGATCGGGTCGTCGTCGTCCGCGCACCCGGCGAGGAACAGGGCCGAGGCCAGAGCGGCGGTGGCGGCGAGCAGACGCCGCTTCGGGGTGTACATGCGCGGTTTCCTTCCGGGTTCGTGACCGGGCGCGCGACGTCGTGGGGCGTTCACGGCGTCTTCCCAGGCAACGCAGACCTTAGGGCGATGCCCGCCAAGTTCGGGGCGAAACGGCCCCATGAATTGGGAAGGATGGGGCTCGCGAGACGAATGTGACCGAACCGAAATAATCCCACGCTCAGTCGGGTCGGGAGAGGGACAGCCCGAAGCGTCCCGCGGCATCCGTCCACCAGCGGGTGAGGGTCAGGTCGGCGCCGTCGAGCTCCGCCACGACGCCGGCGCGGCGGAACTTTGCGGAGATCTCCGTCCGCATCTCCTCGCCGGGGACGAAGGCGACGTCGAGCCCGAGCGCCGCGATGTGCACCTGCTGCGCGTCGCGGCAGCGCAGGCGCATCTCGATCCACTCGTTCCGGGCGTCCCAGACCGCGACGTGCTCGAACGCCTCGACGGCGAAGTCGGCCCCGAGCTCCCGGTTGATCACCCGGAGCACGTTGCGGTTGAACTCCGCCGTCACGCCGGCGGCGTCGTCGTAGGCCGGCACGAGGACCTCGGGCGACTTCACCAGGTCGGTCCCGAGCAGGAGCGCGTCGCCCGGGCGCATCTCGGCCCGGACGGCGGCGAGGAACCGACGGCGCTCGGGCGGGGCGAAGTTGCCGATCGTCCCGCCGAGGAACACGAACAGGCGCCGATCGCCGGAGTCGGGGAGCCGGTCGAGGTGGGAGTCGAAGTCCCCGACGACTGCGTGGACCTCGAGCTCGGGGTAGTCGCGGAGCAGCGCGCCGGCGGCGTCGGTCAGGGCGGCGCCGGACACGTCGATGGCGACGTACCGGCGCAGGGTGCCCGCGGCGGCGAGGGCGTCGAGCAGCAGCCGCGTCTTCTCCGACGACCCGGACCCGAGCTCGACGACCGTGGACGCCCGGGTCGACGCCGCGATGTCGGCAGCCTCGCGGGCGAGGATCTCCCGCTCCGCGCGGGTCGGGTAGTACTCGGGCAGCCGCGTGATCTGCTCGAAGAGCTCGCTGCCGCGGGCGTCGTAGAACCACTTCGGCGGCAGGGTCTTCGGCGTCGCCGTCAGTCCGGCGCGGACGTCGGCGCGCAGCGCCTGCTCGGCGAAGTCCGGCGGCAGGTGCTCGGTGAGCACGAAGCGGTCGGACGTCTCGACGATGGTCACAAGCTCTCCAGGGTCAGGTTCTCGGCGGTGGCGACGAGCAGCGAGTTGTCGGGGACGTCGACCCAGCCGTCGGCGTCGTCGAACGGCTCGGAGGCGACGATCACCGCGGGGGCGACGTCGCCGCCGGGGGTCGGCACACCGCCCTGGCGGTGACACAGGATGTCGCCGGCGGTGGTGGCGACGATCTGCTCGCCGTCGAGCAGCAGGAGGTTCGTCCGGGCGCCGGTGGCCTCGCGCACCTGCGTGGTGACCGCGGCGACCGCCTTGCCCGGGTCCTCGCCCGCTTCGAGCCGGGTGAGGAGCAGCGCCCAGATCAGCGTCGAGTCGGTCAGCGTCTGCTGCCGGGCGAGGGTGGCGAACGGCAGGTCGGCGGCGAGGGACGCCGCGCTGTCCGGCCAGCCGGCGATCGCTCCGTTGTGGCTGAACAGCCAGCGCCCTGCGGTGAACGGCGCGGCCGCGCCCTCCTGCACGGGGTGACCCGGGGTCGCCGACCGCACAGCGCCGAGGATCGCGTGCGACCGCGTCACCCTCGCCAGGCCGCGGACGTTCTCCTCGCCCCAGAGCGGGACCGCCCGCCGGTACCGGACCGGCTCGGCCTGGCCGTCGACGTACCACCCGAACCCGAACCCGTCGGCGTTGAGCAGCCCGTGCTGCTGGCGCCGCGGGGCGTACGACTGCCGCTCCAGCCCGAACGGGGCCGCGTACACGAGGTCGTGCAGCGACGCCGACGGTCCGAGGTAGGCGAAGTGACGGCACATCAGAACCCTCGGGGGGCTCCGCCCCCCGAGCACCCCCCAACAACGTCGCGCGCGGTACGACTGTGCCCATGTTCCGGACCCGCGCTTCGCGCGGTCCGGAAGCCGACAAAAATCTGACGCCGGATCGGGTAGTCCCAGTTGCGGAAGGTGCCGCGGCAGGCGACGGGGTCGACGGCCCAGGAGCCGCCGCGGAGCACCTTGTACTCGCTACGGCCGCCCGGCGGTGGGAAGAAGACCTCGGAGTACTCGCGGTACGGGAACGCGCGGAAGCCGGGGTAGCCGGTGAAGTCGCTGCTCGTCCACTCCCAGACGTCGCCGATCAGCTGGTGCACACCGGCGGGGGAGGCGCCGTCCGGGTAGGCGCCGACTCCGGCGGGGCCGAGGTGCCGGCCGCCGAGGTTGGCGCGGTCCGGGGTCGGGTCGTCGTCGCCCCACGGGTAGCGCCGCGAGCGGCCGGTCGCGGGATCGTGACGGGCGGCCTTCTCCCACTCGGCCTCGGTGGGCAGGCGCCGTCCGGCCCAGCGGGCGTAGGCGTCGGCCTCGTACCAGCAGACGTGCTGCACCGGTTCGTCCGGCACGAGTTCGGCCTCGACGCCGAAGCGGCGGACCACCCAGCCCGGACCCTCGCGCCGCCAGAACTGCGGGGCGTCCCACCCGGCGGAGCGGATGTGCGCCCAGCCGTCGGGGTGCCACAGCCGCTCGTCGGTGTACCCGCCGGCGGCGACGAACTCGGCGTACGCGGCGTTGGTCACCGGCGTCGTGTCGAGGAAGAACGCGGGGACGTAGACCCGGTGCGCGGGCCGCTCGTTGTCGAGCGCCAAGGGTTCGAGGTCGGTGCCCATCTCGAACTCGCCGCCGGGGACGAGCACCTCGGCGGGCAGGTCGCGCGACCGGCGCGGGGCCGGGGGTGCGGTCAGGACCGCCTGGCCCTCGCGCAGCTGATGCGTCGCGAGCATCGTCTCGACGTGCTGCTGCTCGTGCTGGGCGACCATCCCGAAGACGAACCCGTTGCGGGTCAGGGGATCCGCCCCCTGGAGGGCCGCCGACTCGAGCAGGTCGAGCACCCGCCCGCGGACCTCGTGGACGTACCGGCGCGACTCGCTCGGGTCGAGCAGTGGCAGTGCCGGCCGGTCCCGCCGGGGGTGCCGGAACGCGTCGTAGAGCTCGTCGATCGTCGCGGGCAGGATCGCGTCGCGCTGCCCGACCTGCCGGAGCAGCCAGAGCTCCTCCTGGTTGCCGATGTGCGCGAGGTCCCACACCAGCGGCGACATCAGCTCCGAGTGTTGCCGCGTCAGATCCCGGTCGTCGACGGCGTCCGTGAGCGCCCGGGTCCGCCCCCGTGCCCGCTCCAGGTCGGCCGCGATCCGCTCCCGCAGCCCCTCCTCCGTCCCCGCCTGTTCAAAAAGGGTGACACCCTTTCTTGACAGCGGCGTGGCGTCCGGTCGTGCGGCCGTGGTCACGGCATCTCCTTCCCGAGCGGCACAGTCCCGGTGGACCAGGCGTCGAGGGTGTCGTCGGCGGGGCAGCGGCCCCGTTCGACGTAGCGGTCGGTGAACGAACTGAGCGCGGGGGCGAGCCCGGCGGCTTCGAGGCGGCCGAGGGCGCCGAGGGCGGCGGTGAAGCAGCCCTTCGCGGCGACGGCGAGTTCGGGGTCGGCGAGGGCGTCCCGGCGGGCGCGGGCCAGCACGGACGGGTCGGGCGGGACGCACTCCAGCGCCTCCCGGGCGCGGTCGGCCGCGGTCGGGTCGGAGCACAGTGCCCACACCAGGGCGAGCGCGGCGCCGGCGTCGGCCTCGGTCCGCTGGGCGTCGACCACGCGGAGCTCGAGGTGCCCCCGCGGACGGACCGGCGGGAACAACGTCGTCAGGTGGTAGGCCAGGTCGGCCTCGGTCACCGGCCGGGGCCCGCGCCCGCGGAGCCAGTCGCGAAACGTCAGGCCGGGCGGGGCGCTCCAGTCCGGGCCCTCGGTCCGGATGCACAGCACCGGCGCGGCGAGGGCGTACTCGGTCCACGCGGTGCGCGGGTCGAGGCCGGGGACGGGGACGGGTACGGGCCGCGTCCGCGCCGGGTCGAGCGCCGCCCACACCGCCGCGCGCCCGGAGCGGGTGCCGCCTCCGGGGCCGGCCGCCACGGGGGAGTTGGCGAAGGCCGCGACCAGCACCGGCGTGAGGGCGTGCAGGAGGTCCCAGCGCGCGTTGACGTCCTCGCCGACGTCGAGGTTGATCTGCACGGCGGCGGTCGAGCACATCATCGAGCGGCCGGCCGCGCCCTGCCGGTCGAAGTACGCCTCCATCGCCGCGTAGCGCGGTTGCCGGAGGACGCGAACGGGCGGTCGGAGCGGGTCGAGACCGAGGCCGACGAGTTCGAGACCGGTGCGCGCCAGGGCCGCGCGGAAGGCGGTGACGTCGTCGGTGATGCGGCGCAGACCCTCGACGGGGTCCGGGAACGGGTCGCTGGAGAGTTCGAGCTGGCCGCCGGGTTCGACGGTGAGGCGGCCGGTCGTCAGCCTGCCGGTGTCGCGGAGATGGGCGGCGGCGGAGCGGGCGAGGTCGAGATCGACGGGGGAGAGCTGGCGAGCCGGGTCGCCACGGTGGCGCAGGAGCCATTCGAGTTCGATGCCGACGAGGCGCGGCGGCCCGGTCTTGAAGCACGTGCTCGCGACGTAGGTCTCCGCGGCGACCTCGGAGAACCGCTCCGCGGCGTACCCCCGGTCCATGCGTCGGCCCCGGCGTTCGTCCATGGCCGCCACCTCCGGTCGCCCTCGGCTCGAGCAGGTGCGCGCGAACTGCCCGTCCGCACGTTCTTCGAACCCTAGGCACCCCCACCGACATTCCGGGACCGCCAAATCTGATGATCAGCTGACGATCGGGTGCGCTACCATTGTGTCTCGACATCAAGATACTTCGGATCGAGACAGAAGTAAGGCTTACCTCACAAACTTCGGCCCGCGGCACGGGCGGGAGGATGACGAGGTGTGCGGAGAGAGGGAGACGTCGTGAGCGCTTCGGTGGACAGCTTCGGCAGCCGCGGGACCTTGGCGGTCGGGAACAACAGCTACGAGATCTACCGGCTGAGCGCGGTCGAGGGTGCGGCGAGCCTCCCGTTCAGTCTGAAGGTCCTGCTCGAGAACCTGCTGCGGACCGAGGACGGCGCGAACATCACCGCCGACCACATCCGCGCGCTCGGCGGTTGGGACCCTACGGCGGAGCCGGACACGGAGATCCAGTTCACCCCGGCCCGCGTCGTGATGCAGGACTTCACCGGCGTCCCCTGCGTCGTCGACCTCGCGACCATGCGTGAGGCCGTCCGCGACCTCGGCGGCGACCCGAACAAGGTCAACCCGCTGGCCCCGGCCGAGCTCGTCATCGACCACTCCGTGATCGCCGACTTCTTCGGCACCGGCGACGCCTTCGCGCGCAACGTCGAGCTGGAGTACGAGCGCAACTTCGAGCGCTACCAGTTCCTGCGCTGGGGCCAGACGGCCTTCGACGAGTTCAAGGTCGTCCCGCCCGGCACCGGCATCGTGCACCAGGTCAACATCGAGCACCTGGCGCGCGTCGTGATGGTCCGCGACGGGAAGGCGTACCCGGACACCTGCGTCGGGACCGACTCGCACACGACGATGGTCAACGGCCTCGGCGTCCTCGCCTGGGGCGTGGGTGGCATCGAGGCGGAGTCGGCCCTGCTCGGCCAGCCGGTGTCGATGCTCATCCCGCGCGTCGTCGGCTTCAAGCTCTCCGGTGAGCTGCCGGACGGCGTCACCGCGACCGACCTCGTTCTGACGATCACCGAGATGCTGCGCGAGCACAAGGTCGTCGGCAAGTTCGTCGAGTTCTACGGCCCCGGCGTCTCCGCCGTGCCGCTCGCGAACCGCGCCACCATCGGCAACATGAGCCCGGAGTACGGCTCGACCGCCGCGATGTTCCCGATCGACGGCGAGACCCTGAAGTACCTCGAGCTGACGGGCCGTCCGGCCGAGCAGATCGCGCTCGTCGAGGCGTACTGCAAGGAGCAGGGCCTCTGGCACGACCCGTCCGCGGAGCCGCGGTTCTCCGAGCACATCGAGCTCGACCTCTCGACGGTCGTCGCCTCGATCGCCGGCCCGAAGCGCCCGCAGGACCGCATCGCGCTGACCGACGCCCAGGCCGCGTTCCGCACCAGCCTGCGGGACTACGTCGACCACACCGACTTCGACGAGCGCGACTGCAGCGAGGTCGACCACGCCTCCGCCGCCTCGTTCCCGGCCAGCGACCCCGCGGGCGCGGCGCCCGGCGACGAGCACGCCGACGAGACCAACGGCGCCCCGCGCGTCCCGGTCGGTGCCGGCAGCGGCCGCCCGTCGAAGTCGACGTCCGTCACGCTCGCCGACGGCTCCACCTTCGAGATCGACCACGGCGTCGTCACGATCGCCGCGATCACCTCGTGCACCAACACCTCCAACCCGTCGGTCATGATCGGCGCGGCGCTCGTCGCGAAGAAGGCCGTGGAGCGTGGCCTGACCCGCAAGCCGTGGGTGAAGACGACCCTGGCCCCGGGTTCGCAGGTCGTCTCGGACTACTACGACCGCGCCGGTCTGACGCCGTACCTCGACAAGGTCGGCTTCAACCTCGTCGGCTACGGCTGCACGACCTGCATCGGCAACTCCGGCCCGCTGCTGCCCGAGATCAGTCAGGCGATCAACGACGCGGACCTCGCCGTCACCGCAGTGCTCTCCGGCAACCGCAACTTCGAGGGCCGGATCAACCCCGACGTGAAGATGAACTACCTCGCGTCGCCGCCGCTCGTCGTCGCCTACGCGATCGCCGGGACCATGGACATCGACATCCTCAACGACCCGCTGGCGACCGACCCCGAGGGCAAGCCGGTCTACCTGCGCGACATCTGGCCGTCGACGGCCGAGGTCGAGGAGGTCCTCGCGGGCGCGGTGACGCAGGACATGTTCCTCAAGGACTACGCGGACGTCTTCGCCGGCGATCAGCGCTGGCAGTCGCTGCCGACGCCGACCGGCTCGACCTTCGAGTGGGACGCGAACTCCACCTACGTCCGCAAGCCCCCCTACTTCGAGGGCATGGCGATGGAGCCGTCGCCGGTCAGCGACATCACCGGCGCGCGGGTGCTCGCGAAGCTCGGCGACTCGGTCACGACCGACCACATCTCGCCGGCCGGCTCGATCAAGGCCGACTCGCCCGCGGGCAAGTACCTGACCGAGAACGGCGTCGCCCGGGCCGACTTCAACTCCTACGGCTCGCGCCGCGGGAACCACGAGGTCATGATCCGCGGCACGTTCGCGAACATCCGGCTCCGCAACCAGCTCGTGCCGGGCGTCGAGGGGGGCTTCACCCGCGACTTCAGCCCCCTCGCTGCCGAGGCCGGCCAGCAGAGCACGATCTACGACGCCTCGGTGAACTACCAGGCCGCCGGCATCCCGCTGGTGATCCTGGCCGGCAAGGAGTACGGCTCCGGGTCCTCCCGTGACTGGGCGGCCAAGGGCACCGCGCTGCTGGGTGTGAAGGCCGTCATCGCCGAGTCCTACGAGCGCATCCACCGCTCGAACCTGATCGGCATGGGCGTTCTGCCGCTGCAGTTCCCGGAGGGCCAGACGGCCGACTCGCTGGGCCTGACCGGCGAGGAGACGTTCGACATCGTCGGCGTGGACACCCTCAACGGCGGGGAGATCCCCTCCGAGGTGACGGTGCGCGCCGGGAATGTGGAGTTCGCCGCCAAGGTCCGGATCGACACCCCCGGCGAGGCGGACTACTACCGCCACGGCGGCATCATGCAGTACGTGCTCCGCAAGCTCATTTGATTCGTTGCGTCCGGCCAACTGAGGGCTGTAGGCCACAATTGGCCGGACGCACGCGAAAGTTCTGGAGGACTGGGTGGGGTTGCTCGAGGAGATCTCGGGGCCGGCAGACGTCAAGCGCCTGAGGCCCGCCGAGCTCGAGACGCTCGCCGCGGAGATCCGGAACTTCCTCGTCGAGGCGGTCTCGCGCACCGGGGGCCACCTCGGGCCGAACCTCGGCGCGGTCGAGCTCTCGATCGCGCTGCACCGGGTCTTCGACTCCCCGCGGGACCGGATCGTCTGGGACACCGGGCACCAGGCCTACGTCCACAAGATCCTCACCGGGCGGGCGGCGGACTTCACCACCCTGCGCCAGAAGGGCGGCCTGTCGGGCTACCCGTGCCGGGCGGAGTCCGACCACGACGTCATCGAGAACTCCCACGCGTCGACCGCCCTGTCCTACGCGGACGGCCTGGCCAAGGCGTACGCGCTGCAGGGGGAGACCGACCGCGCGGTCGTCGCGGTCGTCGGTGACGGCGCCCTGACCGGCGGCATGGCCTGGGAGGCGCTGAACAACATCGCCGCCGCGCCGGACCGGCCGGTCGTCATCGTCGTCAACGACAACGAGCGCTCGTACGCGCCGACGATCGGCGGGCTCGCCAACCACCTCTCGGTGCTGCGCACCAAGCCGAACTACGAGCGGTTCCTGCGCTGGAGCGGCACCCGCGTCCAGCAGACGCCGGTGGTCGGGCGCACGGCGTTCCACGCCCTGCACGGGCTCAAGAAGGGCCTCAAGGACTGGCTGGCCCCGCAGGGGATGTTCGAGGACCTCGGGCTCAAGTACGTCGGCCCGATCGACGGCCACGACATCGGGGCCCTCGAGGCCGCTCTGATGCGGGCGCGCAACTTCGGCGGGCCCGTGATCGTCCACGCGATCACGCGCAAGGGTGCCGGCTACGCCCACGCCGAGAACGACCTCGCCGACCACTTCCACGGCATCGGCGTCCACGACCCGCTGACCGGCCGCCCGCTCGCGGCCAAGAGCGGCCCGTCGTGGACGTCGGTCTTCGCCGACGAGATGGTCGCCGTCGCCGACGAGCGGCCCGACGTCGTCGCGATCACCGCGGCGATGCTGATCCCGGTCGGTCTGCACCACTTCGCCGACAAGCACCCGAACCGCGTCTTCGACGTCGGCATCGCCGAGCAGCACGCGGTGACCTCCGCGGCCGGTCTCGCGATGGGCGGGCTGCACCCCGTCGTCGCGGTCTACTCGACGTTCCTCAATCGCGCCTTCGACCAGGTCCTGATGGACGTGGCGCTGCACGGCTGCGGTGTGACGTTCGTGCTCGACCGCGCCGGGGTCACCGGCGAGGACGGGTCCTCGCACCACGGCATGTGGGATCTCGCGATGCTGCAGCCGGTCCCCGGCCTGCGCCTCGCGGCCCCGCGCGACGCGACCCAGCTGCGCGCGCAGCTGCGCGAGGCGCTCGACGTGAACGACGCCCCCACCGTGGTCCGCTTCCCGAAGGGGACGGCCCCGGAGGAGGTCCCCGCGATCGACCGTGTCGGCGGCGTCGACGTGCTGCACCGCGCGGGGGAGCCGGACGTCCTGCTCATCTCCGTCGGTGCCATGGCGACGACCTGCCTCGACGTCGCGGAGCGCCTCGGCGACCAGGGCGTCGGTGTCACGGTGGTGGACCCGCGCTGGGTCAAGCCGGTCGACCCGGCGCTCGTCGAGCTCGCCGCCGGGTATCGCCTGGTGGTGACCGTCGAGGACTCCGGCCGGGTCGGCGGTGTCGGTGCGACGATCGCGCAGGCGCTGCGGGACGCCCGGGTGCGCACGCCGGTCCGCGACTTCGGCATCCCGCTGCAGTTCCTGCCCCACGGGACGCGCATCGAGGTCCTGGCGGAGATCGGCCTGACGCCGCAGGAGATCTCCCGCGAGGTCGTCGAGATCGTCGCCGGCCTGTCGGACGTACCCGAGTCCGCCGACCGTCCCGCCCCACGTGCCTGAGGCTCATTCCGAGCCTGTTCCGGCCGACGGGCCGACGGGCGCTCCCGAGCCCGCGCTGATCGAGCGCACCTCGCGTGAACGCACGTCCGTCGACCTGCTCGTCCTCGGGGCCGGGACCGCCGGCCTGGCCGCCGCCGCCCGCGCGGCCCGCCGGGGGCGCAGCGTCCTGGTCCTCGACCACGCCGAGCACGTCGGCGGTCTCGCCGCCAGCTTCGACCTCGCCGGGATGTCCGTCGACTACGGCAGCCACCGGCTCCCGGCCCGCCTCGCCCCGGACGTCCTCGCCGACCTGGAGAAGCTGCTCGGGCCGGACCTGCAGACCCGCCGGCGCACCGCCCGCGTGCGGGTCGCCGACCGCTGGGTGCCGCTCGAGCGTCCCGCGTCGGACCTGCGGCGCCTGCTCCCGCACCCGATGGTCACCGCGATGATCTGGGACGCGACCCGCACCGCCCTGCACCGCCGCGGTGGCGAGGACTACGCCGACGCGATGCGCGCCCGGGTCGGCCGGCGGATCTACGACGCCGTCCACGAGCCCTACGCCCGCAAGATCTGGAACCAGCCCGGCTCCCGGCTCGACGCCGACGCGACCGGCCGGATCGTCGGCGCCGACATCACCTGGCGGGCCGGTCGCAAGTACCGCGCGGCGGGCTCGGAGTACCGGTACCCGCGCCGCGGATTCGGGCAGATCGCGGCCGCGCTGGCCGACGCCGCCGTCGAGGCGGGGGCGGAGATCCGGCTCGGCACGGAGATTGACGCCGTCGAGCCCGCGTTCGGCTCGGTGACCGTGAGAACCTTGGAGGGCGCAAGTCTGACGGGTCGTCACGCGTTCTCGACGCTGCCGCTGCCCCGGCTTGCGCGCTCGACGCGACCCGGTCCGCCGCTGGGGGCGATCGAGACCGCGACGCGCCTGCGCTTCCGCGCGATGGTGCTGGTCTTCCTCGTCCACGAGGGCGGCCGGTGGACCCCGCACGACTGCCACCACCTCCCCGGCGACGACACCCCGGTGCTCCGGATCTCCGAGCCCGCGAACTACCGCGACAACGCCGAGGACCCCACGGGGCACACGGTGCTCTGCGCGGAACTGCCCTGCGCCGTCGGGGACGAGATCTGGACCGCGAGCGAGGCCGACCTCGCCGACCTCGTGGTCGAAGCGGCGGCGCGCACCGACCTGCCGGCGATCCGGGTGGCGCAGGTCCAGGTCCACCGCTCGGCGATGTACTACCCGACCTACACCCTCGGTTACGACCGCGACCTCCACGGCCTGGACTCCTGGCTGCGCGGCATCCCGTCCGTCACCTCGTTCGGGCGGTTCGGGCTGTTCTTCCACGACAACACCCACCACGCCCTGCTCCTGGCCCGGGAGGCGGTCAACGCCCTCGGCCCCGACGGCGCGTTCGACCACCTCCAATGGGAACGCGGGCGCGAACGCGTCGAGGCGTTGCTCGACTGACCGTTGCGTCCGACGATGTGGCCGCAATTGCAGCCACTTCTTCGGACGTTGCGACCTCAGGAGGCGTCGGGCTCCGCGGCAGCGGTGGCGGCGGCCTCGGTGGCCTCGGTGGCGTCCGCGGCGGCCTGGGTCGCGGTCTGGAGGCCGGAGACGATGACCTCGGCGGTCAGGGCGATCTGCCAGGGGCGGGCGCCGTAGCCCTCGAGGGCTACGGTGATGACCTCGAGCGTCGGGTTCTCCGGCGGGGACCAGGCGATGCGCCGGACGTAGTCCGGGGCGAGGAGGTTCTCCGCCGGGAGCTTGTTGGCGTCGGCGACGGCCCCGACGGCGGCGCGCAGGGCCGCCAGGCGGGCTGCGGCGGCCGGGTCGCGTTCGGCCCAGCTGCGCGGCGGCGGGGGGCCCGTGGAGGGCAGGTGGGCGGGCGGGAGCTGGTCGTCCGGGAGCGCCCGGGCGGCCTCGATGGCGGCGAACCACGTCCCGGCCGCGCGGCGGGTCGAGCGGCCGCCGAAGACCGGCATCGCGGAGAGCTGCTCGACCGACGTCGGCATCGCGAGCGCCGCCTCGACGATCGCGCTGTCCGGCAGGATCCGCCCGGGGGCGATGTCGCGGGTGGCGGCCATGCGGTCGCGGGTCTCCCACAGCGCGCGCACGACCGCGAGCTGGCGGGCCCGGCGGACCCGGTGCAGGCCGGAGACCCGACGCCACGGGTCGACCCGGGGTCCCGGCAGCGGGTTGGCGACGATCGCCGCGAACTCCTGGTGGGCCCACTCCAGCTTCCCGTCGGCCCGGAGCTGGTCCTCGAGTGCGTCGCGGAGCTCGACGAGGACCTCGACGTCGAGGGCGGCGTAGCGCAGCCAGGGTTCGGGGAGGGGCCGGACCGACCAGTCGACCGCGGAATGGCCCTTCTCCAGCGTCAGGCCGAGGACGCCCTCGACCATGCTCCCGAGCCCGACGCGGGGATAGCCGAGGAGACGTCCGGCGAGCTCGGTGTCGAAGATCCGCTCCGGGCGGAGCCCGACCTCGGCCAGGCACGGGATGTCCTGGCTGGCCGCGTGCAAGACCCATTCGAGCCCGCTCACGGCGTCGATGATCGGGGTGAGGTCCGGGCAGGCGATGGGGTCGATGAGGAGGATCCCCGAGCCGCGGCGCTGCATCTGGATCAGGTACGCCCGCTGGCCGTAGCGGTAACCGGACGCGCGCTCGGCGTCGACGGCCACCGGCCCACTGCCGGCCGCCAGCGCGGCGGCTCCTGCGGCCAGGCTCTCGGCGGTTTCGATCACCGGCGGTACTCCGCCGGCCGGTTCGAGCAGGGGGACCGGTCCGTCGCCGTCGCGCGTGTCGTCGGCGGGGCTGGTCACGGGCCTTACGTTACGGCGTCGCGCCCGGCGCGCGCCGTCAGCCTGCACGTTTGTCGTGTCTTCCGGACCGCGAGCGGTCCGGCCCCCCTGGTCGTGCGTGGTGCGGTGCAGCCGCTCAGTCGATCGCGCGCGCCCGGATGGCCGTGGCGACCATGCCCGCGCGGTCGCCGGTCCCGAGCTTGCGGGCGATGCGGGCGAGGTGGCTCTTCACCGTGAGCGCGGACAGGCCCATGGCCTCGCCGATGTCGCGGTTCGAGCGGCCCTCGGCCACGTGCCGGAGCACCTCGACCTCGCGCGCGGACAGACCCAGGCGCGTCGCGGCGCGGGCGGCGTCGGAGTCCGGCCCCCCGCCGGTGACGCGACCCGCCAGCACGCAGCTGCGCACGCGCGCGGCGAGCGCGGCCCGCGCGGCGCGGGCGCCATCCGCGAGCGGCACGACCGCGCAGCCCGCCCAGCCGGCCCGCTGGAGCTCGGCGAGGAGCAGGATGCCCGAGCCGTCCGGCAGGGCCGCCTCGGCGAGGCAGACATCCCGCGGACCGGCCGTACGGGCCCAGGCGCGGGCCTGCAGGACCGTGCCGGCCTCGGTCACGTCCTTGGCGCCCAGGGCGCGGAGGCGGCGTACGGCAAGCGCACGGCGGTACGGATCGGCGCCCACCACCATCGCGGTGAACCACCCGGTGCGTTCGGCACCGAGCGGCAGGTCGTCCGGAGCGAAACGCGATTCGCGCAGTTCGCGCGACTCGCGGACCAGCGGGGACGGCACCCGTGGCGGGGGCGGAACCGTGCGGTTCGGTCGCGTCAGGACGGAATTCGCCGCCCGAGGCGCGGATTCGAGGAGCGTCACGGAACCTCCCGGTGTTGTGGCCTTTATGAGCCCATCGGCCGATCCGGGAAATTCCTTGAATCCTTCTTTACCGAACTTTACGTTTGAGACGTCACAGAGGCGGGAGTGACAGGAGGTATCAGCGCCCTCTGCGTCCGGTTGCGCCCCGTTTTACCCCAGCTCTACGCGGTGCGCCAGAGGTTCCCGGCATCTGGACCACGCCGGGCGGGGTGGGGGGCAGTCCGCAGGCCGTGCAGAGCACCTCGATCCAGGCCTCGACGTGGCCGGCCAGGTCGCCCTCGAGCGGGCTCCAGGAAGCACGAATCTCCAGCTCACCGCCGGGTTCGGCGTCGTCGTCGGCCAGTTCGCCGAAGGGGTGCGACTGCACCCGGGTGACGGTCCCGCCGGCGGCCACCAGGGACAGGTCGTGGCCCGCCAGGGTCTCGGCCAACCACCCCCACGCGACCTCGGGGAGAAGGGGATCGGTGATGAACTCCGCCTCCAGCGTCGTGCGGAGGTAGGTCACCAACCGCAGGCGCCCCTCCCAGGCCTCCTGTCCCGCGGGATCGCAAAGCAGGATCAAACGACCGGTCGCGACGTCCTCGCCCGCGATCGTCACGGTCGCCAGAACCGCCGCGGCGTAGGGCGCGAGCTGTTGGGGTGCCGGGCACTCCACCAGGCGCACCTCGGGCCGTACGCGGGCGGCCTGGATGCCGTTCAGCGCCTCGACGAAGTCGGGGGGCAGGTCGAGCAGCCGGGTCGGCGGGGGGCCGTCCTTCTGGAGTCGCGTCACTCGGGCCTCCTTGCCGTCCACCCGAGCGGGCGCGCTCGGGCCGTGCTGTCGCGGCGGGTGCTCGCGCACCCGTCGTCGCACGGTGACACGACGGTCCTACCCAACCGTGGATCGAACGCGGCGTGTCGCATGGGACGATCGGCGCCATGTCCCTGGCGCCCTCCGAGTCTGGTCCACCTGTCGCCGATCCGCGAGGGTCGGCGTTCGTCCGGGCCTGCCGTCGGGAACCCGTCCCGCACACGCCCGTGTGGTTCATGCGGCAGGCGGGACGGTCGCTGCCCGAGTACCGCAAGGTGCGCGAGGGCATCGGGATGCTGGAGTCCTGCACCCGCCCCGAGCTGATCACCGAGATCACGATGCAGCCGGTCCGCCGGTACGGCGTCGACGCGGCGATCTTCTTCTCGGACATCGTCGTGCCGCTCAAGGCTGTCGGCGTCGACCTCGACATCGTTCCGGGCGTCGGGCCGGTCGTGGCGCAGCCGTTCGCGGACTGGGCCGACCTCGACCGCCTGCCGGTCCTCGACCCCGCCCAGGTGTCCTACGTCGACGAGGCCGTGCGGCTGCTCGTCGCCGAGCTCGGCGCGACGCCGCTGATCGGGTTCGCCGGGGCGCCGTTCACGCTCGCGTCCTACCTCGTGGAGGGCGGGCCGTCGAAGAACCACGAGAAGACCAAGGCGATGATGCTCGGCCGCGCGGACCTGTGGGCTGCCCTGCTCGACCGCCTCGCGGACATCACGTCGGTGTTCCTGCGCGTGCAGGCGGGCGCCGGGGCGTCGGCGCTGCAGCTGTTCGACTCGTGGGCCGGCGCCCTCGCCCCGGCCGACTACGTCCGCTCGGTGATGCCGGCGAGCACGAAGGTCTTCGATGCGGTCGCGGACCTCGGGGTGCCGCGGATCCACTTCGGCGTCGGGACCGGCGAGTTGCTCCGTCTGATGGGCGAGGCCGGCGCCGACGTCGTCGGCGTCGACTGGCGGGTTCCGCTCGACGAGGCCGCCCGCCGCGTCGGCCCGGGCCGGGCCCTGCAGGGCAACCTGGACCCCGCCGTCCTGTTCGCCGGCACCGAGGCCGTCGACGCCGGGGTGGACGCCGTCCTCGCCGCCGCCGCGGACCTCCCGGGCCACGTCTTCAACCTCGGCCACGGCGTCCTCCCCGACACCGACCCCGACGTCCTCGCCCGCGTCGTCGACCGCGTCCACACCCGCACCGCCCGCTGACCCGCTCCACCGTCCTCCCCGGCGCGGCTTGCGTCCGTGGAATCGGTCGCTCGAACGACCGATTTCCCGGACCCAACGGCCTCGGGAGGCGGTCATCCACAGGCGCCCGCGAAGACCGCCGAAAAGGGCGAAGATTCTCCGGTGTCGCGAAGGGACCCTCAGCACGCGCATCGCCGCGCGGAGACGATGCAGATCGCCGCACGACAGGGGAATCTGCTGGGCCGTCACCAGGTCTACGCCCTGGGCTGGACCCGGAGCGAACTGCGTGCCGAGCTCGCCGCGCAGCGGTGGAAAGCGGTGGGCGCGGAAGCTCT
This sequence comes from Sporichthya polymorpha DSM 43042, assembly GCF_000384115.1. Lineage (NCBI taxonomy): Bacteria > Bacillati > Actinomycetota > Actinomycetes > Sporichthyales > Sporichthyaceae > Sporichthya > Sporichthya polymorpha. The sequence continues at coordinate 4,159,042 of NZ_KB913029.1, forward strand.
GCAGGTCGGGGACCCGGACGATCGCACGCCCTATTGGTGGGCAGTTCTGGAGGTCGGGCCGTCCGCTGTGGTCGACGGCATCAGCGCCCTGTTGCTTGCGGGCCTGCGCACCGTCGCCTCCGACCGGATCCACATTGCCGTCCCGCCGCGGGCGTGGCATCGCCGTCCGAGCGGGGTTCGCGTCCACGAGACTCGGCGGCTCCGTGAGGAGGACGTGCTGCGCAACGGGATTCCGCGGACCAGGCCGGCGACGGCCGCGGTCCACGCCGCACTCTGGGCGCGGAGTGACAGCGAAGCCTCGTTGATCGTCGTCGCGGCGGTGCAACAGCGCCGCGTGCGCGTCGCGGATCTCGCTGCGGCGGTGGAGCGCGTCCAGCGCCACCCACGCCGGGCGCTGCTTCATGGCCTGTTGAGCGACGTCAGCGACGGTGTCGAGTCGATCGACGAGCGGAACTTCGCCCGCGCCTGCCGCCGGCGGGGGTTCCCGAAGCCGGACCGCCAGGTCGTGGTCAACCTGCCCTCCGGCCGAGTCCGCTACGACAGCGTCTGGGCCGAGTACGACCTCACCGTCGAAATCCACGGCGTTCAGCACCTCGACGCGGCGCTCGCGATGCGGGACACGCTCAAACAGAACGCTGCGGTACTGGCCGGGAAGGTGACCCTGCAGATTCCGAACTTCGCGTTCCGGACGAACGAGGACCCGTTCCTCGACCAGATGGAGGCGGTCTTCCGAGCCGGTGGGTGGGAGCCCGCACGACGTCAGCGGCGCCGCGCGTCCTAGATCCCCATGCGTCGCGGAACGCTCGTTGCGTCCGGGGAATCGGCTGTCGGAGCGCTCGATTCCACGGACGCAACTCCACCGGTCCGGGCCGGCGGACGCGAGAACTCGCGGACGAAGATGTCGTCGCGGCCGTTGGTGTCGCCGCGGACGAGGTTGGAGGCGCGGGAGCCGAAGGCGACGGTGCGGCCGTCCGCGCTCAGGGCGGGGAACGAGGTGCTCTCGGCGTTCGCAGGGCGCCCGGTGGGGCTCGAGGTGACGCGGACGAGCGCGCCGGTGCGGAGGTCGGCCCGGTAGATGTGGAAGTCCGCCCCGCCGCGGTCGGCGCGGACGAGGTTGCCCGCGGCCGACAGGAACAGCAGGTACCGGCCGCTCGCCGACAGCACCGGGCCGCCGGAGATGCCGTCGGCCTGGCCGCCGCCGGGGCGGACGCTGACGCGCCGGGTGGTGCCGGCGCGTAGATCGCGCACGAAGACGTCGTCGACGCGGTTGGTGTCCCCGCGCACGAGATTTGACGCCGTCGAGGCGAACGCGACGTAGCGGCCGTTCGCGGAGATCACCGCGCCGCTGCTCTCGCCGTTGCCCTGCCGGCCCTTCGGCCCGACGCTGACGCGCGAGATGCGGCCCGTGCGCCGGTCGAGCACGAAGCAGTCGAAGACGTGGTTGGTGTCGCCCGGCACGAGGTCGCGGACCTCGGAGGAGAACGCGACGTACCGGCCGTCCGCGGAGATCGACGGGTCGACGCCCGCGACTCCGGGCAGGCGTGTGCGCTTCCCGGTCCTCGTGTCGTAGAGGAACATCCCGGCGAGGTCGGAGTCGTCGCCGACCGAGCGCAGGGGAGTCCCGACGTTGTAGACGACGTACCGGCCGTTGCGGCTGATCACCGGCGAGGTGCCGCCGGTGGTCTCCCGGCCGTCGGTGGCGACGGACAGCCGCACCGTCCGCTTCGTCCGCCGGTCGTGGAGGAACACGTCCGGGTCGCCGTTGGTATCACCGGGGACGAGGTTGGTCGCCTCGGACACGAACGCGACCCAGCGGCCGTCGCCGGAGATCGCCGGCGTGTACGAGCCCCGATTGCCCTCGGTGCCCGTGCCGGCGACGCTGACGCGGGTGGTCCGCCCGGTCCTCCGGTCGCGGACAAAGACGTCGGGAGCGCGGTTGGTGTCGCGGCCGATCAGGTCCGGAGCCTCCGAGTCGAAGGCGACGAAGCGGCCGTCGGCGCTGATCGCGGGGGCGTAGCTGTCGTCCGAGCCCTGCCGTCCCTGACTGTCGACGCTGACGCGGGTGATCTCGCCGGGCGCCGCGACCGCGGGAGCCGGCCCGACCGCGGCGGTCAGGACGAGCGCGCCGACCAGCCCCCCGCACAGGTGGGCAGCGACCGACATGGGGCGACGATACGTGTCCGCCCTGGGGGCAAAGGCCCGCTTTGCGACGTGGAAGTCTGGCCCCGTGCGAGTCGTGGTCGTCGGAGGCGGGATCGCGGGCCTGTCCGCCGCGTGGTTCCTGCGGCAGTTGGAGCCGTCGGGAGAGGTCGTCGTGCTCGAGGGCTCGCCCCGGCTCGGCGGGAAGCTCGGCGCTGCCGAGGTCGGCGGCGTGACCGTCGAGACCGGCGCCGAGTCCGTGCTGGCCCGGCGGCCGGAGGCGGTGGACCTGATCCGTGCGGTCGGCCTCGGGGACGACCTGGTGCATCCGGTGACGTCGTCGGCGGGCATGTGGAGCCGCGGGCACGTGCGGCCGCTGACCGCGGAGCAGGTCATGGGTGTCCCCAGCGACCTCGCGGCGCTCGCGCGCTCCGGGATCGTCTCCACCGCCGGCGTGACGCGGGCGATGGCCGAGCCCGTGATGCCGGTCGAGCCGCGGACCGAGGACGTCTCGGTGGCCGCCTACGTCGGCGACCGGCTCGGCCAGGAGATCGTCGAGCGGATGGTCGACCCGCTCCTCGGCGGCGTCTACGCCGGCCACGCCGACCAGCTCTCGATGTTCGCGACGCTGCCGCAGTTCGCGCGGGCCGTGACCGAGGGCGTTCCGCTGACCAAGGCCGCGGCCGAGATCAAGGCGGCGGCGCAACCGGGGCCCGTGTTCGCCGGGATCGCCGGCGGCGTCTCGCGCCTGCCCGGTGCCGTGGCCGCCGCGTCCGGGGCCGACGTGCGGACGGGCGTGACGGTCCAGGCCCTGACCCGCACGCAGAGCGGGTGGACCCTGCGCACCCGCTCGGGGCTGACGGACGAGCTGATCCAGGCCGACGCGGTCGTCGTCGCGGTCCCGGCCCCGGCGGCCGCGCGGCTGCTGACCGACGCCGCCCCCGCGGCCGCGAGCGAGCTCGCCGGGATCGAGTACGCCTCGATGGCGATCGTGACCCTGGTGTACCCGCCGAGCGCGGGGGAGCCGCCGCTGGCCGGCAGCGGGTTCCTCGTCCCGGCCGTCGACCGGCGGCTGATCAAGGCCGTCACGGTCTCCTCGCTCAAATGGGAGTGGACGGCGCAGGCCGCGGCCCGCGCGGGCTCCGGGACCGTCCTGCGCGCCTCGATCGGCCGCCTCGGCGAGGAGGCGGACCTCCAGCGGGACGACGAGGACCTGATCCACGGCGTCGCCGTCGACGTCGCGCACGCGACGGGCCTGGCCGGCTCGCCGGTCGACGCCGCCGTGCAGCGGTGGGGCGGTGCGCTGCCGCAGTACACGGTGGGGCACCTGGACCGGGTGCGGCGCATCCGGGCGGCCGTCGACGCCGTCCCCGGCCTCGCGGTCTGCGGGGCGGCCTACGACGGTGTCGGCATCGCCGCGTGCGTGGCCACGGCCCGCCTGGCGGCGGAGCGGATTGTCGGCGCGGTTCGGCCCGGCGGCACAATGGAAGCATGAGCGCCCCCGAGACCCCCGCGTCCAACCCCACGGCGAATCCCACGGCGAATCCCACGGCGAGCGAGCGTCCGCGGTCGGAGATGTCCGCCCGCGAGCTCAACGAGGTCATCCGCTACACGATGTGGTCGGTCTTTCGGGTCGCGCGCCCGCTCGGCGAGACCGACCGGACGGCGCTGACGGAGGAGTTCGTCGCCCTCCTCGACCAGCTGGCGGCCAAGGACGTCGTCGTCCGCGGGCTCTACGACGTCAGCGGCCTCAAGGCCGACGCCGACCTGATGATCTGGTGGCACGCCGAGAACTCCGACGACCTGCAGCAGGCCTACTCGGAGTTCCGCCGCACCGCGCTGGGCCGCGCCTGCGACCCGGTCTGGTCGCAGCTGGCGCTGCACCGGCCGGCGGAGTTCAACAAGAGCCACATCCCGGCGTTCCTCGCCGACGAGCGGGCGCGCGACTACGTCTGCGTGTACCCGTTCGTCCGCACGCTCGAGTGGTACCTGCTCGAGGACGACAAGCGCCGCGGGATGCTCGCCGAGCACGGCCGCATGGCCCGCGAGTACCCGGACGTCCGGGCCAACACGGTCCCGGCCTTCGCGCTCGGCGACTACGAGTGGATGCTCGCGTTCGAGGCCGACGAGCTGCACCGCATCGTCGACCTGATGCGCCACCTCCGCGGCAGCGAGGCGCGGCTGTACACGAAGCACGAGACGCCGTTCTACACCGGCCGTCGCCGCGAGCCCGCGGACCTCGTCGCCGCCCTGCCGTAACCATCTTCTCCGGCGTTGCGCGCCCATCCCGGGGTCGGGAAGGGCGCGCCGCGCAGGAGAAGTTGCGCCGCTACTCGGCCGGCTCGAGCCGGATCGAGAGCGAGTTGATGCAGTAGCGGAGGCCGGTCGGCTGGTCGTACCCGTCGGGGAAGACGTGGCCGAGGTGGCCGCCGCAGTTCTTGCACCGGACCTCGGTGCGGACCATGCCGTGGGAGCGGTCCTCGATCTCCTCGACCGCGTCGGAGTCCGCCGGGTCGTAGAACGACGGCCAGCCGCAGTGCGAGTCGAACTTGGTCTCGGAGCGGAACAGCTCCGCCCCGCAGGCGCGGCAGGTGTAGATGCCGACGGTCTTGGTGTCGTTGTACTCACCGGACCAGGGCCGCTCGGTGCCGGCCTCGCGCAGGACGTGGTACTCCTCGGGGCTGAGCTGCTCGCGCCACTCGGCCTCGGTCTTGGTGACGGGGTACTGCTTCGAAGTCGTCATGTCCACTCCAACCGATCCGCCTGCCCGGGTGTTTCCCGACCGGTCCTTACCGGGTTGTGACATAGCGTGCGGATCATGGCATCGCCCTTCGTGGAGCTGGAGGTCGGGGAGCGGCTGGTCAAGCTCACCAACCCCGACAAGGTCTACTTCCCGGCCGTCGGGATCACCAAGCGCGAGATGGTCGAGTACTACCTGGCGGTCTCCGAGGGGATCCTGCGCGCGCTGGGGGACCGGCCCACGACGCTCGAGCGCTGGCCGGGCGGGGTCTTCGAGGGCGCGAAGCGGGCCACGCGCGCCGACCCGCGCGGGGCCGACGCGTTCTACCAGAAGCGCGTGCCCAAGGGCGCTCCCGAGTGGGTCGTGACCGCCGAGATCGCGTTCCCCTCCGGCCGGACCGCGGACGAGATCTGCCCGACCGAGCCCGCGACCGTGGCGTACTGCGCGAACCTGGGAACCATCACCTTCCACCCGTGGCCGGTGCGCCGCTTCGACGTCGACCACCCGGACGAGCTCCGCATCGACCTCGACCCGCAGCCCGGGACCGACTTCGCCGACGCGGTCGAGGTCGCCGGCTGCGCCCGCGAGGTGCTCGCGGACCTCGGCTGGGTCGGGTTCCCGAAGACCTCGGGCGGGCGGGGGATCCACATCTACGTCCGCATCGAGCCGCGGTGGTCGTTCACCGACGTCCGGCACGCCGCGATCGCCTTCGGCCGCGAGCTCGAGCGCCGCCTGCCCGGCCGCGTCACCACCAAGTGGTGGAAGGAGGAGCGGGGCGAGACGATCTTCATCGACTACAACCAGAACGCCCGCGACCGGACGATCGCCTCGGCGTACTCGATCCGCCCGTTCGCCCACGCGCCGGTCTCGGCGCCGGTGACCTGGGACGAGCTGCCGTCGGTGAGCCCGGCCGACTTCACGGTCCGCACCATGCCGGCGCGGTTCGCCGAGCAGGGCGACCTCCACGCCGCGATCGACGACGTCGCCCACGACCTCACCCCGCTGCTGGAGTGGTACGAACGCGACGAGCGGGACCACGGCCTGACCGACATGCCCTACCCGCCCGAGTACCCCAAGATGGCCGGCGAGCCCAAGCGGGTCCAGCCGAGCCGGGCGAAGAAGGAGCCCGACGCGGAGGACTGAGGGCTACCGCGGAGGGGCCGTCAGATCCGCGAGCGGGAGCAGGTTCGCGGCGGCGAGAGCGTTGACGACGCCGCGGCCGTAGAACCCGTTGCTGGAGTTCGTCGTCTCGCAGGTGTGGGTGAACTCGCGGGTTCCGCTCGCGCCGTTGACGGTGTACGCGTAGTCCGGCGGGTTCGGACAGGACTGCGCGGTCGCGGTCCGGAACAGGACGCTCTCGGTGATGCCCGGGTCGAGGCCGAAGCCGGGACCCTGCGGGAAGCCGAGGCGGCTGATCACCAGCGCCGCGACGCCGGCCACGTGCGGTGCGGCCATCGAGGTGCCCTGCAGGTACTGGTAGTACGCGCAGACGTCGCCCGAGCAGTCCTTGACGGTGAACGGGGAGGTCGGCTCGCCGCTGGAGTCGATCTCACCCTCCGCGCGGCCGAGGGCCTCGGGGTAGGCGGAGAGGACCTGGCCCTTCGGGTCGACCTTGAAGTCCGGGGTGTCGAACGCGTCGCCACCGGGGGCGGAGATGTCGTTCTGCTCGGTGCCGTAGTTCGAGTAGTACGCCTTGCGGCCGGACGGGCCGAGGGCGGCGACGGAGAGAACGCCGGTCGTCTCGGCCGGCACCGTCAGGCAGGAGTTGTCGACGACGCGCTCGCGCTCGTTGCCCTCGGGGAAGTTCGGGCTCGAGTCGTCGGCGTCGACCTTGCCGAGGTCGGTGCTCTCGTTGCCGAGCGCGCCGACGAGCGTCACGCCGTGCCCGCGTGCATAGTCGGCGGCGCGCTGGACGGCCTCGACCGTCAGGCGCTGCTGCTCCTGCTCCTCGGGCGAGTCGGTGGGGTTGGCCGTGCAGTTGTAGAGCCACGGGTCGACGTAGAAGCTCATGTTGACGACGTCGAGGCCGATGTCCGCCGAGTACGTCAGCGCGTCGGTCACGGACTGCAGGAAGAAGAACCCGGAGTCCTGCCCGGCGCGGACGTTGACCAGCGTGACCTCGGGCGCGACGCCCGCGATGCCGACGCCGTTGATCGCCGCGCCGATGATGCCGGCGACGTGGGTGCCGTGGCCGTTGTCGTCGACGTCGGCCGGGTCCTGACAGGTCGTCACTTCACACGGACCGTCGGCCTCGGGGATGTCGGTGGTGAAGTTCTTCGACAGGCGCGCGTCGAAGTTCGGCGCGAGGTCGGGGTGCGAGCCGTCGATGCCGGTGTCCATGACCCCGACGCGGACGCGCTTGTCGCCGAGCTCGGAGGCGTAGGAGCCGGTCGGGGTCGCGCCGATCATCTGCATGTTCCACTGCAGGTCGGCGAGGGGCTCGGCGCCGGCGACGGCCGCGGCGCGATGCGTCTGCTTCGGGGCCGCCGCGCGGAAGCGCTTGGTGGCCTCGGCGCGGTCGGCGGGGGAGAGGCGCTCAACGACGTCGCGGGTGCGGGTGAGCTCCGGGGCCTGGCCGATGACGCGGTTGGGCACCGCGCCGAGGACCGCGCCGCCGCGGCGCACCAGCGCGCGGAACTGCGTCCGGTCGGTGCGGACCAGCGCGGTGCCGATCGCCTCGTTCTCCGACAGGATCCGCCCGCCCGCGGCCTCGATCGCGTCGCGCGCCGCGTCCCGGGACTTCGCGTCGGTGCCGGCGAACAGCGTCACGTACTCGACGGGGCTGCCGGTGGAGTCCGCGCGGGCGTCCGTGCCCACCGGGAGCAGCGCCGCCGTCACCGCGGCGGCCAGGCCGGCGATGCCCACGGCACCTGTCACGCGAAAGCCCTGCACGTCATGCCCTCCCGATTACGCGGATCAGCGGAGATCGCCCCGCCGCGTCCAGTATGTCCTCACCTCACGCCCGAGGAGGGGTACACGTCGAAGGCCAGATTGATCGCGTCGGCGAGTCGATCTTCCTGATCTGCCATCAGATAGCCGATTCGGCCCTGGACGGCGGAGGTCGGGACCGTGGTGATGTTGTCGCAGCTGATCACGCACTCGTGATCCAGGCCGTTCTCCGGGCCGACCAGCACCTCCGTGCTGAGCCCTCGGATCGTGCTGATGACCGGGGCGACGGTGATGTTGGCCATCCGCGGGAGCACGGTCTCGCGCGTGAGGACCACCGCAGGCCGAACCTTGTCCAGGTGGACCCACACCAGGGCACGCATCAGTCCAGGTCCGTCGCCTGTTTCGCGGCCCAGGCCGCCAGATCGCCCAGGTCGCCGGTGTCCGCCCGGTCCTGTTCGAGACGGTCCTGTTCGAGGATGCGGAGGTCGTTCAGGGCCAACCAGTGCCGACGCTCCCGCTCGCCCGCCCGGTCGAAGTAGGCGGCGCGGGACGCGACGTCGCCGTTTGCGACGAGATCGTCCACGAACGCGACCAACTCCGCGCTCACCCGGATGGTGACCTGCGTCTTCGCCCCTGGTTTGGTGAGCATACCAGGACCATACCGCCCTCCCGGGTACGCCGCCTCGGCCGACCGGGCCGGCCACCGAGATACTCGGCACCGTGGATCTTCCCGTGCTGCCGCCGGTCGCCCCCATGCTCGCGAAGTCCGTGCCGGAGATCCCGGCGGGGGATTTCCTGTATGAACCGAAATGGGACGGTTTCCGGGCGATCGTCTACCGCGACGGCGACGAGGTCGAGATCGGCAGCCGGAACACCAAGCCGATGACCCGGTACTTCCCGGAGCTGGTCGAGGCCTTCACTGCGGGGCTGCCGGAGCGGATCGTGCTCGACGGGGAGATCGTCATCCCCGACGAGGCCGGGGTCCGCCTCGACTTCGAGGCGCTGTTGCAGCGCATCCACCCCGCCGCGAGCCGGGTGAAGCTGCTGGCCGAGCAGACGCCGGCCCGCTTCGTCGCCTTCGACCTGCTCGCCCTCGGCGACGAGGACTTCACCGGCCGGCCGTTCGCCGAGCGCCGTGCCGCGCTGGAGGAGGCCCTAACCGGGGTGAAGGCGCCGATCCACCTGACGCCCGCCACCCGTGACCCGGCCGAGGCCGCGCAGTGGTTCACGCAGTTCGAGGGCGCCGGGCTCGACGGCGTCATGGCCAAGCCCGCGACCGGCACTTACCAGCCGGACAAGCGGACGATGTTCAAGATCAAGCACGACCGCACCGCGGACTGCGTCGTCGCCGGGTATCGCGTCCACAAGTCGGGCCCGGATGCGGTCGGGTCGCTGCTGCTCGGGCTCTACGACGACGAGGGCCGGCTCGCCAGCGTCGGCGTCATCGGCGCGTTCCCGATGGCCAAGCGCAAGGAACTGTTCGAGCTGCTTCAGGAGTTCGTCACCGAGTTCGACGACCACCCGTGGAACTGGGCCCAGACCGAGGCCGGCACCCGCACCCCCGAGGCCGCCGCCGGGAGCCGCTGGAACGCGCAGAAGGACCTCTCGTTCGTCCCGCTGCGCCCGGAGCTCGTCGTCGAGGTCCGCTACGACCACATGGAGGGCGTCCGGTTCCGGCACACGGCGCAGTTCGTCCGCTGGCGCCCCGACCGTGAGCCCGAGTCCTGCACCTACGCCCAGCTCGAGGAGCCGGTGAACTTCGACCTCGACGAGGTCTTCGCCGGTCGCGTCATCCCGCAGTAGCGGGGCCGCCGGTCGGGTGCTTTCCGCCTAAGCGTTCTGGACGAGGTAGCGGAGGAACAGGAACCCGTCGGAGTCGGTGAGGGTGTGGGCGAGGGTCAGGGGGAGGCCGCCGCCGAGGTCGGGGCCGCGCATGATGCGGCCGGCGCGGCCGCCGGCGAGGATCGGGGACAGCGCCAGGCAGAGCTCGTCGAGGAGCCCGTCGGCGGCCATGCTCGCGAGGATTCCGGGCCCGCCCTCGCAGAGCAGGCGGGCGTGGCCGCGGTCGACGAGGTGGTCCACGACCGCGGGCAGCGGGACCGAGTCCTCCCCGACGATGACGACGTCGGCCACCTTGCGCGCGGCGGCGAGCGCCTCGGCCGGGGCGGTCTCGGCGGTGAAGACGATCGTCGGGACCGCGGGCTCGGTGAACAGCGACGTGGTGAAATCCAGGTCGAGGCTCGATGTCATGACCGCGATCGGCGGCGGGGGCCGGTCGCCGCGGACGACGGCGTGGTCCGCGCGGGTACGCGCGGGCCCGTAGCTCTCGGCGCGGACCGTCCGCGGGCCCACGAGGACGACGTCGGAGAGCGAGCGCAGCAGGAGCAGCAGGCCGAGGTCGTTGGGGTTCGAGATCTGCCGGGTGACGCCGCTGCCGCCCATCGCCGCGCCGTCGGCGGTGCCGACCATGTTGGCGCGCAGCCAGCGGCCGCGCGGCATCTCGGAGGGGTAGGCGTACGCGGCGGCGAGGGCCTCGACGTCGAGCTCGGGGCCGGGGGTTACGGCAGAGATCACTCCCGCACCGTAACGAGGGCCGCGGACTCGGCTCCGAGTGCCACGGCCGAATCCTGCGGCTCCGCCTCCGACCACGCGAGCAGGACCTCGCCGGCCGGTGCGTCGAGCGGCACGGTCTGCGGGGCGTCCGCAAGGTTCGTGACGACCCGGATACGGCCGCGGTGCATCACGAGCCACTGGGCGTCGGCGTCGTACTCGACGTGGACGGCGTCGAGCCGTGGGTCCCTCAGCTCCGGGTGGGCCCGGCGCAGCGCGATCAGGTCCCGGTACCAACGCAGCATCGTCGCGTGGGGCTCCTTGTCGAGCTCCGCCCAGTCCAGGGTCGAAGCCTCGACGGTCGCGGTGTCCTGCGGGTCCGGGATGTCGTCGCGGTCCCAGCCGTGCGAGGCGAACTCGTTGCGCCGGCCCTCACGGACGGCGTCGGCGAGCTCGGGCTCCTGATGGTCCGTGAAGTACTGCCACGGCGTGGACGCCGACCACTCCTCGCCCATGAACACCATGGGGGAGAACGCCGAACCGAGGACGAGCGCCGCGCCGATCGCCATCCGGCCGGGGGAGACCGACGCCGAGAGCCGGTCGCCGGTCGCGCGGTTGCCGACCTGGTCGTGGTTCTGCAGGTAGGTGACGAAGGCGTGCCCGGGGATCCGGGAACGGTCGACGGGCGCGCCGTGCGTCCGGCCCCGGAACGTCGAGTAGGTCCCCGCGTGGAAGAACGCCTCGGTCAGCGTCTTCGCGAGGCACTCGTAGGACCCGAAGTCGACGTAGTAGCCCTGCCGCTCGCCGGAGAGCAGCGCGTGCAACGCATGGTGGATGTCGTCGGCCCACTGCCCGGTCAGGCCGATCCCGCCCGCCTCGATCGGGGTGACGGTCCGCGGGTCGTTGCGGTCCGACTCCGCGACCAGGAACAGCGGCTTCCCCGTCTCCGCGGCCAGCTCGTCGACCGCGAGCTGAAGCTCCGTCAGCAGGTGCGTCGCCCGGTCGTCGGCGAGCGCGTGCACGGCGTCGAGCCGCAGACCGTCGACGTGGTAGTCCCGGAGCCAGGCGAGCGCGCTGTCGATGATGAACCGGCGCACCTCGTCGCTGCCCGCGTCGTCGAGATTGACCGCGGCGCCCCAGGGTGTGTGGTGCTTGTCGGTGAAGTACGGACCGAAGCTGGAGAGGTAGTTCCCGCTCGGGCCGAGGTGGTTGTAGACGACGTCGAGCATGACGCCGAGGCCACGGGCGTGGCAGGCGTCGACGAAGCGCTTGAGCCCCTCCGGGCCGCCGTAGGCGTCGTGCACCGCGTACAGGGCGACGCCGTCGTAGCCCCAGCCGTGCCGGCCGGGGAAGGCGGCGACGGGCAGAACCTCGACCAGGTCGATGCCGAGCTCGACCAGGTGGTCCAGGCGCTCGATCGCGGCCTCGAACGTCCGCCCCGAGGTGAACGTGCCGACGTGCAGCTCGTACGTGACGGACCCGGGCAGCCCCCGGCCGGGCCAGCTCGCGTCGGTCCAGTCGAAGCGGTCGTGGTCGACGACCCGGCTCAGCCCGTGGACGCCGGCCGGCTGCCAGCGCGACCGGGGGTCCGGGAACGGCCCGTCGCCGTCGACGACGTACCCGTAGTCGGCCCCGTGCTCGACGGGCACGTCCGGGGCGGTCCACCACCCGTCCTCGCCGCGGCGCATGGCGTGCCGCGCCCCGTTTCGCTCGAGCTCGACGGTCTCCGCCCCGGGCGCCCAGACCGGCCACCCCTCCATACCGCGCACCATGCCCGAACCCTGTCGCAATCGCCGCCCCGGGAAACCCCACCCGACTGGTCGAATCGCCCACATCCGGGGCCCAGTTCCCGCAATAATCGACCGGATCGGGACAAACATGAGGTTTTGTCCGGTTTGGGCGGGGCGACGGGGAGGCCGGTCCGGGTGCTGGGCAGCGAGCGGCGCACACGCCGCGCGGCGCTGGGCGTGGCCGCGCTCGCCGTCGTCGGGCTGCTCGGTGCCGTCGCGCTGCAGGCCTCACCGGCCACGTCGGAGGCGTCCCGCGCCGCTGCGCCCGAGACCAAGCTCCGCCTGAGCGCCCCCGCCGACACCACGGTCATCCCGGACGCCTACCTGGTCAGCCTCGCCGAGGGCGAGCCGGCCGCGGTCGCCGCCGAGCACGCCGAGTTCGGCGTCACGGTCGACCGTGTCTTCACCCGCGCCCTGCGGGGCTACAGCGCTCGCATGACGGCCGCCCTGGCCCGCCGGGTGGCCGCCGACCCGCGGGTGCGCACCGTGACGCTCGACCGCCGCGTCAGCGCAGCCTCCCAGCTGCTGCCGCCGGGCATCGCGCGCGTCGGCGCCCCGAGCAGCCAGACCCAGGCCGGAGACGGCGCCGGCGACGTGGACGCCGACATCGCGATCCTCGACACCGGCATCGACGTCGACCACCCGGACCTTCACGTGGTCGGCGGCGTCGACTGCGTCTCGGACGGTGCGCTGCTCGGGACGTCCCCGTCCGAGCCGTCCACCGACCCCGCCGGCTACGACGACCCCCGCGGTCACGGCACCCACATCGCCGGCATCGCGGCGGCGCGGGACAACGGCGTCGGCGTCGTGGGCGTCGCGCCGGGAGCGCGGCTGTGGGCGGTGCGCGTCCTCGACTCCGCCGGCAACGGCAGCCTCGGCACCCTGATCTGCGGGATCGAGTGGGTCACCGCCAACGCGGGCACCATCGACGTGGCGAACATGAGTCTGAGCGGCCTCGACCCCGACCTCGGCTGCCGGGACGGCGCCCTGCACGAGGCGATCTGCGGGTCGGTGGCCGCGGGCGTCACGTACACCGTCGCGGCCGGCAACGCCTCCGCCGACGCCGAGGACTACAGCCCCGCCTCCTACGCCGAGGTGGTCACGGTCTCCGCCCTGGCCGACTACGACGGCAAGCCCGGCGGTCTCGGGACCAACCCGCAGCCGCTGGACTGTCTGGGCGAGGACGACGAGTTCGCCGAGTTCTCCAACTACGGCGAGGACGTCGACCTGATCGCGCCGGGAGTCTGCATCCTGTCCACCTGGCACGGCGGCCGCTACGTCGAGCTCACCGGCACCTCGCAGGCCGCGGCGCACGTCGCCGGCGCCGCCGCGATCTACCGCGCCGCGCACCCGTCGGCGACGCCCGCCCAGGTTCGCGCGGCCCTGCTCGCCGCCGCGTCGTCGGACTGGGTGAGCCGGACCGACCCCGACGGCCGCCCCGACCGGCTCCTCGACGTCTCGAAGCTCTAACCGCTGACGAGCAGCGCGACCGGGAGATCGGTCAGCAGCTCGGCGCACCGCACGATGCCGGTGAACTGACGCCCGGTCAGGGCGTCGGTCCAGGTTCCCGGCGGGAGGCTGATCGCGGTGTCGCCGAGACCGCCGGAGCGCTCGAGGGCAACGGTGAGCCGCAGCGCCAGGACCAGCGCTCCGCCCGGGCCGCCGGACGAGCGCAGGTACCCCAGGATGTGGTCGGGGGTGTCGAGCGGCGTGTACTGCGCGCCCGGCCCGAACCACTCGGGGTGCTCGCGGCGCACGCGCAGCGCACGCGAGGTAACGAGCAGCTTCTCCGCGTCGAGGTCCTTCGGCGGGTTCCCGGCGTCGAGCTCGGCGAGGACCGCGCGGCGGGCGTCGATGTCGACGGGCTGTCGGTTGTCGGGGTCGACGAGCGTGAGCGTCTCGAACTCGGCGCCCTGGTAGACGTCGGGGACGCCCGGCATCGTGAGCTGCACGAGCTTCTGACCCAGGCTCACCGCGCGGGCGTGCGGGGCGATCATCCCGACGAACGCCTCGATCGCGGCACGCAGGTTCTCGTCGGCGCAGACGCCCTGGGCGAACGCCTTCACCCCGGCGTCGTAGTCTGCGTCGGGGGAGGTCCACGAGGTGTGGAGCTTCGCCTCCCGGGTTGCTTTCTCCAGATAGGCGACGAGGCGGTCGGCCGAGATCGGCCAGGCCCCGACCAGGGTCTGCCAGAGGAGGTAGTCGGTCGCCGGGTCGGGCCAGCCCTCCCAGGAGCGGTACGCCGCGGCGATCGCCCGCCAGGCAGTGACCGCGCGGCCCCACTCCTCGGGGATCTCGGTGAGCACCGCGAGGCGGGCCCGCACGTCCTCACCGCGCTTGGTGTCGTGCGTCGAGAGCGTGGTCATCGTCTCCGGCCAGTCGGCCGCAAGGCGCGCGCAGAACGCGTGGAACTCCGCGGGCTCGACGCCGGCGCGGTCGGGCGTGCCGCCGACCTCGTTGGCGAAGCCGAGCGGGTACCAACGGTAGAACGCCGTGTCCTCGACGCCCTTCGCCATCACCGGGCCGGTCGTCTGCTGGAAGCGGACGACAAACTCGTCGCGGCGCACGTCGCGGCCGCGGCGCGCGAGGGCGAGGTCGCGGATCAGCTCGACGGTGGCGTGCCGTTCCTCGGGCAGGTTCTGGATCGCGACCGCAGCGGCCGCCTCCAGCTGTCGCTCCGAGACCTCCGGCGCCGGGCCGCCGACGGGGACGTACGCGCGGTAGACGCCCATGGCCACGAGCAGCTCGACGAGGGACTCGTGCAGGCCGCGGCGGGTGTGGTCGCGGAGGTTGATGTCGTCGTGGCAGATGTCGGCGAGCAGCGAGACCAGCCGCTCCACCTCGGCGTAGAGGTGGTCGCGGACGATCGTCCGCTTCGCGTCCTCGACCACCGCGGGGTACGGGGCGGCGTCCTCGTCGCCCTCGGCCGTGATCAGCCGACCCCAGACCTCGGTCAGAGCCTGCAGGCCGTTCGGGTCGGCGAACACGCCCCCTGCGCGCAGCAGCGCGTCGTAGCCGGTCGTGCCGGCGCACGCCCAGTCGCGGGGGAGTTCCTCCTCGGCCTCGAGGATCTTCTCCACGACGACCCAGCAGCCGCCGGTGAGCTCCTGAAGCTTCGTCAGATAGCCGGTCGGGTCGGCGAGACCGTCCGGGTGGTCGATCCGGAGGCCGTGGATCAGACCG